>SHZY01000155.1 GCA_009692065.1 Gemmataceae bacterium
GCTTTCGTAAAGCATAGGTCCTGGGTTCAACCCCCAGAGGCGGCTTTGAGCAAATCGCCGCAAGGGTCATGCCTTGCCGCGTTTCTTGTTCCTGCGCGACGCCGCGACCGCTTGTGTTGTGGTGGCGTTGGTGAACGCGCTCGCCCGAGCGCCACCGGCACTACCCAATCACCCGCTCAATCACCTCCCCGCTATTCTCCGTCAGCCGTTCGTCGCGGCCGTTCACGCGATAGGTCAGGCGTTCGTGGTCGAGGCCCAAGAGGTGCAGGATGGTGGCGTGGATGTCGTGGACGTGGGTGACGTTTTCGGCGGCGCGGAGGCCCACGGCGTCGGTGCTGCCGATCGTTTGGCCGCCTTGGACGCCGCCGCCGGCGAGCCACATGGTGAAGCCGTGCGGGTTGTGGTCGCGGCCAGTGGTGCCTTCGGTCATCGGCGTTCTGCCAAACTCGCCGCCCCAGATGACGAGGGTTGATTCGAGCAAGCCGCGCGACTTCAGATCGCGCAAGAGGCCCGCGATGGGCAGATCGCTTTGAGCGCAGAGGCGAGCGTGGTTGCCATCGACGTCGGAGTGGCCGTCCCAGCCGTTGGTGTCGCCGCAGTAGACTTGCACGAAGCGCACGCCGCGTTCGACCATGCGCCGCGCCAAAAGGCAGCGCAGGCCGAACTCCGCGGTCTCGGAGCGGTCGAGGCCATAGAGCCGGCGGGTGACTTGCGATTCGCGTGTGGTGTCCACGACTTCTGGGGCGTGCGACTGCATGCGGAAGGCAAGCTCGTAGGCGGCAATGCGGGCGCTCAACTCCGTATCACCGGCGCGGGTATGCAGGTGTTCTTGATTGAGCTGATTGACGAGGTCGAGCGTCCGGCGTTGCTGGGTGGAGCTGACGCCGGCGGGCGGATTGAGATAGCGGATCGGCGCGGCGCCGCCGGACAGCACGGTGCCTTGAAAGGTGGAGGGGAGATAGCCGTTGCCCCAGGCCGGCGCGCCCCCTTTGACCCAGCCGCCGGGATCGGGCAGAACGACATAGGCCGGCATGTTTTGGCTCTCGGTGCCGAGGCCGTAGGAGACCCACGACCCCATGCTCGGCCGGCCCATCAAGATCGAGCCGGTGTTCATCAGGTAGACCGATTCCGGATGCGTGACGCTGACGCCGCGACAGCCGCGCAGGACGCAGAGATCATCCACGCACTGCGCCAGGTTCGGCAACAGGTCGGAAACGTCGATGCCCGCCTGCCCATGTTTGCGAAAGACGCGCCGGGTGCCGAGCAAGCGATTGCGCTCGACATTGCGCCGCGTGGCGACCGGGCCGAAGGATTCGGGCAGCGGGGTGCCGTGCAGGCGCTGCAAGTCGGGCTTGGGATCGAACAGCTCCAGATGGCTCGGGCCGCCGGACATGAACAGGAAGATGACGCGCTGGGCTTTCGCCTCATGGTGCGGGGCGCGCGGGGAAAGCCCAGGGACAGCCGTCCCTGGGCTTTGCGCCAGTAGATCTTGCTCGGCCAGCATCGACGCCAGCGCGATCATGCCGAACCCGGAGCCGGCGCTTGCGAGGAGTTCACGGCGATTCATGGGAGAATCCTATCCTTTGGCGGCCAGTTGTCCGGCGGTTTCGCGCGAACGCTAAACGTAAACCCTAATCCAGGTAGACAAACTCATTCACGTTGAACAGCGCGCGGCAATACTCGCGCAAAGGCGACTCCGCCAGGAACGCGCGCGCCAGGCGCTCTTCGCCAGATGTCGGCGTTCGGCCCAGCGTCAAGCGGTACGCCAGCGTGATCCGCTCGTCGGTGGTGCCGGCATCTTTCTCCAGGCGTGCGGCGAGCGCCTTCGCGGCGACGGCGACATCGGCGGAATTCAAGAGCGCTAGCGCCTGCGGTGCGGTGGTCGAGCGCTCGCGCTGCGGGCAACTCTGGTTCGAGTCGGGCACGTCGAACGGCTCCAGGAATGGGAAACGCAGGTTGCGCCGCGCGAAGATGTAGACGCTGCGCCGCACGTGATCGGCCGGGTCGGCGCTCGCCTTCCAATCTTTGGCGCCGGCGGCATCCGGCGCGATCGGCGGAAAGACGCCCGGACCGCTCGCCTGGCGATTGAGCCGGCCGCTGACGGCAAGCAGGCTGTCGCGGATGATCTCGCCTTCCAAACGATGGCGATTCATGCGGCTGAAAAGGTTGTTCGGCGGGTCTTTCTTGAGGGCTTCAGGCGCCGGCGTCGTCGATTGTTGATACGTGGCAGAGAGCAACATCAGGCGATGCATGCGTTTGAGACTCCACGCGCCGCGCACGCCCGGCCCCTCTCCCGAGGGGAGAGGGGAGACAAACTCGACGGCAAGCCAGTCGAGCAGTTCCGGATGGGTAGGCGGGGTGCCGCGCAGGCCGAAATCGCTCGGGGTGGCGACGATGCCGCGGCCAAAGTGGTGCTGCCAGAGGCGATTGACGATAACGCGCGCCGTCAGCGGATGATCGGCACGCGCAATCCAGTTTGCCAGGGCGGTGCGCCGTCCGGTCGAAATCGGTGACGCTGCCTTGAACGGCGCGGGCTCTGCGCGATGGCCAGGCGACAGGATGGTCAGCCAGCCGGACTGCACCTCATCACCGGGGTTCTTCAGCTCGCCGCGCTTGAGCAGAAAGGTCTTCGGCGTTTTGCCGCTCTCTTGCAGCCCCATGGCTGTGGGCAGCGAGGGTTTTTGGCTGTCGAATTTCTTCAGCTCTTGCAACAGCTTCTGCTGGCGGGCCTGCTCGTCCTTGGGCATCGTGGCGGTGATATCTTTGGCGGGCACGACCAGCAGCCGGGCGGTGTTGGCGACGATTTCTTTCTGTAGTGCGTTGCGCTCCGTCTCCGGAAGCAAATGAGCAGCGCGGGCGGCGTCGGCCAGCCTGGCGAAGCGCGCGTCGTACAGCTTCTGGCGATAGGGCGCCTCCAGCTTCTCCAGGCTTGCGCGAGCTGGCACCGTCAACGCCTGGTAGGTTTTCAGATGTTGCTCGAACGCCGCCTTCTGGGCCGGCTCGACCACCGGCAGGTCGCGGCGAAAATCCGCCGGAGCGAAGAACGCTTGCATCCGGAAGAAATCTGCCTGCGTGATCGGCTCGAACTTGTGGTTATGGCAACGCGCACAGCCGACCGTCATCCCAAGGAAGACGAGCCCGGCCGTGTCGGTCATGTCGTCGAGCGTGTTCTGCCGGCGCTGCGCCTGGTTGGCCGAGTCGGTCATGTCTGGGCCGAGCAAGTTGAAGCCGGTGGCCACCAGCGCCTGCGGATCATCGGGGTAAAGCTCATCGCCGGCGAGTTGCTCCTTGAGGAAGCGATCGTATGGCTTGTCAGCGTTGAACGCGGCAACCACGTAATCGCGGTAGCGCCAGGCGTTGGGGCGGGGCTCGTCAAACTCGTAGCCGTTGCTCTCGGCGTAGCGCGCAAGGTCCAGCCAGTGCCGGCCCCAGCGTTCGCCATAGTGCGGCGAGGCGAGCAGGCGATCGACGACTTTCTCCCACGCCGCATTATCACGATCGTTCACAAACGCGTCGATCTCCTTTGGCGTCGGCGGCAGACCGATCAGATCGAACGTGACGCGGCGAATCAACTGCTCCCGGCTCGCGCGCGCCGCCGGCTTCAAACTCGCCGCTTCAAGTTTCGCAAGAATGAACGCGTCGATCGGATTGCGCACCCAGCCGCTGTCGGTGACCGTCGGCGGAACCGGGCGGGTCGGCGCCTGCCAGGCCCAGTGGTTCTTCTTCTGCGCGCTCCATTCCGTCTCCCCCGCGCTACCCCATTCGGAATGCGCAAAGACTCCGAGCAGCATCAAGCACACAAGCCGGAACCGTTTCATCAATTGTCTCGAGGGAGGAAAACAGCCGTGCTTCAATGTAACGCGGAATTGGGCAGGTTGACAACTGCCAAATCGAGAAAAATCGTTTGAAAAAACCGGCGGTGAGGGAGGTCGGACCATCGTGCAATGTTCACGGCCATTGACCGTTCACCAAGAATGCAGCGGGCGCTGAATTCCCTGCTGGCGGCGCAGAGGAACGAAAGGCGTAGAAAACGCATGACCATGATCTCTGACGGACGCGTCAGCGACGGATTATTACAAAAGCAGCGGAATCGCCAGACGTCGCTCGCGCGTCTGGCTAACCAGATTCTTCCCTATCCCATCTCCTCCGAAACCGCTATAGTTTCGATTACCGGGGCGCTTGCTTTGAACGCCCGCACGCTAGAATCCTCCCTCCTCGATCGAAACCCGCCATGCGTAATCTGCCATTTCTCGTCGGCGTGCTGCTGTTGCTCTCTATCCCACTCTCCGTCCACGCGGACGACCTTACCGTCTCGCCGAGCGACGCCACGCTGCGCGGCAAAACTGCCCGGCAACGCTTGATCGTCACGCTGACGAAAGACGGCAAAGCCAGCGATCGCACGCGCGATGCGCGCTTTGAATCCCAAACGCCCAACGTTGTCGCCGTCAGCGCCGACGGTATCGTCACCCCCACCGGCGACGGGAGCGGAACCATCATCGCAAAGGTCGATGGAATCGAAACTCGTGCAACTTTCAAGGTGATCGACGGCAAACGCGATCTGCCCGCCACCTTCGAGAAAGACGTACAGCCGATCCTTGCCCGCATGGGCTGCAACGCCGGCGCCTGTCATGGCAAACAACGCGGGCAGAATGGCTTCCAGCTCTCGCTGCTTGGCTTCGATCACGATTTCGATTACGCCGCGATCTCACAGGAAGCCCGCGGCCGGCGCGTCTTCCCGGCGTCCCCCGCCAACAGTCTGCTCTTGCTCAAGCCAATCGGCGAGATGCCTCACGGCGGCGGTCGGCGACTCTACAAGAGCGACCCGCATTACAGCGTCCTGTTGCGATGGATCACCGCCGGAATGCCGCGCACGCCGCAGGAAGAACCGGTTCTCGAACGCATCACCGTCGAGCCGACGGAGCGCCTCCTGCTCCCCTCTCCCCCCTGGAGAGGGGCCGGGGGTGAGGGTCTTACGCCCGGCGCCGAACAGCAACTTGTCATCACTGCCCACTATTCCGACAAGACCAGCGCCGACGTCACCCACCTGACGATGTTCCAGTCGAATGAAAGCGTGATCGCCTCGGTCAACGCCGACGGCCGCGTCAAGGCCGGCCCGCTGCCAGGCGAGGCGGCGATCATGGCTCGCTTCATGGAAAAGTTCGCCGTCTGCAACATCGTCATCCCGCTTCCCAAAAGCGTGCCGGCAGAAGTCTACGCCAAGTTGCCGCGGAAGAACTTCATCGACGAGCTCGTCTACGCCAAGCTGCAGCGCCTCGGCATCACGCCCTCGGAGCCGTGCGGCGATGCGACGTTCCATCGCCGTGCCTATCTCGACGTGATCGGCCGGCTGCCGACGCCGGAGGAAACAAAGGCATTTCTCGCCGATAAATCAGCCGACAAACGCGCCAAGCTGATTGACGCCCTGCTCGATCGGCCCGAGTATCCCGACCACTGGGCGAACAAATGGGCGGATCTGATGCGGCCCAATCCGTACCACGTCGGCATCAAGGCGGTCTTCACGCTCGATGCCTTCCTGCGCGATTCCTTTCGCAAGAACAAGCCGTACGACCAGTTCGTCAAGGAAATCGTGACCGCGCAAGGAAGCACCTGGCAGAACGGCGCGGTGGTGATGTTCCGCGATCGCCGTGAGCCGGCCGAGCTGACGACGATGGTGAGCCAGCTATTCCTCGGCGTGCGGCTCGAATGCGCCAAGTGCCATCATCACCCGTTCGAAGTTTACAGCCAGGACGATTTCTACAGCTTCGCCGCCCATTTCGGTCGCATCGGCCGCAAGGGCACCGGCATCTCCGCCCCAATCAGCGGCAGCGAAGAGGTCATCTTCACGGCGCCAACCGGCGTGGTCAAGCATCCCACCAGCGGCAAGATAATGCCAGCGAAGCCGCTCTTCCCACTCTCCGCAAGCCCAGGGACGGCCGTCCCTGGGCTTGCGGATGAGGACCCTCGCCGCGACCTCGCCGCCTGGCTCACCTCCGAGCACAACCCGTACTTCGCGAAAGTCGCCGTCAATCGCATCTGGGCCGACCTGATGGGCCGCGGCCTCGTCGAGCCAATCGATGACATGCGCGCAACCAACCCTCCCAGCAACGGCCCGTTGCTCGACGCGCTCGCCGACCATTTCCGCAAGGTCGGCTACGATCAAAAGAAACTGCTGCGCACCATCATGACGAGCCATGCCTACGGCCTCTCGTCGATTCCCACCAAGCAGAACGTCGGCGATCTGCGCAACTACTCGCGGCACTATCGTCAACGGCTGCGCGGCGAGGTGCTTCTGGACACCATGAGCGACATCACGGGAGTGCCGGAAGCATTCTCCGCCGCCCCGCCGCGCACGCGCGCCATGGAATTGTGGACGGTGCGCACGCAATCGGTCTTCCTCGACAGCTTCGGCCGCCCCGACCCGAACCAGGACCCGCCGTGCGAGCGAATGAGCGAAACCTCGGTGGTGCAAGCCCTGCACCTGATGAACTCGCCGAAGTTGCACGCCAAGGTCACGAGCGCCGACGGCCGCGCCGCCGCGTTGGCCGCCAGCAAGAAGACGACGCCGGAGATCGTGGACGACCTGTATCTGCTGGTGTATTGCCGCTATCCGACCGATACTGAGCGCGGCAACGCGGTATGCCGCTTCGAAGGCGTGCCCCGTCGGCAGGCGACCGAGGATTTGCTGTGGGCCCTGATGAACACGCCGGAGTTTGTGTTCAAGGATTGACTGACGCGGCGAAAAAGGTGATATATTAGCGTTGTGGTAATCTGTACGGGGGAGCCCTCATGACCATCCAGAAAAACTGCCTCGGCGTCTCACGCCGCGATTGCCTCAAGCTTGGTCTGACCGCTCTCGGCGGCACGGGGTTCGTCGAGATGCTGCGGCTCCAGGCTCAAGGCTCCGGCACGTCGGCGGCGCCGGCGCGGAGTTGCATCCTCATCTGGATGGACGGCGGGCCGACGCACTACGAGACCTTCGATCCCAAGCCGGACGCCCCGGCCGAGATCCGCGGCGACTTCCAGCCGATCCAGACGCGCACCACCGGCGTCTATTACTCGCAGCACATGCAGCGGCTCGCCGGCATCAGCGACAAGACCGCCATCGTCCGCTCGATCCGCCACGATCAGGGCAACCACGGCGCCGGCAACCACTACATGATGACCGGCGCACCGCCGCGCATCCCGGTCGGCTGCGGCGCGTTCGTCAGCTTCCACCCGAGCCTCGGCTCCGTCACCGCCCACGAACGCGGCGCTCCGCATGGCCTGCCCGCGTACTTTTCGATGCCGAGCATGTCACGCTCGGGCGGCCCGAACTTCCTCGGCGCTCGCTACGCTCCCTTCATCGTTGACGACAATCCGAACAGCGCCGACTTCCGCGTCCGCGATGTCGCCCTGCCGCGTGGATTGTCAGAGGGCCGCTTCGATTCGCGCCGCGAGATCCGCAGCGAGGTCGATCGCATGCAGCGCATCGCCGATCAGGAGGCCGGCGACCCGGTCAACGCGCTCGACGAACACTATCAGCAAGGCTACAACCTGATCCGCTCGCGCGAAGCACAGGCCGCGTTCGACATTCATCGCGAGCCGAACCGCGTGCGCGAGCAGTATGGCCGCAATCCGTTCGGGCAACGCGCCCTACTGGCTCGGCGATTGGTCGAGGCCGGCGTGCCGTTCATCACGCTCTACGACGGCGGCTGGGATCATCACACGAATGTCTTCAATTCGCTGACGCAACGCTTGCCGTCGTGGGACGCCACCGTGGCGACGCTGATCGAGGATCTCGACCAGCGCGGCATGTTGGCCAGCACGATGGTGATCGCGCTCGGCGAGTTCGGCCGCACGCCGCAGGTCAACCGCGATGCGGGGCGCGACCACTGGTCGAACTCGATGTCGGTCCTCTTCGCCGGCGCCGGCACGCCCGGTAATCAGGCCATCGGCGCCACCGACGTGCGCGGCTATAGCCCGGTCGGCCGCACCAATAGCCCGGAGAACTTCGCGTCCACCGTCTACCTCAAGCTCGGCATCGACCCCGGCAAGATCCTCTACACGCCGCAAGGCCGGCCGACGCACCTGGTGAGCGAAACGGAGCCGATCCGGGAGTTGATGGGGTAGTACCTGAAGTCACAATTGCGATTACACGTTAGCCGGAAGCGCAAGCGACGGTTTTCTACGCGATCCGTCGCTTGCGCTTCCGGCTAACATGCGAGCGGGCTTCCGACATGACACCTCGTTCTATCTCTATCGCCATTCTGGCTGGCATGGCATTTTCACTACCCGCCTCCGCCGCCCCTCCCAAGCTCGACTACCTCTTCCCCGCCGGCGCTCAGCGCGGTAGCACCGTCGAAGTCACCGCCGCCGGCACGTTCGAGCGGTGGCCCGTGAAGGCGTGGTGCGATGGCAAGGGCATCGACGTCAAACCGAGCAAAACCAGCGGCAAATTTGCTATCACCGTGGCGAAAGACACCGAGCCGGGTACCTACTGGCTGCGGCTCTACGATGACGACGGCGCCAGCATGGCCCGACCGTTCCTCGTCGGCGTCTTGCCGGAGGTGCTGGAGCAGGAGCCGAACGACGATCCGAAGAAGCCGCAGGTGCTTGCCACGTCCCAGGTCGTCGTCAATGGCCGGCTCGCCAAGCCGGCCGATGTCGATACCTTCGCCGTCAAGTTGACGAAAGGGCAGACGCTGGTCGCGTCGCTCGAAGCCTACCGAACCCTGCGCTCGCCGATGGATGGCATCCTGCAGATTCTATCGGCCGACGGCTTCGTGCTGGAGCAGAACGACGACTATCACGAATTCGACCCGCAGATTGCCTTCACGGCGCCGAAGGATGGCACGTATCTGGTGCGAATTTTCGCGTTTCCGGCGCTGGCCGACGGGACGATCGGGTTCGCGGGGAAGGAAACCTTTGTCTATCGCTTGACGTTGACGACGGGGCCGTGGGTCGAATACGCCTACCCGTTGGCTGTCTCTCGCGCTGCGCCGGCGGCGGTCGAGCTAGTCGGCTGGAACCTCCCAGACGATCTCCGCAAGTTCGCCGTGGTGCCGCGCGAGGGGGCGGACACTTTGAAGCTGTTCGATCCGCGTATCGCCAATCCGTTCTTCGTGCGCGTGGAGCCGCACCCTGTCCTGGTCAAGAGCAAGGCGACTCGGGCGCAGCCGATGGCATTTGCACCGCCGGTCACGATCACCGGTCGGCTCGAGAGGCCGGGCGACATCGACGTTTACCAGTTCGACGCCAAGAAGGGCCAAAAGGTCCCGTTCCGCATCGAGGCGCGCACGCTCGGCTTTCCGCTTGATCCGGTCCTGCGCCTCACCGATGCCGCGGGCAAGACGATCGCCCAAGCCAAGGCCGGCGCCATCGGCAGCGATGCATCGCTCGATTTCACGGCCCCCGGCGACGGCAACTATCGCATTGAAGTGAGTGACCTGCACGGCGCCGCCGGCATGCGCTACGTCTATCGGCTCCGCGCCGGGCCGATCGTGCCCGACTTCGACCTGAAAGTGGCGGGCGACAATTTCACGCTTGTGCCGGGCAAGCCGCTGGAGATTCTCGTGACGGTCACGCGCGTCGGCGGGTTCAATCAGGAAATCAGCCTGAGCGTCCTGGGATTGCCGAAGGAGATTGCCGTCACGGCGACCGCGAAATCGATCACGCTTCGGTCTGCCGACAAGACCACATTCGCTGGCCCGATCCGCATCGTCGGGACGCCCAAGGACGGACCGACTCGCCTCGCCCGCGCGCCGGTCGCCGAGTTTGCCCGCCTCACCGATTCACTTTGGCTTACCGCGCTGCTTAAATAAAACATCCACGAAGGACACGAAGGACACGAAGGAAGCCCGTAGAATCCGTCACCGCGGCGGACATGGTCCCATCTCGATTCTTTCTTCGTGCTCTTCGTGCCCTTCGTGGATGTTTTTCCGGGTGAGCGAGTCATGAAAACCATTCGCATCGGCAACGGCTGCGGCTTCTGGGGCGATAGCGTCGATGCGCCGATCCGCCTCGCGCAACGCGGCAAGCTCGACTATCTCACGCTGGAGTATCTCGCCGAATTGACGATGTCGATCCTCGCCCTGCAAAAGCAGCGCGATCCCGCTGCGGGCTTCGCCGGCGATTTCCTCGATGTACTGCAGCGCCTCGCGCCGACTCTCGGGCAACAACCGAAGCTGAAGATTATCACGAACGCCGGCGGCATGAACCCGCTGGCGTGCGCACAGCGGGCGCGGGAGATCTTGCAGAAAGCGGGACTCGCGCGGCGCATTGCGATCGTCTCGGGCGATGATCTGCTGCCACAACTTGACGAACTGGTGCCGACCCATCCATTCACGAATCTCGACACCGGTGCGGCGTTGCAATCGATCCGCCCGCGCGTGGTCAGCGCGAACGCCTATCTCGGCGCGAAACCGATTGCTGACGCACTGGCGCAAGGTGCGGACATCGTCATCACGGGACGCGTTGCCGACGCGTCGCTGACCGTCGGCCCTGCCATGCACGAGTTCGGCTGGAAGTGGGACGACTGGGATCGCCTGTCGGCCGTCAGCGTGGCGGGCCACCTCATCGAATGCGGCGCCCAGGTGTGCGGCGGCCTGTGGTGCAGATGGCGCGAGGTTGGCGATTGGTCCGATATCGGCTACCCTTTCGTCGATCTCGCCGACGATGGGACCTTTACGATTTCCTCCGATGCCGGTCCCGGCGTCACCCGCGAGACGCTGATCGAGCAACTGCTCTACGAAGTCGGCGACCCGGCCCGCTACCTGACGCCGGACGTCGTCGCCGATTTCACAAGTGTTGCGCTCGAACCCGCCGATGCGCGCACGATGCATGTCGCAGCCGCCCGCGGAACCTCGGCGACCGACACGTACAAGGTGTCCATCGCCTATCGCGACGGCTACATGGCGAGCGGCACCTTGACGATCGCCGGGCCGGACGCCGTTGCCAAGGCGCGACTGTGCGGCGCGACTTTGCTAAAGCGGATCGGCCACGCGTTCGCGCGCAGCAACGTCGAATGCCTCGGCGCCGGCGCGTGCGCTCCGGGGCTTCAACCGGCCGCTGACGCGGCTCGGCTCGCCGAGGTCGTACTGCGTGTCAGCGTGCATGATCCCGATAAAACGAAGGTCGAACGCTTCGCCAAGGAATTTGCCCCGCTGGTGACGTCCGGCCCGCCCGGCGTGACGGGCTATACCACGGGCCGTCCGCAGGTGCGCGAGGTATTCGCTTACTGGCCCGCGCTGATCGAAAAGAGCGTCGTGCAAGCGAAGGTCGAGGTGCTGGCATGAGCGAAAGAATCCGCTTGAGCGACATCGCCCACGGCCGATCCGGCGACAAAGGCAATCACGCCAACATCGCCGTCATCTCCTACACGCATGCCGGCTACGAATGGCTGCGAACGTTCCTTACTGAAGAAAGCGTGGCAAAGTATTTTGCGCCGATGCAGCCGAGCCGGGTGGAGCGATTCGAAGCGCCGAACGTGTGGGGCCTCAACTTCGTCCTCCACGACGTCCTCGCCGGCGGCGCGAGTCGCTCGCTGCGCATCGATACGCAGGGCAAGACGCTGGCGCTCACGCTCCTGCAGATGGAGATCGATCGGCCCGCTAATCTCGAGGAAATGATCGTCATGAAGGAGGTGCTGTCATGAACGAAGCCCTGGTGCTGTACGAAGTCAGGCAAGCCGCCGCGGTCATCACCATCAACCGGGCGGACAAGCGCAATGCGCTTAGCCGAGGGTTGATCGACGCGCTTGCCGACGCGTTTGGGCGGGCGCGAAACGAGGATGGCGTGCGCGTCGTGATCCTGACGGCCGCGGGGTCGGTGTTCTGCGCGGGGATGGATCTCGCGGAGTTGCAGGAATCGCTAACCGGTGTTGGGCGCGAGTCTCCAGATGTTGGGCGAGGGTCTCCTGACCCCGCCCGTCCATCGCCGGTCTGGGACGACGCCCTGCGCCTCGCCAAGCTCTTCGACTTGATCTACACGCTCCCCAAGCCGACCATTACCGCCGTGCAAGGCGCAGCGGTTGCCGGCGGCGCGGGGCTGGCGACGGTGTGCGATCTCGCGCTGGCGACGCCCGACGCCAAGTTCGGCTACCCCGAAGTCCGCCGCGGCCTCGTCGCTGCCATGGTAATGCCGCATCTGATGCGCCACGTCGGCGAACGCACGGCTCGCTATCTTCTCCTCTCCGGCGAGATCATCGACGCGGCCGAGGCGGCGCGCTGCGGCCTGGTGAACGAAGTGGTCCCCGCGGATCGGCTGATGGAGCGTGCCCTGGCCATCGCGAAAGCGTGCGCGGAAGGCGGCCCCAACGCGCTGGCGAAGACGAAGGAGTGGCTGCATCAATTCTCACGGCAAGCCCTCTCGATCGAGGACGCCGCCAAGGCCAGTGCCGCCCCGCGCTTGACGGACGAGTGCCAGGAGGGGCTGCGGGCGTTCTTCGCGAAGAAGGCGGCGCCGTGGGTGGGGTAAGTCGGTTACGCTGTTTCGGCTGAATCCACCGGCGACTCGTCATGGGCTTGCTGAACGCGGGCGCGCCTTGCCCACAGGCTTAGGCCAAACGCCGCCAGACACATGAGAAATCCGATGCCACACGTGAGGCCGTGTACGATCAATTTCGATCTTGCTCTTGGGAGGTAATCACGCTCGATCGCATCGATGAACGGTTGCCCTTGGCGAATTTCGTGCTCCCGGTCCCCACGCATTTTTGCGGGTAATTTCTCCAACTCAACGAGCCGCTGTTGATGACGTTCCAAACTGCGACGATGACCTTCATGTCCCATCCACGTGTCAACTCCAAGAACTCCACCGGCGACGAAAGCGCTCAGCCCGATCGGCGCGAGTAAGATTGCCCACATGGCGGATGCACGAAAACCATGAACCGCTCCGACCTCTGTGCCGGCCCGATCGGCCTCGAGCCCGATCTTCGTTTTCCGGTAGTAAACACCGCGATGTTCGATAGACGCGGCGCATGAATAGGGGAATGATGATGAGATTCAGCAAGGCCGGTACAACGCCAAGAAATGGAATCGCCGTCAAGACGAAGAAAAACGCCAGGGCGGCTCCCAGCATCACCGGCGCAGGAGGTGCGCGCAGCCGGTTGCGACTGGCATAGCGGTTCAGGTCTCTGGCCAAACCCAGCGTTGCAGTAAAGATCCAAAAGAACTGAAAAACCGGGATGAACAGAAACCGTAGCCGTTCACGGTCGAATACTGCCGACAGCGCGTACCAGTTGCGTTCGAGAATGGCCAACACTACGTTATGAATGGGAGTACCGGCAGGAAGCGGCTCAGGTGGTGTCGGGCAGCAGGCTCGGGCTGGGTTGATCGGCAAAGTAG
>SHZY01000156.1 GCA_009692065.1 Gemmataceae bacterium
AACACCGGCCGATCATTGGCCGATGAGCCAACGCAATACAATTTGCTGGTGCGCATCAACATTCAGATCCGAGCCGTGATTATTCTCGAACGCATCTTGGCTCAGACTTCGGCGACGGAGCCAACCTTGGAAAGGATGCAGCCCTCCTTGACGAAAGCAAACAAACCAAACTGGTGACGGAAATTCGTGCAGAACGGGCGGGAAACCACCATCTTGTTGAAAATGTCCGCGCCGGCAAAGTCATGTGGAGCAGACTGTCCCGCGCTCCGAACGACCCAACCACGATCCAGGAATGGTGGTCGGATAGGTTCCCGAGTGCGATCGTCAAACGTTATCCTGAACTGCTCCGTTACATGAATCGTAGGGTCGAGATCGCCAAGTTGCCCACGCATGAGCGTGAGGTCAAATTGCAAGAGTTGGAAGGATACCTCAGCAAGGAGTACCGCAAGAAACCGCCCAACCCCTTGCTCGCTCATATGCTAGGTATTAGGACATTTCATCAGCACGAATGCCAAAGCCAGGCATTGCTACGCAGCGCCGCAGTTGCGCTGGCCTGCGAGCGCTATCGGCTCACGCATCAAGAATGGCCCGCGTCGCTGGAGGTCTTGGTCCGAAAGAAACTGCTCGACGCAGTGCCACTCGACCCAATTGACGGCCAATCGTTGCGTTATCGCCGCACGAAGGAGGGCATCGTAGTCTACTCCATCGGCTTGGGTGAGAAGGACAACCTCGCCCACGTCCGCAGCTATGTTACGCAGTTCGAACTGGGCCTCGACATCGGCTTCCGCCTGTGGGACGAATGGAACCGCCGCCGGCCGCCGCTGCCGCCGATCGCGTTGCCAGAGAAGGAGGAGCGCTGATGGACAGCGATTGCCGCCTTGGAGCACCGAAGGTGCGGCCACAAATCAGCCCAGGGCAACGCCCTGGGTTCGCGGCACGCCCAAGATGGTATCGCCCTGAAGGGGCACAACAAATGTCGGCAACCATCCTTGTAGCGCCCTTTCAGGGCTACGCCCGTTGTTGACCACGTTTCCCAGGGCGTTGCCCTGGGCTGATTTGTTTGCGCACCTTCGGTGCTACAGAAAAATACGCTTTCCTCGCTGGCGCGTCGGGCTAACCAACGATTCCCTTGCAATCCTGGTACAATTCGGCGATCATTGACCGTCATGAGTGTACCCACCACAACTCCAATGCAAGCCCCGCCGCTCAGACCGCGCCGGCGCTGGTGGCCGATCGCGCTGGCGATTGTCGCGATCCTGATCCTCGTGCCGACGGCGTGGATGTACTATTCGCACCTCGCCACGCAAAACGCCTGGGATGCCGCCATGGCGGAGGCGGCGCTGGACTTGCCGCGCTAGAAGCTGCTGGAACTCGAAGCCGATCGGCCGCAGATTCCCGATCAGGAAAACTCCGCGCTGCAAATCATCAAGGCACGCGCCATGGGAGGCCGGATTCATGTCGGCGCCGCGCCGAACTACGAGTTGATTTTCGCGAAGTTGCCGCAAACCACGCAGCTCAACACGCAGCAAACGGAGCTGATTCGCGGTCAATTGGCAAAGATCGGCGTTGGCCTCGACCTCGCCCGGCAGCTCAAGGACATGCCGCGCGGGCGGTTCTCCGTCAAGTTCAGCGACGACGCCTTCAGCACGCTCATTCCCGATCACCAGAACGCACGGCAGATGGCGGAGTGGCTGCAGCACGACGCCTACTTGCTTGCCCAGGAGGAGAAATGCGACGAAGCTGCCTTGTCGTGTCTGGCGATCATCAACGCGGGCCGGGCGATGGAGGGGGAACTTTTCCTCATCTCCGATCTCATTCGCATCGCCATGAATTCGATTGCCGTGGACGCGCTGGAAAGGGTGCTGGCACAGGGAACGCTCAAAGAAGAAACCATGCAATTGCTGCAGCCGACTCTCGAACGGGAGAGCCGGAATAACCATTGGCTGGCCGCCATCCGCGGGGAACGGGCCATGCATCACCATCTCTTCGAGAATATTCGCGCCGGCAAGGTCAAGGCAAGCTGGCTCGGCAGCATGACGAAAGGCGGGCCGCCGACGCCGCAGGACTGGTTGTTCGATCTGTTTCCTTCAACGCTGCTAAAGCATTATCCGGATCACCTTCGCCACATGAACCGTTGCGTCGAGATCGCCAAGGTCCCGATACATGAGCGCGGTGCGAAGCTACAAGAGTGGGAGGCCGAGATCAAGAAAACACCGAATGTCCTGACCAAGCTGCTCGCCCCCGCCCTGGCGAAGGTCCACATGGCCGAGTCCCGCAGTCAGAGCATTCTGCGCAGTGCCGCCGCGGCGTTGGCGTGTGAGCGCTATCGGCTGCGGCACAAGGACTGGCCGGCGGCGCTGGATGTGCTGGTAAAGGAGAAGCTGCTCGACGCAGTGCCGCTCGATCCGGTCGATGGGCAGCCGCTGCGCTATCGCCGCACCAAGGAGGGAGTCGTGATCTACTCGATCGGCGTTGATAAGACAGACAACCAGGGGCACATCGATCGGGAGCATCCGATCGATCCCGGCGTGGACATCGGCTTCCGGCTGTGGGATCCTCGCCTGCGCCGGCAAGACGCCCGGCCGCCGGTGGCGCCGCCGGAAGTAGATGGGCCGCGCTGACAAGCTGTTTAAAAACCTGGGCTAGCGAGCCGCCGGGCTTGTCCCGGCGGGATAAACCCGCCGGCTCGCCAGGAAAAATGGGTAGAGGCCATGCAAACCACCACACCCCCTGCCCCCGCTCGGCCCAAACGGCGCTGGCGCTGGAAGCTGCTGGGCGGCGTCGTGCTCGTCATCCTCGTCACGCCGGTGGCGTTTTACTTCATCACGGGCTGGTGGGCGGAACGCAAGCTTCAGGAACTTTACGCCGAGATCGACGCCGCCGATCCCAACTGGCGCTGGCCCGATCTGATCGCCGAGCTGGAGCCGCCGCCGGACGAAGAGAACTCGGCGACGCAGATTCTTAAGGTTCAAGAGTTGCTCAAGAAAACACCCTTCGATGCCGCCGGCACCTGGCCCGGAACTGCCGAGACGGCGCTACTGGTCCGCAACGCCCGCATGAGCCCCGAGCGAGCCAAGACGCTGCGCGCTCTCCTCGACAAGGTCGATCCTGTCTGCCTGAGCGAGGCCCGCAAGCTCAAGGATTTGCCGAATGGGCGGTTCTCCATCGAGAAGGGCATCGACAACCCGTTCGCGATGACCATCGAATGGATCCAGGACACGCGACGTGTCTTCAACGTCCTGCAAGCCGATTCGCTTTCGCGCACGCAGGCCGGCGACTTCGATGGCGCGGCGGAATCGTGCCTGGCGCTGTTGAATGCCGCCCATGCGATCAACGATCATCCGACCCTGATCTCGCAACTGGTGCGCATGGCCGGGGTGTTCATGGCTATCGCCGAGATCGAGCGCCTGCTGGGCCAGGGCGTTGTCTCCGAACCGAACCTCGCCAAGCTGAAAGCCGCGCTGGAGCGGGAAGCCGCCGCGAACGTGCTCCATTTTGGCATGCGCGGTGAGCGCGCCGGCGGGCACCAAATGTTCAGCTCGGTGCGCGAGGGCAAAGCCTCGGTTTCGTTTATATTCGGCAGCGGCCGGAAGGGGGGCCCCCCCAGCTTCGAGGACCGTGTGCTCGATACGTTCCCCGGAGTCATTACCGGCGGGCACCCGGAGTACCTGCGCCTGATGCACGAAATGACACAGGCCAGCAAGTTGCCCGAGCGCGAGCGTGAAGAGGCATTTCAGGACATCGAGGCAAAGATCCGCAAGAGCAAGACCTTCGCGGTGAAGCTCCTCGTTCCGGCAGTCGTCAAGGTTTCGGAAGCGTCGCAGCGCACGCAGGCACACCTGCGCTCCGCATCCACGGCAATCGCAGCGGAACGGTATCGCCTCAAGAAACACAAATGGCCCGCCGCCTTGCAGGACCTGGTCAACGAAGGCCTGCTCAAGGAAATCCCGAAGGACCCCTCCGACGGCCAGGCGCTGCGCTGGAAGTTGACGCCCAACGGCGGCGCGATGGTCTATTCGATCGGGCGCGATAAGGTTGACAACGGCGGCAATCTGACGCGGGGGAATCTGTACCTGGCCGGCATCGACTACGGATTCGAGTTGTGGGCCCCGCCTGCGCGAGGTGTGCCGCCTGCCGAGGCGGAAAAGCCGGGTAATTGACTCCGCGGCTTCGCGCTCACAAGACGCCACGCGAACGCGAAGCCGCAAGCGGCATAGAAAGGCCATCCCATGAAAAAGAACATCCTCATCGCGGGTATCTTGATCGTTCTCGCCGCGGTCGGCATCGGCGTGGTGGTGGCCATTCCGTTCCTGCAAAAGGAGGACGACGGCACCAAAACGATCAAGCCGAAGCCGGAGCCGATCGCGCTGTTGCCGAAGAAGGAACCGCCCAAGACGCCAATCCGCCCGACCTCCAACGAGAAAAAATCTGTGATCGAGCCGGTCCCCAAGACCCCCGTCAAGGTGGAGCCGGAGCCGAAGAAGAAAGAAGACGAGCCGAAGAAGATCGACGTCAAGATCGAACCCAAGGTCGAGGCGAAAAAAGACGACAAGAAGCCCGCCGCGGCCAAGATCATCGCGGTCGGCGACGATCTCATCAAACTCAACGATCCCGACGGCGAATACACCGTCGAGACGCTCAATCGCGCCATGCAGCTCAAGCTGATCGGCACCATCAAGACGCTGAAGATCGCCGGCGCCAATGACCGCTCGGTCCTCGATGCGTCCGACCTGGAGGCCGTGGAAATCATCTTCACCGGCAATCTCAACAGCGGCTCGAAGGTGATTCTCGGCAAAGCCCAGACCTTGAAAATCCGCGACATCAATGACAAATCGACGCTGGACGCCTCCGCCCTCGATGCCCGCGCGATCGTGCTGGAAGGCGCCGTCAACAGCGGCTCGACCGTCAAGCTGCACGCGGCTAGCGGGAGCGCCCTATTCATCGGCGATATCAACGGCGACGCGCAGCTAACCATCGTGGCCAAGGACGTGGAATTCCGCGGCGCCATCAACGGCGGTCAAGCGCAACTCGATGTCACCCTGACGAAGAACGGTTCGCTGAAGCTAACCCGCGTGAACGGCGGCGTCCGCTTGCACTACAGCAAGGCGAGCGCCAGCGACCCGGAGCCGCGAATTGACCTGGGCGAGGTTGACGCCCGCGCTCAGGTTCGCATGGTGCCGCCCAGGAAATAGCAGGAAGCCCCGGGGTGAGGTAATCCGAACCCCGGGGTTCGGGAGTACCCTCACCCCTGGGCTTCAGCGCCTTCCATCCTATCCTAATCTCCAACAGCCTCCCCACCCAAGAGTGACCCGCCATGCCGTTCTTCCCCGAAGTGCCCAAGATCAAGTACGAAGGCCCCGACTCCAAGAACACGCTCGCGTTTCGCCATTACAACGAGAGCGAACTCGTCGACGGCAAGTCGATGAAGGAGCACTTGCGCTTTGCCGTCTGCTACTGGCACACCTTCCGCGGTATGGGGGGCGATCCGTTCGGCCCGGGCTGCGCCAAACGGCCATGGGAAGACGGCACCGATTCCGTCGAGATGGCGATCAAGCGCGTCCATGTCGCCTTCGAGTTCTTCGAAAAACTCGGCGTGCCCTACTACTGCTTCCACGACCGCGACGTGGCGCCAGAGGGCAAAAACCTGTGCGAGACCAACGCCAACCTCGACAAGATCGCCAAGGTACTCAAGGAAGAGCAGCAGCGCACCGGCATCAAGCTCTTGTGGGGGACCGCCAATCTCTTCAGCAATCCGCGCTTCGTCCACGGCGCCTCGACGAGCTGCAATGCCGACGTTTTCGCGTATGCCGGGGCGCAGGTCAAGAAGTGTCTGGAGGTGACCAAGGACCTCGGCGGCGAGAACTATGTCTTCTGGGGAGGCCGTGAGGGATACTCGAACCTTTACAACACCGATCTCAAGCGTGAGCTGGATCATCTCGCGAAATTCTTTCACCTTGCGGTCGAGTACAAGAAGAAGATCGGCTTCACCGGCCAGTTCCTTATCGAGCCGAAGCCGAAGGAACCGATGGTGCACCAGTACGATTTCGATGCCGCCAATGTGGTCGCGTTCCTGCGCGGCTATGGCCTGGTCGATTCGTTCAAGTTGAACGTGGAGACGAATCACGCGACGCTTGCGGGGCACACCATGATGCACGAACTCGCCTATGCGTCGAGCTACGGTTTGCTCGGCTCAATCGACGCCAATCGCGGCGATTTGCTGCTCGGCTGGGACACCGATCAGTTCCCGACCGATTATTACCTGACGACGCAGTGCATGCTGGTGATCCTCGGCCAGGGAGGCCTGACGCCGGGCGGTGTCAACTTCGATGCCAAGGTTCGCCGCGAAAGTTTTGAGCCGATCGATCTCTTCCACGCCCACATCGGCGGCATGGACGCGTTTGCCGTCGGCTTGAAGCTGGCGGCACAGATTCGCAAGGAAGGCGTGCTCAGCGACTTCGTGAAGCAGCGTTACGCCTCGTGGGATGCTGGCATCGGGGCGAAAATCGAAAGCGGGGCGGCGAAGTTTGAGGAGCTTGAGAAGTACATGCTCGAAAAAGGGGACGCGGCGGCGAACGTCTCAGGGCGGCAGGAGATGCTGGAGAATATCTTCAATCGGTATGTGCGGTAAACCGAAAACCTAACCACAGAGACACAGAGAAGAAAAGACCGGGAAAGAAATTGCGGCCGTTGCTCAGAATTGACTTCCGTGCAGTGCGTGGAACCTGCATTTCCCTTGCTTGGTTTCTCTGTGTCTCTGTGGTTAGTCCCTCTGAACAATCTGGGCTGGTTCCACGTTCACACACAAGACGCCCGCCGCACGCTCAGCGCCTTGCTGGCGCGCCGCTGGCGTTCTTGCATCTTCTCCTCAAGGTCGTGCGCTTTTGCCTTGTCAATGGCCAGATCGCAGCGCTCGTCTTCCGTCAACTCGTCGCCGAACTGTTTCCAGAATGCTTCCTCGAACGCGTCGGCTCCATTTTTCTCCAGGAATTCATCTTCCTCCGGCGTGATGAAATACGCTTGAAAGACGCGGCCAAGGGCTTCACCTTTCTCCACCTCGGCAAACTCTTCGTCCTCATCGGAAGGACGCGTGATATAGAGAGCAGCCTTGCCATATCGCCGGCTAAACTCGTCATCCATCGCGCTGAAGCCGATGGCAAAGCGCGATCCGAGCGGGATGTCATGCTGCAAGATGAAAAAGAGCGCGTTGACGAAGAGCTGCGGGACCTCTTTGTCGGCGACGTCCGAGAATAGGATCACCTCGCCGAAGACTTCTGTCTCTTTTTGCAAAAGCCGGTCGGCCAAACCCATGGACGCGTAGATGCGGAAGCCTTGGCGAGCCCAGTCGTAGGTCGCCAGTTTCAAGGCGGCGCCGTCGGGGCCATGGTAGACCTGAATATCGAACGGCTTGTTGAAGTAGTGCTGGAAGTGGAACTGGTAGGTGTCGGTCCAGAATGCGGACATGGCCGAATCTCCGGATTCCGCTTGCCGTTTAGCGCCCGCAGTGCAGCGCCACGCGTCCGGCGCTTCACTGCGAGCGCTAGACGGGGAGGGTCTGAATGATGCGAAATTCTCGCCCCGGCGACCAATCGAACAGAATCAACTCCGCCGGCTCTCCCGCTTCCATGCGGCGCGGCGCCAACCCAAGCAGCTCGCGCGGCCGATTGGACGCCAGATCGATCGTATCCGCCAGCGACAACTCGCCGAACTTGAGCACGTTGCGAACGCACAGATCGGTGAAGGCCCACGAGCCCGCCAGGTACGGCGTCCCGGAGACAACGATCTTCCCCTCGGGCAGCACCTCGAACTCGTGCTCCCACTGACGGTACTTCCCCGATGGCGAACCGGCCAACGGGCTCGCATCGCACGTCAGGATCAACCGAGCCGGCGTCTTGACACGCAGGATGCAGCGCATCACGCTCTCCGGCAAATGGTGTCCGTCGGCGATCATGCTCGCCCACAGGCCATCGTGGGCGAGTTGCTCCCACAGGTAATTCTCATGGCGCGGCAGCATCGCATGGGAGCCGTTGCCCAGATGCGTGCTGATCCTGGCCCCGGCATTGACGGCGTCGCGGATACACGCCGGCGAAGCGCCGGTATGCCCGAGCGCAACGACCACGCCGGTCTGCGCCACCTTCAAAAGGAACGGCAGCGCCCCGGGCGTCTCCGGCGCGAGCGTCAGCATCTTGATCATCCCGTGGGCCGCTTCGTCCTGGAAGAGGCGGAATTCGTCCCAGGAGGCGGGCCGCACGTGTTGCTTGGGATGGGCGCCGCGCGGGCCGTCGTCGGGCGAGATGTACGGCCCTTCCAGATGGATGCCGACGATGGCTTGCGCGAGATCGGGATCTTGGTCGCAGGCCTCGCGAATCGTGGTGAAGCCGTGCATGAGGGCATCGAATGAGGCCGTGATGAGCGTCGGCATCAGTTGTGCGATGCCGTGTCGGCGGCAGGTGGCGATGACCTGGCGGATTTGCGTTTGCGTGAGTGTCTCGGAGTTGAAGCTGATGCCTTCGCAGCCGTTGATCTGCACATCGCAAAACGCGGGGGCGACCCATTCGGCATCGGCATCGACGGGCTGCTGGCCGGCCGGCTCGACGCGCACGATCTTGCCCTGCTCGCAGACGATGTCGAGCGGTTGGGCGGTGCGGTAGTGGCGGGCGCGGAGACGCATGGTTAGTCAAGGCAACTCCAGCGCCGCCTGCAAAGCATCGTTCATTGCTTGAAGGGTCGTTGGAGCAAGTTTGCCGATCAGATTTTGGATCCTCGCCTCCTGGATGGTGGCGAGGTTGTTGCACGAAATGACCGAGTCGTGCAAGAGCCCCGTTAACGTGCCGTCGGTTGAAGCGACTTCGATCACTACGTGGAATTTGTCGCCTACGCGCGCCAGGTTCGTGGTGATCTGGGCGACGACGGTGTTGGCGAGCTTGCGATTATCGTCGTCATTCTGTACGACGACGCATGGGCGACGGCTCGCCCCGATTCCAGATGCCAAAGGATACCACGCCAGGATAACGTCGCCTCGCTTGTACCTCACTTCTTGAAGTCCTCGTAGTGATCGTAGTCCGACATTTCCGGATGATTCCATCCTTCGGCAAATACCTCGTCAATGGCGCCGTAGGCGTCCGACGGGTCAAAATCGTCTTCGATCAATCCGCGCAGACGTTGGAAGGCGTCAGCTCGGAGCAGCACATACTCCGTGTTCGTGACCGGATCGATCACCGTGGCGGTGTCTTTGCCGTTGCTGGCCAATTCGTCGTGCTGATCTTTGGTAAGTTGAATCATGATGATGCTCCTTCCTTCCTATATCCTACGCGATAAACCACCGGGCCGACAGGTTTGAACTTGGACCCCGTCAACGAAAACGGGGCGACCCGCCTAGGACCGCCCCGTTTCAATTTGTCACTCGTCACGCCACGCTAATACCGATACAACTCCGGCTTGAACGGCCCCTCGGGTTTCACGCCGATGTATTTCGCTTGCTTGTCGTTCAGCTTCGTCAACTTGGCGCCGAGCTGGTCGAGGTGTAGGCGGGCGACTTCCTCGTCCAGTTCCTTCGGCAACAGGTAGACTTTGGTCTTGCTCATGGTTTTGCCGTCCTTCCAGAGCTTCATCTGCGCCAGCGTCTGGTTCGAAAAGCTGTTGGACATGACGAAGCTCGGATGCCCGGTCGCGCAGCCGAGGTTCACCAGGCGGCCCTTCGCCAGGATGATGAGCCGTTTGCCGCTGGGCCAAATCACGTGATCGACGGGGATCTTCTCCTGGATCGGCTCCCACTTGAGATCGTTCAAGGCGGCAATCTGGATCTCGCTGTCGAAATGGCCGATGTTGCAGACGATGGCGTTGTGTTTCATTTCGTCCATATGTTTGCGGGTGATGACATCGACGTTGCCGGTGGTGGTGACGAAGATGTCGCCGAATTTGCAGGCGTCGTCCATGGTGACGACCTGGAAGCCTTCCATGCAGGCTTGCAGGGCGCAGATCGGGTCGACCTCGGTGATGAAGACGGTGGCGCCGTTGCCGCGGAAGGCCTGGGCGCATCCCTTGCCCACGTCGCCGTAGCCGCACACGACCGCTTTCTTACCGGAGATCATCACGTCGGTGGCACGCTTGATGCCATCGATCAGCGACTCGCGGCAGCCGTAGAGGTTATCGAACTTGCTCTTGGTGACGCAATCGTTGACGTTGATGGCGGGGAAGAGCAGCCTGCCCTCGGCCGCGAACTTGACGAGCCGCTTGACGCCGGTGGTGGTTTCTTCGGAGACGCCGACGATGTTCTTGGCGATGCGGCTATAAAAGGTCGGATCGTCGGCGAGCTTGTGGCGGATCGAGGCGAAGAGGATGGTTTCTTCCTCGCTCTCGGCTTTGCTGGCGGTGACGAGGCTGATTTTTTGCTCCGCGTCCTTGCCGAGGTGGAGGAGGAGCGTGGCGTCGCCGCCGTCGTCGAGGAGGAGGTTGGGGGTGCCGCCGTCGGACCATTGCAGGATTTTGTGCGTGTAGTCCCAGTATTCGTCAAGGGTCTCGCCCTTCTTCGCAAAGACCGGCGTCTTCTTGACCGCGATAGCGGCGGCGGCGTGGTCCTGCGTCGAATAGATGTTGCAGCTCGCCCAGCGGATGTCGGCGCCGAGGGCTTGCAGCGTCTCGATCAAGACGGCCGTCTGAATGGTCATGTGCAAGCTGCCGGCGATGCGCGCCCCCTTGAGCGGCTGCGACGGCGCGTACTTGCGGCGAATCGACATCAGGCCGGGCATCTCGTGCTCGGCGATGAGGATTTCCTTGCGGCCCCATGGCGCGAGCGCGAGATCCGCCACCACGAAATCGTTTTCCTGCTTGGTTCCCTTGGCCTTCTTCTTGATTGCGGTCTTGGTCGCTAACGCCGTCATTGTCAGAGATCTCCAAAAGAGGTTGATATTTCCGGACGGAAAGGGCGATTCGTCCTGACTTACATTGGTTCGGGGGCCGTGCGATGATCGGAACATTTCCCGATCCCTTCGGCACGGGTATATCATAGGAGCCGACGTTGGCTTGCGACAACCAGGAATTGCGCCATCCCAAGTTGGCGAGTTTCAGGCCCATTTTTCTTGCCGCACAATAAATCGCCATTTTTCCTATTTTCCTCTTGCAATCCACTTTTGTTTGGTTCTAATGGCGGTAATTAAGGATTAACCGCCATGTCCAAACAACGGTTTCTCTTTACGTTCATCGCTGTTCCCAGCTGCCTTTTGGCATGGTGGGCTGGGGCATCTTTCGGCCCCCCCCGAGATTCTACCGACCAAAAAAAACGCGACTCCCCAAGTCACATCGATAGCCGGCTTGTCAGTTGATCCCGCGGCCCTGGATTTGGGCGAAGTCTGGGAGGCAGAGGGCTACACCTGCAAAGTGCCCATCACCAACAAAACGAATGCCCCGATTGAAATTACTGCCTTCGCCGTTTCGTGCGGGTGTTGCATGTCGATAGAGCCGCGCCAGCTGACGATCTCCGCAGCGCTGGCCGCGTGTTATTGTTTCCGGCCAAGAAAACCACGTCCACATCCCTTTGGATCCGGCCGGACGGAAACTGCTTGAAAACCTAACACTCTTTGGAGGATCGTTCCATGACATCCGCGTTTTCCACCAAACTACTGCGGTTTGGCATCGGTGCGTTATTGCTTGTGGCGGCATTCTGGTGTACGCCGTCTGCCGCGCCGCAACCGGCAGGAGGCCCTCCGCCCGCGATGGTGTCGTTCGACTACAGCAAATGGTCGGTCAGCGAGTCCAATTCGACGGCCAGCGTCACGGTCACGATGACCGGCACTCCGACGGGCACGGTGAGTGTGTCCGTGTCCACTTCCGACGGAACCGCGATTGCGGGCGCGAATTACACTGCAAACTCCCAGAGCCTCGTATGGCAGCCAAGCGACGCCGGTACCTCAATCGCCACGAAGACCTTCACTATCGTCCTCGTGAATGACCAGCAAGCTCGCCCGCCATTAACCGTCAACTTGACGCTTTCCGGACTCAACAGCAACGCAAGTTTTGGACCGTATTCGACGTCGCTGCTGTATATTTACGACGCTAATGGTACCTGTAATCCGTGACTCCGAGTCGCCTAGTACCTCCCGTTTGGCCAAACCTAAAGGAGGGTATCGCGATGTCCTTGAAAGATCTCGGTCTGAGTTTTCTTGGTGCCGCCCTATTCGCATTGACCTTGGCTCTTGCGACCGGCGCAATTCCTGGAGAAGCCAACGCAGGTCCTTGTTGGCCTGCTTCGTGCTCGCCATTGCAGGCAGCTTGTCCTCCCGATAGCGCTTTCGGTTCAACCGGTTGTGAAAACTGCACCGGGAATAAGTACAGCTTGTGCAACGACAGTAATTGGGCGCTGGATTTTTGTTGGGTAGACAGTTGTTGCAAAGGAACCGCCACAGATCGCTCTGGTTCAGTTTGTTATTGCGTTCCCCGGAATCAATATCCATGCGGTTGCTCCGGCTAGCACTTGCGAGTTCCCTACTCTGGCTGCACCTGTGTTCATTGTGTTGGCGGAATAAAAATGTGCACCTTGATTTTTTGTCTTTTCTTCGCGATGCAGGAAGAAAAGAACACGACTCTCGATGACCTTGTCAGGAAGAACCAAGCTCATTTTGCGCTAATCAAGACCCTTAGCGTGGAGATCGATGCAACCATTTCATTTGATGGCGGCAAGAGCTGGGAGAAGATGGAAAAAGTGCTTTGGCAAAAGACGAGAACCGCTGAACGCTTTAAGTCGACGGTCTTTGACGCCTTTTCGGATGGTAAATGGGAAAGGTTTACCGACAACTTCTCGGACAATTATCACGGGAAGGAACGTTGGACTTTGAAAAACTTCAATCCCGATTCCCCGCCCAAGTCACCGATAAAACCGGGTACCCCTGAATTCAGCAAAATAAATGGATTTATTCAACCTGCTTCCGGCCCCGAAACTATCAGAAAGAATGCGGTTTACCTGTGGCTAATGTTCAATGCCGATTTCTCCCATTCCCTTTTTGGGATCATCGCGTTTTTTAGTGGGTAAATTTCACAGTTTTTCGAGCATGCAGGTCAGGAGTTTCAGTCGGAAGTACTCCTCGTCACGGTAGCCGTAGGCCCGGCCCTGGATCTTGCGGATCTTGTTGTTGAGGCCTTCGACGAAACCCAA
>SHZY01000157.1 GCA_009692065.1 Gemmataceae bacterium
TGGGTTTCGTCGAAGGCCTCAACAACAAGATCCGCAAGATCCAGGGCCGGGCCTACGGCTACCGTGACGAGGAGTACTTCCGACTGAAAATCCTGACCTGCATGCTCGAAAAACTGTGAAATTTACCCACTAAAAAACGCGATGATCCACAAACAGTAGCGGCACAAAAACCGCTCCGAACAGCACCACCGCAATCAGCCTGTAAATCTTCATGGCCCGGTTCCTCATTAGTCACAGTGTGATCGAGTTCTTCCGGCATTGCAATGACCTGAACAGGTCATTTCGGCGAATTCTCCTTGATCTTCGCAGTCCTCATCGTCGGCGTCAAGCCCCGCCCGGCAGCAACGGTGGGCGCGACGCGGCCAACACTTACGCCAGCACGCCGTCGATCGGGCGCCCGATCACCAATGCATGCGGCCGGTTGGTCTGGTCGTGGAGGAGCGTGTCGGGGGGGACGCCGAGGAGGTGGTAGACGGTGGCGGCGAGGTCGCGCGGATCGTGGGGGTTGGCGGTGGGATGGGCGGCGATGCCGTCGCTGGAGCCATAGACCGTGCCGGGGCGCGTGCCGGCGCCGGCCAGGGCGATCGAGTAGACCCAGGGCCAATGGTCGCGGCCGGCGGCGTTGTTGACGCGCGGCGTGCGGCCGAACTCGGCGGTGGCCAGCACCAGCGTCTGCCCGAGCAGGCCGCGCTGGTCGAGGTCCTCGACGAGGGCGCTGAATGCCTGGTCGAACGTCGGACACAGCGAGTTCTTCATCTGACTGAAGTGCCGGCCGTGCGTGTCCCAGGAGCCGTCGGGCGTGTGGCAGAAATGCACGTTGACGATCGGCACCCCCGCCTCGGCCAGGCGGCGCGCGAGCAGACAGCGTTGGCCGAACTCGGTGGCGCCGTAGCGCGCTCGCACCATGCCCGGTTCGGCGGCCAGGTTGAAGGCACGTGCCGTCTCCGAAGAGCTGAGGATGTTGAACGCTTGGCGATGAAAGGCGTCGAAGGTCTGCACCTCGGCGGCCTGGTCCAGCTGGCGGCGCTGCTGTTCGACTTGCTCAAGAAGTCGGCCGCGATCATTCAGGCGCATCACGGGGACCGTCGGGTTGGACGCGACGGCTTCGATGCGCACGTCGCCTGGCAACAACGGTTGGTCGATGGCGAGCGGGCTGTAGCGCGGGCCGAGGAAGCCGGGCGATTGGCCGTGCAGGATCGTGCCGTTGTTGCGCCGCATTAGCGGGCCGATTTGCACCCACGGCGGCAATTGACCGTGCGCGCGCAGGCGGCTCACCACGGCGCCGAAGGGCGGAAAGTCGTTGACCGACGGCGCGAAGTCGCCGCGTGCTTCAGCCTGCGGCGGATGTCCTTGCCCCGTCATCGCGTCCATGCTGGCTTGCACGTGATTGGCGTTCGCATGGCTCATCGAGCGGATGATCGCGAGCTTGTGCGCGATCTGGGCCGAGCGGGGCAGCAACTCGCCGAAGCGCACGCCGGGGACGCTGGTGGCGATGGCGCCGAACTCGCCGCGCTCGGGCAACGGGCCGTCGGGCTTTGGGTCCCACGTCTCCTGCTGAGCATGGCCGCCATGGAGGTAGAGCACGATGACCGAGCGTGCCTGTCCGAAAGTGCGCGACGCCGCCGGTTGCGCCACGGACTTGCAGCGAAGGAAATCGGACAGTGTCAACGCCAGACCACTGGCGCCGCCGAGGCGCAGCACTTCGCGGCGCGTCAGCAGTGTCTTGTGGCGGAATGATTCGCGAGCATCCATGAGAACTAGTCTCCCGTCGGCGGGGCGATCCGTCAAACAAAAAACGCCGGTATCGTGTATTTCGACACAATTCCCGGCTAACCAAAGTAGAAATTCTCCGCGGTCTTCCGCAGGATCCAGTCCTTGTCGGCCGCACTCAGGAAATCGAGGCGTTCGCGCACGAGATCGATGCTCGCCTGGTAGGTGTGCGGACCGAGAACCTGAAACGGGCTGTCGCTTTCCCACATGCAGCGCTCCGGGCCAAATGCGTGGACCACGCTGCGGATCAGCGGCGCCAGATCGTCGTACGGCGGCTCCTTCTTACCCAGCGCGTAGAAGCCGCCGATCTTCAGCATCACGTTCTTGTGCTTCGCGATTCCACACAAGGCGTCTACATCCGCATCGCGAATGACGCCGTCGGCGCCGATGCGGCACAGATGATCGATGACGACGGGCGTGTCCGGAAACTCCGTGCACATGCGATCCAACTCCGGCAACGCATCGGGCTCGATCATGCAGCTCATCGCTTGCCGGTTCTTGGCGCCGGCGGCGAACATCGCCCGATAGCCGCCGGGTTGTAGCCAGGTCCCGGGCGGCTGCTTGCTCAGACGTGGATGAATCCGAAAGGCGCGGATGCCGCGCGAGGCCAGTTCAGCCATCATTCGTTCGAGGTGCTCGGCGTAGGGATCGATGACCGCGGTGCCGACGAAGACGTCAGGATATTGCGCGATGGCGTCGAGCATGCACGAGTTGTCGAAGCCGTAGAAGCTGATCTGGATCAGATTGATCCGCTCAACGCCGGCGGGTTGGGCGATTCGCAGCAGTTCCGCAGGTGGGAACGACGCCGGTGCGTTGGGCGAACACAGTACCTCCCCCAGACGGGGATAGCGCTGCGTGTCATCCGACCAGACGTGGACGTGAGCGTCAATGTAGGCCATGGCGGATCTCGCGGATTTTCTGGATGACAGGGGCCTCGCAGTGTATCCTATTCCCCACCGACATCATTAAGGAGACGACCATGCTGCGAAAGTTGATCTACACCGCAATCCTCGGGCTCGCACTGCCGATCGCGGCGAGCGCACAGCCGCAAAAACTGTTCGACGGCAAGACGCTGGCCGGCTGGGAAGGCGAAACGAAAAAAACCTGGCGCGTTGAGGACGGCGCCATCGTCGGCGGCTCCCTCGACGAAACGGTCAAACAAAACGAATTCCTCTGCACGCTCAAGAGCTATGCCGACTTCGAGTTGAAGGTGAAGTTCAAGCTGCTCGGCGACAAGAAATCAGTCAACGCTGGCGTGCAATTTCGCACCAAGCGGATCCCGAAGCATCACGAAGTGAGCGGCTACCAGGCCGACATCGGCCAGGGCTACTGGGGCGCCCTTTACGACGAATCACGCCGCAATAAGGTGCTGGCCCATCCGGACAAAAAGCTGATCGACGAGATCGTCAAATACGACGACTGGAACGACTACCGAATCCACGCGGAAGGGGCACGCATCCGCCTCTATCTCAACGGCAAGCTGACCGTCGATTACACCGAGAAGGACGAGAAGATCGAGCGCAGCGGCATCATCGGCCTGCAAGTCCACGGCGGCGCGAAGGCGAAGGTCTACTACAAGGACATTGTGATCCAGGAGTTGAAATAGTGAATTCGTGGCAAGCCGCTGGGATTCGGGAGTACCCTCATCCCAGGGCGTCCACAGAAACCCTGCCATTCCGACAGCCGATCTGCACCCATCGTTGCATTTTGGCAGGTAAACCGCGGCGAGCAGCTGCGATCAAGAATACGCAACGTGTTGAAAATAAACACCTTGTGAACGACAGCTATTCGGGCATAGGACTTGCTAACCAATCACCACGCCCTGTTATGTTCTTTGGTCGCACCGCACGAGGAAATATGCCATGAAGGTCACGCCGCTCGGAGATCGCATTGTTGTTCGCCGTCAGGACGCTCAAGGCAAGACTGCCGGAGGCATCTTGCTGCCCGATAGCGCCAAGGACAAGCCGCAGAAGGGCAAGGTCCTCGCGGTTGGCGCAGGCCGCTTGCTCAAGGACGGCAAACGCCAGGGCGTTCAGGTCAAGGTCGGCGAGACCGTCCTTTTCACCGCCTGGGCGGGTGACGAATACAAGGATCCCAAGGACGGCAAGGACGGCAATATCCTGATCATGCGCGAAGAGGATATTCTGGCCGTTGTTGATGAGTAATCTGGTTCTTCGTTTAGCGCCCGCAGGGAATCTACGGGCGCTAAACGAAGAAACCAATCCACCATAAAACATCGATATTCACACAAAATAGGGAGATTCACAAATGGCAGCCAAGCAAATTGCGTACGCTCAAGAAGCCTTCGAGGCAATGCGTCGCGGCGTCAGCAAGCTCGCCCGCGCCGTCAAGGTCACGCTCGGCCCCAAGGGCCGCAACGTCATCCTTCAGAAGAGCTTCGGCTCGCCGACCGTCACCAAGGACGGCGTCACCGTCGCCAAGGAAATCGAGCTCGAAGACCACTACGAAAACATGGCCGCCCAGATGGTCAAGGAAGTCGCTTCCAAGACCAATGACGTCGCCGGTGATGGCACCACCACCGCCACCGTCCTCGCCGAGGCGATCTTCTGCGAAGGTCTTCGCGCCGTGGTTAGCGGCGTCAACCCCGTCATGATGAAGCGCGGCATCGAGAAAGCCGTCGAGGACATCGTCGAACGCTTGAAGAAGATGAGCATCCCCGTCAAGGGCAAGAAGGACCTCGAAAACGTCGCCATCATTGCCGCCAACAACGACGCCTCGATCGGTTCCATCATTGCCGAGTCGATGGACAAGGTCGGTAAGGACGGCGTCATCACCGTCGAGGAATCGAAGACTGCCGAGACGCACAACGAGTTCGTCGAAGGCATGCAGTTCGACCGCGGCTACCTCTCCCCCTACTTCGTCACCGATCCACAGAAGATGGAATGCGATCTCGAAGATCCGTTCATCCTCATCTACGAAAAGAAGATCTCCGCCAATAAGGACCTTGTCCCGGTCCTTGAAAAAGTCCTGCAGCAGGGCAAGCCGATCATCATCATTTGCGAGGAAGTCGAAGGCGAAGCCCTGGCGACCCTCGTCATCAACAAGCTGCGCGGCACCTTCAAGTGCTGTGCGATCAAGGCCCCCGGCTACGGCGATCGCCGCAAGGCCATGCTCGAAGACCTCGCCGTCCTGACCGGCGGCCGGGCGATCTTCGAAGACCTCGGCATTCAGCTCGAAAACGTCCAGCTCAAGGACCTCGGCCGCTGTAAGAAGGCCAAGATCGACAAGGATAACACCGTCATCATCGAAGGCGCCGGCAAGAAGGCCGACATCCAGGGCCGCGTCAGCCTCATCCAACGCGAGCTGGAGAAATCGACCAGCGATTACGACAAGGAAAAGCTCTCCGAACGCATCGCCAAGCTGTCGGGCGGCGTCGCCAAGATCAACGTCGGGGCGGCCACCGAAAGCGAGATGAAGGAAAAGAAGATGCGTGTCGAGGACGCCATGAACGCGACCCGCGCGGCCTATCAAGAAGGCATCCTCCCCGGCGGCGGCGTGGCCTTGCTGCGTGCGGCTGCGGGCATGAAGACCGATGGCCTCGCGCCTGACGAAGAGACCGGCTACAAGATCGTCGTCCGCGCTTGCCGGGCACCGCTCATCCAGATCGTCGCCAACGCCGGCGAGAACGGCGATGTCGTCGCCAACGCGATTTTGGAGAACAAGAACGTCAACTTCGGCTACGACGCTCGCCTCAGCGTCTACGGCGATCTCGTCAAGGAAGGCATCATCGATCCGACCAAGGTCGTCCGCTGCGCCCTGCAGAACGCCGCCAGCGTCTCGACGCTGCTGTTAACGAGCGACGCGTTGGTTGCCGAGTTGCCGAAGGAAGAGAAGAAGGCCAAGGGCGGCGGTGGCGAGGATATGTACTAACGGAATCGGGGAAGCCCTGGGATGAGGTACTCCGAATCCCAGGGCTTCGGAGTACCTCACCCCTGGGCGTCCACCGGTTTGAGGAAGAGCCCGGTATTGCAGATTGAAAGAAGCCCGGCCATTGTGGTCGGGCTTCTTTTGCGCGCAGACATCGCATCGTCGCGCTGATAAACCAAAAACCATGGACGACGAGTTGACTCCCGAGCAGCGATTCGCGGCCGAGGACGCGGAGACGCTGGTGCCGCGCGCCTTGCTCCTGGGCAGGAAGCCGGAAGATGTGGTCGCCGATCTGGTGAAACTCGATTGGTCACGGGCCGCTGCCGAATCGCTGGTGGCGCGCGTGATCGAGGAGATGCGGCAATTCCGCGTGTCTACGGAGAGCCGAAAACGGCTGATCGACGGCGACTTCAAACAATTCATCGGCGGAATGCTGTTCTTCCCGGTCGGCGTTGGCATTGCTTTGCTGGGCGGGCTGAACATCTGGTTGCTTGTCGCGGGCGGTCTCGTATCGGCTGGCCGAGGCTGGGCGCAGCACCTGGAACGGCCGATCAAAACGCGGAAAAACGATGACGCAACATGACGCGCCATGATGGGCGGGCTATGCCTACTTCAGCACCGGCATCTTGATCACATACGTCGCATTGAATTCAGGGCTGGCGAACTTGCGGTCGCGGTTGCCGGCGGTGATGGCGAGCGTCTTTTCATCGGGGGCGAGTGCCATGCCGTAGAAGACGCCGAGTTGCAAGGTGTCGCTGGAGAGCATCTTGCCGGACTGCCAATCCCAGATAGCGAGGAAGCCCTTGTTGGCGGGGGCGTCGCCGATGCTGATGAGGTGCTTGCCGTCCTTGGTGAAACGCAGGGCGGTGACTGAGCCGGGATGCGACGGGGCGGGGAAGCCTGGCGATCCCTTGTAAACGGGGTTGGCCAGATCGCGGGCGACGGTGCCGTCGCCGACGTTCCAGATCTTGATGATGCGCTCCAGCCCGCTCGACCCGGAAGCGATGAACTTGCCGTCCGGACTGAACGCGGCCGTGTAGACCGGCTCGTGATGGCCCTTCTCGAATTCCTTTTCCTTGTACGGCTTGAACTCCTTCACAAGCGTGCCGGCCGCGACATCCCACAGCTTGATGCTGTTGTCAAAGCTACTGGTCAGAAGTTGCTTGCCGTCGGGCGAAAAGGTCAGCGAATAGACCGGCTGCGGAACCTGGTTCTTGGCGACTTCGCGAATGTGGGCGTTGATCTCCTTCGCCTGGGCGTTCTTGACAAGGTCGAAGAATCGCACCTTGCCGTCGTGCCCGGCACTGGCGAGGATTGTTCCCTTGGGCTGAAACGCGACGGCATCGACGTTGTTGGGATGCGGGAAGTTCCGCGTCGGCACCGGCGAGGCTAGCTTGTAGACGTGCATTGCCTTGTCCTGGCCGGCCGAGTAAATCGACGCGTTGTCGGCGGCGATCGTGAAGTCGGCAATCACATCCAATGGCGTGAAACTCTGCACCGGTTCCAGGAACTCCTTGGTCAACGGCTGCCCGGCAGTGAACGGTGTCGCCCAGGAGCACATGGTCTTGCCGACCGTTGCAGCGGCCAGCGTGAGATTGTTCGGCGTAAACCCGAGCACGCGCACTTCGCCGGCGACCTTGACGGAACCGATTTCTTTGGCGTCGACAAACGTGTAAAGACGGACGGTGGAGTCCGCACCGCCGGCGGCGAGGAGCAGGCTGTTCTTCGAGATCGCGACCGCCTTGACCGCGCCGGCGGCCCCAGTGAAATCGCGTTCCTTGGCCCCCGTGGCGAGGTTCCACAGCTTCACCGTTTTGTCGGCGCCTGCGGTCAAAACATGCGTGTTGGCGGGCACAATCGTGAGGGCATGTACCGCGCCGGCGTCGGCGGGAACGATGCGGATGCTTGACGCCGTCTCGATCCGTGTCACCTTGCCGGCGGCGCTGACGATCACGTTGTTCGCCAGATGAACGACCACATCGACGGCATCCTCCTGAACGAAGAATTGCAATTCCTTGGCCGTGGCGACTTCCCAGAGGCGCGTCTGCTTGTCGACCGCGCCGGTGGCGATGCGCAAACCGTCCGGACTGAACGATAGCGACTGCACGTCAACGGCATGAGTGAGCGTGACGAGGTCCTTGCCGTCGGCAATATTCCAGGCCTTGACCGTCTTCCCCGCGGCGACTCCGACCTTGGTGAAATCCTTGCTGAAGGCGATCGCCTTGATCGGATCAGCGACGGGGCCGAACGACTTCAGCACGTTCGCCTTGGCCAGATCCCAGACCTTAACCGTCTTGTCTACCCCGGCCGTAACCATCTGGGTGCCGGCGCCGTTGTACTGGGCGAAGGTGGCCCCGCCCGGATGCGCCACGAGGGCGGAGACAACGCCAACATCGAGCAGACGGGCCGTCTTATCCGCCGACGCCGTGATGAGCGTGCGGCCATCCCCAAGATATTGCAGCGTCTTGAGCGGAGCGGCGTGATCGTCGAAGATTTGAACGTCCTTGCCGAGCGCAAGGTCGTGAACCTTGACGACCTGCTTGGGCCCCTCGGCCAGCGCGACGGCAACTCGCTGGGCGTTCGGGCTGAACGCCAGGCCCTGCACCGGCGCAGGCATCGGGATCGCGGCGATTGTCTTGCCGTCGGCAACGGTCCAGATCTTGACGACGGCCCCAGGCGGGGCCTTGTCCACCGCAGGCGCGGGAGAGGCGGTGGCGATCTTGGTCGCGTCGCTGTTGAGGCTAAGGTGCGTGATCGCGCTCTCGTTGGTTAGCGTCTTGACTTCCCTGCCATCGGCGGCGTTCCAGATCTTGATGTTCTTGTCGTCGCCTGCGGAGACGACCTGATCTCCCTTGGGCGTGAAGACGGCCTGGCGGACCGCTCCCGCGTGCTGCTTCTGCCAGAGCAGCGACGAGGTCCAGAGCCGAGCCAGCTTGTCGTCGCCGCCCGTGACGACCTTCTTGGCATCGACGAAGGCCACGCCGTTGACCGGGCCGTCGTGTGGGAACATCTCGACGAGCTTGCCGTCGAGTTCATACACGCTCGCCAGTTTGTCGGCGGTGACGATGACGCGGGCGTTGTCGGGCGACAGGGCAATACTCTTGGCGTCCGTGGCTAACTTGAACGTACCCGCTTCCTTGGCGTCAGCGACGGTCCAGACCTTGACGACCTTGTCGCCAACCGCGGCGATCCGCGTGCCGTCCTTGCTCAGGCTCAGAGCAGTAATCGGGCCGACGTGGTCGAACTTCGCCTTCGGCGTGCCATCTGGCAGCGTCCAGGTCTGGATCGTCTTGTCCACGCTGGCGGAGAAAAGCATGTCACCCTTCGGGCTGAGCGCGAGACCGACGATCGCGCCTTTGTGGACGGCCGGCAGCGTCTTGATCTCCTTGCCGTCGGCGACCTTGATCTGCTTGATGGCGCCGTCCGCGAGGCCGATGAAGACGCTCTGCGAATCGCCGGCAAACACGACAGCCTGCGGAGCGGCGGGCATCGCCAGCTTGTGCAACGACTTGGCGTCAGCGGCGTTCCACAGCGTCACCGTCTTGTCAGCGGAAGCGGCGGCCACCGTGGCGTTATTATTGCTGATAGCCATGGCGACGATCGGCAGGGTGAGGCCGGCGTAGTCTTTTTCCTTGACGCCGGAGGCCAAGTTCCACAGCCGCACGATCTTGTCGTTGCCCGCGGTGAGTACCTTGGCGCCATCGTTCGTCAGGATCAGGCTCGTGATTTGGTCGGGATGGACAAACGCCTTCGGCGCGACCATCGGCAGCGCCCATAGTTTGACGGTGCCGTCTTCCGATGCGGAGAGCATTTGCGTGCCGGTCGGATTGATGCCGAGCGCGCTGATCGGGGCGGTGTGAGCGAGCAGAACGTCGGATTCCTTGGCCGTGGCCTGATTCCACAGGCGGATCGAGTTGTCCGCGCCGCCCGACGCCAGCAGCGCCAGGTTGGGGCTGACCGCGACCGCGGTGACCGGGCCAGTATGTCCCATGAACTGTTTTTCCGGCGCTTGCTTGGTCGTGTCCCAGATGCGTACGAGCTTGTCGGCCGACCCGGTGTATAGCTTCTTGCCGTCGGGGCTGGCAGCCACGGCATGGACGGCATCGGGATGGGTCAAGGCGCGCGGCGCGATGGCCGGCAGGGCCCAGAACTTGACAAGGCCGTCGCCGCCCGTCGTCATGAGTTGCGCCGCCGACAGCATTTGCATGCTGTGTATGGGCCCGGCATGGGCGAGCCAGTTGGTCAGCACTTTGCCGTCGGCGTTATTCCACAGCCAGACGCGGCTATCCGAGGTGCCGACCGCGATCAGCAAATTGGCCGGATGCGTGGCGACACTGGTGATGCCGCCGGTCTGCGGACCGATGAGCGACCGTGTCTCCTTGACGCCGGCAATGGCGAACTGGCGCACGGTGCGATCGTCGCCGCCGGTGTAGTAGTTGGTGTTGTCCACGGTCATGGCCAGGGCGCGGATCGGCGCGCCGTGGCCGGGCAGCGTCTTCGCGAGCGGCGGGGGCGGGAGTTGCCAGAACTTGAGGAAGCCGTCGTCGCCGACTGTGTACGTCGCCGTGTTGTTCGGATTGAAGACGACCGCGTTGATACCGCTGGTGTGCGCGCCGACGGTGGCAAGGAGCTTTCCATCGACGGTGTTCCAGTAGCGCAAGGTCCGATCGACGCCGACCGAGGCCAGTTGCGCCCCGTTGGCGCTGAAGGCGAGACTCGTGATCGCTCCCTGGTGGACGCCGTCGAATTTGACAAGTTCCTTGAATTCCGCTGGGGTGACGAGTTTGAGCAATCCGTCCTTGCCGCCGATCGCAAGCTTCGTACCGTCCGGACTGAGGGCGACGGCGTTGACGGCCTCGTTCGACTTGAGCGAGCGGATCGGTGCGTTGATCGGCACGTCCCACACTTTGAGCGTGTTATCGGTGCTACCGGAGGCGATCATCGAGCCATCTTCACTGAAGCCAACCGCGATGACTTGCTTGGTGTGGCCGGTCGTGCCGCCGTAGGCCTTGAGCTCCTTGCCGGTGATCGCGTCCCACAGTTTCACCGTGCTATCGAGGCTGGCGGTGGCGATGAACTTGCCGTCGGGGCTGTACGCCACGGCATAAACCGCGTCGGTATGGCCCTTGAGCTTCGCGAGGATTTCCGGCCCGGTGTCCTTGTCTTTTTTTTCCTGGGCCTGGGTGGGCAACCAAACAACGCCGGCGGAAAGGAACAACAGTGCAACGATAGCGACAAGACGGCGTGCCATGGGGGGAACTCCTTGTGCGACCGAGCGACGCGGGACGGACGAGGCGGGACTGTTAGTTTCGCAGGACGGAGGGCGAGTGTCAACGGGGCACCGCAAGTTTAGCTGCCACGCCAGCGGTGTGGCGGCTAAACAGGCCAATCAAATACATTTTCGTTTGTAACGTTGGATGCCGATTGGTAAACTATACATGCGTCTCAAACGCTCTCTATCGCAGGAGACCTACTGTGCAACCAAACTCCACCAATCGCCGGACGTTCCTCAAAGCAACCGCAGCAACCGCGGCGCTGGCCCACGTGCCGACCTTCGTACACGCCCAGGCCAACAACGCGACACTCAAGATCGGCCTGATCGGCTGCGGCGGGCGCGGCACCGGCGCGGCCCAGCAGGCGCTCCTCGCCGACCGCGACGTCAAGCTCTGGGCCGTCGGCGATGCGTTTCAGGATCGCGTGACCGGCTGCCTCACTCAGCTTCGCGCTCGGCCCAACCTTGCGAACAAGCTCGATGTGCCGCGCGAACGGCAGTTCGTCGGCTTCGACGCGGTCACCCAAGTCATTAATAGTGGCGTGGATGTGGTGCTCCTTTGCACCCCGCCGCACTTCCGCCCCGCGCATCTGGAAGCGGCGATCCGCGCTGGCAAGCACGTCTTCTGCGAAAAGCCAATGGCCGTGGACGCCCCCGGCGTTCGCCGCGTCGCTGCTTTGGCCGAGGTGGCGCGGCAGCGTCGGCTCTCCGTCGTCGCGGGTTTCTGCTGGCGCTACTACGAACCGATGCGTGAAACCATGCGTCGCGTTCACGACGGTGCCATCGGCGACATCCAGACGCTGCACACCAACTACCTCACCGGTGCCCTTTGGCATCGGGCCCGCGAGCAGGGCTGGTCCGACATGGAATGGCAGATGCGCAACTGGCCCTACTTCACCTGGCTCTCCGGCGATTACAACGTCGAGCAGCATTGCCATAGCCTCGACAAGATGATGTGGGCCATGCGCAATGTGCCGCCCCTTCGCGCGTATGGCGTCGGTGGCCGCCAGACGCGCACCGGCGCCGAATTCGGCCACATCTTCGATCACATGGCGGTCGTGTACGAATTTCCGAATAACGTGCGCTGCTTCGCCTTCTGCCGCCAGCAAGCGGGCACGCATGGCGAGACGACCGATCAAATCATCGGCACGCGTGGCCGGGCGAACCTGCTCGGCCTCAATCAACAAGGCCGCAATTATCCGGAATACTCGATCAGCGGCGAGAACGCCTGGAGCCTGCCACGTCCGCAGATTCGCGCCGCCACCGACATGTATCAATCGGAGCACAACGAGTTGTTCGCGAGCATCCGCAGCGGTACGCCGATCAATGACATCGACTGGATGCACAAGAGCACGCTGCTCGCCATCCTGGGCCGCATGGTCTGTTACACCGGCCAGATGATCACCTGGGAGCAAGCGCTGAACTCGACCGAAAGCCTGACGCCGGATGGCGGCTACCGCTGGGACCGTGCGCCGGCGATTCCCGAAGTGGCGCGGCCTGGCGTGACGCGGTTGGTCTAGTTTTTCTTGATTCGTTTAGCGCCCGCATAGCGTCATGCGGGCGCTAAACGAAGACAGGAGTTCGTCATGTCCCGTGAACGCATCTTGATCGCTGAAGACAACCCCGAAGGCGCTGAACTACTTGAAGCATATCTCGACGGCGCCGACTACGACGTCGAAACCGCCCAAGACGGCGAGGACACCCTCAAGAAGGTGCAAGCCTTTCAGCCCGACCTCATTCTGCTTGACGTCATGATGCCCAAAATCAGCGGCTTCGAAGTTTGCAAACGCTTACGCGCGAAGCCGGAGACGCGCGGCATCGTTATTTTGATGATCACCGCGCTTGACCAGCACCACGACATCGATCGAGCCGTGGAAGCCGGGACCAACGATTTCCTGACGAAACCGATCAACAAGGCGGAGCTGCTCTTGCGCATCAAGGCGGCGCTTGCCAGCCGGCAATACGCCGATCCCCTGGACCAGACGCTGGCGTACATCGATGGCGTGCAGGCGGCGGTTTGATTCTTTCTGGCGAGCCGAGCGGCGTAAGCCGCCGGGTTGAGCAGTTAGGGGCTGTCCGGCGATTAGTGTTACAACTTCATCCGGACGGCCTGATGGTATAGTTCCACTCGCCGTGGAACTTTGCTGGGCGAAGATTCACCGACGCCAGTTCGTCGTCGGTGACCTTGATGCCCGTTGGGTAACTGTTTTTGT
>SHZY01000158.1 GCA_009692065.1 Gemmataceae bacterium
ATCCCTCGTTGATCCCGAATGGGCGTGGCTGCTTGCCGCCAGACAGCGTCATTGAACAATGCCATTCAGGCGAGATTTTCACCGACTAACAAGCCGACAGCCCGTTCTCTGCTTGTTTTCGAGCGCGGCCGAGTTTTTTGACCATACGGCAGATTTATCTCCGGACGGCAAGCAAGCTCTATTGCCTCGGAGCAGCAAAGGGTAAGTAGGAACACGAGAAGCAGATATCAACTGGCACTTTTCATGCTGACGCGAGTTGGACCACAACGGGCGAAGACTAGGCAGGGATTTCCCATCTCAGCGCTTTGCCGCGGCCGACCGTATAGAAGGCGTCGCTAGCCTCGTTGACCGTCATCGCAAAGGTCTGCATGGTGGCTGGAGTCTCTTTGATAACCCGAGGCTGGGCGGAGTTCAAGAAATACAATGCGCCTGCACCTCCGGCGCCAGGAGCGGCCAATAACCATTCCGCCTGCGGATGAGAAGCGAGGCATTCGAACTGAATATTGCTGCCGAGTTTCAGCTCATAGTTTTTCTGCCGGGTTTGCCAGTCGAAGATCTGCACCATCGCCTTGCCGTTGATGATGGCGACATCGGTATTTTCCATGCCCGCCAAGGCCAGCGATCGACCATCCGGCGAGAACGCCATGCAGCGAATACCGCCGTAGGGATGGTTGTTGCGGTCCCAGTCCGCCTTGAAGAAGCCCATGGCGTCGAAGCGTGCCGTCTCTCGGCCGCTTTCCGTTTCCCAGACGAGTACCCGACAGGCCTCATCCGTGGCGGCAATGTGACGTCCATCGGGCGAGAACGCGCACGCGAATAGCTTGTTGGGATAATCGTAGCGAGGCAATCGCTCCTCGAAGCCGCCGAGTTGCCGCACCAGACGTCCCGATTGTGCGTCCCACAATTTGCACGTCATGTCATCGGAGGCCGTCGCCAGCAGAGTCTGGGCAGTGTTGATGGCGAGTTGACGTATCCAGAGTTCGTGAGCCTCTACCGTCCGCACCTGACGCCGGTTCTGGATGTCCCACCACATGAGTTTGCGGTCCCAACTCGCGGATATGAGCATGCCGCCGATCACGCGGAGTGCGCTGACGTAGCTGTTATGCCCTTCGAAAATCGCGGTTGCGGTCGGCTTCGCGGCGGCGAAGTCGATCGTGTAAATCTTGAAGTCCGTGTGTCCAACCCACAAGCGTTCGCTGTTCGGTTCGCGGGCGACCGACAGAAAGTCGCCCGGATGCGTAACGGTCTTGCTGATGCGGACGCGATCAAGGTTGGGAGCAAGCATGTCACTTCTCCGGCAAAAGTCCCATGGAGCGGGTGGATCAGGCCAAAACATCGCTAACGGGTTCGGTGTGGTAAGGAGTCAGCATGATCGGCCGACCGTCCGGGGCGGCATACTCCTTCTGGTGATCGATGCCAACCGCCCGGAAAATCGTGGCGAAAAACTGGGCCGCGGACACTCGATCCTGGGCGACATCGGTGCCATCGGCATTCGTGCTGCCATGCACCACGCCTGGCCTGATACCGCAACCAGACAAGGTCACGCTCCAGCATCGTCCCCAGTGATCGCGCCCGCGCATGGCGTTGATCTGTGGAGTTCGCCCCATTTCCGCGAACGTGACGACCAGCGTATTCTCGATGAGACCACGTTGCTCCAGATCTTCGAGGAGTGCCGACATGACCTTGTCGAGATCGGGCACCAGCGACGCGTGGATTTCGAAGTTCTCGCCGTGCGAATCCCACCAGCCGCGATTCAGGCGAACAAACGGCACGCCCGCTTCGACGAGGCGACGGGCAACAAGGGCCTGTTGTCCGAACAGCGAGTGCCCGTACCGATCACGAACACGTTGTGATTCCTGCGAGATGTCGAAGAGGCGGTGATTGTCCATCAATCCGCGAACGCGCTGGTAAGCCATGCGATGGCTGGCTACGGTGGCATCGCGCTCACGGTTGGCCTGGAAGCCTCGTGCCAGGTGGTCGCGGAGCGCTTCTCGTCCGCGATGGTCGCCGTCCGTCAGGAAAGCCGGGAGTTGATCGCCTTCGGGGGCCAATCGGTTGAGGATGTGGATCGGCTCGTGGCGCGCGCCCAGGAACGCGGCGGAATCGACTTGTACATTGAGGTTGAAACCAACGTACGTGGTATACAGACCCACGTGATCAGGCACCAGGCTGCCCGGTTGCGCGAGTTCGCGGGCGAGCAAACAGCCGATAGAAGGCGTGCGGAGCGTGCCGACATCATTCCGCTCGCCGCTCAAGATTGCCGTGACCCCGCGTCCCTCGTGCTCGGCGTTTGGACTGCTGAACGAACGGATGACGGCGGTCTTGTGCATGCGCGACGCCATTCGCGGCATCAACTCGCACATTCGGTAGCCGGGAATCGACGTTTGAATCGTCTGGAAGGGACCGCCCGTTGGACGCCCTGGTTTCGGATCCCAGGTTTCGAACTGGCTCGCCCCACCGGAAAGAAACAGCATGATGACGCGCTTCTGTTGCCGCTGCATTTGGTTGGCCAGCAGAGGATTGCCGAGAACATCGAGGCCAACCGTCCCGGCCAAGACGCCACCAACGCCGCCGAGAAACGCGCGTCGATTGAGCAAGTGCTCCGGGGAGCCGCAAGTCGGGACGAATCGCTTGGACATGGTTCAATCTCCGCGAGTAAACGATGCGAGCCGCTTGCGGGCGTCCTCTTCCAGGATGCGGTAGCTCTCCAGGTGCTTCTGAGCTTCTTCGGCAAGCTTTTTTGCGTTGGATGCTTTCTGGAATTGTTGCTGAGTTGCCTGGCTTGCGGCCTGAGCCGACTTGAATGCCATTTGGGCTTCGTCAAACATTTTCTTGGTCTCGGCGGCGAGTTGCTTGGCCTCCGGGGTTTTCAAATCGTTTGCTCGCTTGCCAGCATCATTCCATTTCTTATTGGCGTCATCGGATTTTTTCTTGGCATCGGCCGATTTCTTGGTTGCCTCGTCGAGTTCCCTCTTCAACTGAGCAGCCTTGGGGGCCGATTCCTCCGCGTCCTTTTTGACCGCGGCAAGCTTCCTCTCGGCTTCGTCAAGAGCCGATTTGGCGAGCTTCCACGCGGCCTCGGCACGCTGACGGTCCTGCACCGGATCGGGAACAACTTGTAGGCCCGGGATCGACATTTGCAGCTTGGCTATACCCGAGGCGGAGACCTTCGTTTCGAAGACGAACAACGATTTGAGCTTTGGCAATGCTTTCAGATGATCCAGCCCCGCGTCGCCGACGGCTGTACCGAAGAGATTGAGAAAGTCCAACTCCTTCAACCCGGTCAAGTGCTGCATGCCGGCGTCCGTGACGGCTGTCTTTTCGAGGTGGAGTCGTTTGAGCGTCGTGATTTTGCCGAGATGAACCAAGCCCGCATCGGTGATTCGCGTTTCCCGCAGGCGGACCACCGTCACCATCTTGAGCGAGTGAAAATATTGAAGGTGCGCATCGGTGACCGTGCTGTTGCGGAAATCGACCTCCAGAGCGTCGTCCTTTGGGGCAGCACGGCGAACGATTCCGCCGAGTTCCTCGATGCGTGTTAGCGCCTCGTCGGCGTTTGCCGCAGGTTTATACGGCGGTGCGTCCTTGGTCTGGGCATGCAGCTTCGAACCGGCAAGCGCCGCCAGCAGGAAGACTGAACCGAGCAGAATTCTCCGCATGCTCATCGCAACAACTCCCGGATGGGTTGGGCGGCGTGGTCCGCCACGGGCATCGGGCGACTGCCGGCGGCGTGAAATTCCTGGCGGATGTCAATACCGAGCGCGAGGCAAAGCGTGGCGATGTAGTCGGGCGGAGTGATGGGGCGTTCGGTCACGGTGCCGCCAGCATTTCTGCCCCTTTCGCTGGTTCTGCCGACGACGAGCCCAGTGTTGATGCCGCCGCCCGCCCACATCGTCGACCAGGCGTTCGAGAAGTGCCCGTTGCCGTCGCCCGGCGTTCGGCCGAATTCGCCCATCCAGACGATGAGGGTGTCGTCGAGCATGCCGCGTTGCTTGAGGTCGCGTATGAGGGTGGCCATGGCGAGGTCCAGCCACGGAGCACGCAAGATCATGTTTCGGGCGGCGCCGTTATGATCGTCCCAGCCGCGATGGAAGACTTCGACGAAAGAGACGCCAGCTTCGATCAATCGCCGCGCCAGCAAACACGACTGGCCGAATCGATGCGAGCCATACGCTTCACGCATACTGGCTGGCTCGGCGTCGAGGTTGAACGCCCTCGCTCGTGGGGACTGCATCAGGCGCACCGCTCGGTTGAACGCCGACTGCTGGGCACTGACTGCCGGCAACGGATACTCGCGAGCGAAGCGCTGTTCGCTGCCCGCCAGCATTTCCAGGCGGGCGTCGAGATCGCTATTGGCCTGGCGCAGGTTCTCCAATCCGCGGCTTGGCTCGTTCACCGCCAAGGGCGAGTGTTGCGGTCCGAGATAAGCGGGAACGGAGCGATAGAGTCGGCCGCCGTCGTTGCGAATGTCGTACCCGGCGTCAATGGTCACAAACGCCGGCATGTCATCGTTCGGCGTGCCCAGTTGATGCGAGGCAATGCAGCCGATGGCCGGATGCTCGAAGCCCGTGATGCGCCGGAAGCCAGTGTGCAGGTAATACTTCGCGTCGTAATGATCGTTGATCTGCGTCTGCATCGAGCGAAGGATCGCCATGTCGTTCATGCACTGCGCCAGCTGCGGTAGTTGCTCGACGATATGGATGCCGGGCACGGAGGTCGCAGCGGACCGGAACTCGCCGCCGGGCTTCGGGTCGAACGTGTGCTGCTGGCTGGGCCCGCCATCCATCCAGAGGAGGATGCAGTTCTTGCCGCGAGGCCGGCGGATCGAAGCGGCCTGGGCAAGCGTTTCAAACCACGGTACCGATACGCCCGAGAGGACGCCTGCCGCGGATAGCCTGGCGAAATCGCGACGCGAAACGTTGAGCCTGGGTTGTGACATAGATTGCCTCAAGGTCGGTGGTCAGAGCTTGAGCGTCAGCGAGGGGCAATATCTGCCACTCGCTGGCGGCGCTCGGGCTCGGAAATATTTTAGCGTACGAGCAAATACTCACTACGGTTCACAAGCATCCACAACACGCCGATGTAGCCGTTCTCCGTCCGCTTCAGATACCGCTGCGCCTCCGCTTGTTCCTGGTCAGTCGGTCGGCGCGACAACGTGGACAGATACAACCATTCCACCGTCTGTTCCGGCGACGGGGTCGGCGTCATTTTGCGATGCGAATCGAGAGCCTTGCTGCCGGACAGCAGACGCGGATGATTGATCATCGTCAACATCTGGGGGATACCATGTGTGAAATCGGTGGCGTCCTCCTTGTTGGTGCCGAAGCGGCGGAGGAATTCGAGATACGCGTCCGCGATTGGAGCGCTCTGGCCGGCGATATTGTCCTTGGCATCAATGGCGCGCAGGTCCAGCTTGGGATCGCCGTAGGCAGCCTTGAGTGAATCGTAAAGCACATCGGCGTTCATCACGCGTAGCGGCATCCGCCCATATGCTGCCGTCAGGGCCGCCACGGTCTGCTCATCCGTGCCGCCCGTTACGCGGCTAGTGCGCTGATACGCCTCGGAGTTACAGATGCAGCGAATCAGGTGTTTCACGTCAAAGCCCGACACCGCGAATTCATTGGTCAGCAGCTTCATCAAGCCGGGGTGCGTTGGCGGATTTAGTTCGCGGAAATCATCCACGGGATTCACGATGCCGCGTGCGAAGAAGTAGAACCACGCGCGATTGGCGAAGGACTGCGCGAAGTAGGGATTGTCCTTCGTGGTGAGCCAGTCAACGAAATGTGGCCGCAAAGCTTCGTCCTTGTTCAGGTTGAAGGTCTTGCCTTTGAGGAATGCTGCCTGCACGATCGTACCGGAGTTCTTGAACGCCGACTTGGGGATCGTGATCTGCGTGCTGTTCTTGGGTGTGGGGCTTTCTGAAACCTTGTTGAAGCCGCCGTTGATCTTGCTGAAGAAGGCCGCAAGGGCCCAGTGATCTTGTTGTGCCCAGTCGCGATAAGGATCGTCATGACACTGGGCACACTGCATTTGCACGCCCATGAAGAGCGAGGCGACGGCCCGGGCGGAACCGTCAGGCGTCAGTCTTCCGCCGTCGCCGACCAAACCAAAGAAGATGACCTGCGGCTTCTTGTTGATCTCGCCATCGACGGTGAGGATTTCTCGCGTAATCTTGTTCCAGGAATCGCCGGCCGCAAAACGCTCTCCCATCCATTTGCCAAGGTTCTGGGCTTCTTTGTGCGGTTGGGCGCCGCCGTTGCCATCGGAGGGGAGTTCGGGCGGGCAGATCCAGTCACGCCAGGTGCGTCCAAGTTGCTCGCCAAATTGCGGCGTCGCTAGTAGCGCATCGATCAGCTTCGCGCGTTTGTCTGCGTCCTTGTTATCCAAAAACGCAATTGCCTGATCCGCGGTCGGAACGCGGCCCGTCAGGTCGATGTAGACGCGGCGGAGAAACTCGGCGTCATCGCCGGGCGGCACGCTCTTGAGTTTCGCCGAGGCCAGCCCCTTGTTCAGATGCTGATCAATCGCCGCAGCCACTTCTTTCGGTGCGTGCTTTTCCTTTTCGGACAGCAAGGGAGCATCATTCTTCTGTCGCTCGGCAACGGTCGGCAACCCATTGGCAATCCATTGCTTGATGTGGTTCTTTTCGGCTGCCGAAAGCTTCTTGTCTCCCGGTGGCATTTCGTCTGCAGCGATTCGCTTCCACATCTCACTCGCGCTCGCGTCTTTGACCTTTAGCGCCGGCCCTGACTTCCCGCCTTTGAGCATCAGGGGGATGGTGCGCATGTCAAGCCCGCCCTTCTGGCGCAAGCCTCCGTGGCAACCAAGGCATTGCTTCGTCAGAATCGGCAACACGTCGCGCTCCAGCAACGACTCCTGGCCATCACCAAGTGCTGGCGACGCCAAGAATACCATCGGAAGACCGATCGCGTAGATCGCCAGTCGCTTGAGGTTTCTGAACATGAAAAAAACAGACTCCTGTCAGGGGCAAAGCACGAAGGACTTCGCGGGACGGATGAATCAGAATAACTCCAAAACCGGCCTGCCTTGCACGATGTAATGCGGTCGGCCGATCGGATCGGTGACGCGCGTATCCGCGCCGAAGCCGAGCGCGTGGTAGATCGTGGCGACAAAATCCGAGGTATGGACGGGGTTGTGTGCCGGTGATCCTCCCTGCGCGTCGCTACGACCCACGATTTGCCCGCCGCGTATTCCGCCGCCAGCGAGCACCGTCGAATAGACGCGGCCCCAATGATCGCGGCCCGCGCCGCCGTTGATACGCGGCGTGCGTCCGAACTCGCCTGTCCACGCAACTAGCGTTTCATCCAACATGCCACGTTGCGCAAGATCTTCCAGCAATGCCGAGAATGCTCGGTCCACTGGCGGGAGAAGCATGTCCTTCATCTTTGAGAAATTTCGGCTGTGCGTGTCGAAGTTTTGTTCCGATTGTTTGAAGACCCAAGGCACGGTGACAAAACCGACTCCAGCCTCGACCAACCGGCGGGCGACGAGGCAACTTCTACCGAAGCGGTTGTCGCCATAGCGGTCGATCACCTGCCGAGACTCGTCTTCGAGGGAGAATGCTCGCCAGGCTTGCCCAGAGCGAAGCACATCAAATGCGAGTTGCTGGAACCGTTCGTAATCTCGTTCCACGGCAGAGGCGGTCGGCCCCTGGCTCTGCACCGTGTCCAACAGGCTGGACCGGCCCGACTGACGTTGCGCGTCAACACCTTGAGGAGCGGTGAAGCCTGGCATCGGGTCGCCGGGCCGCCAGGTTTCGTCAAACAGGAATAGAGGGTCGTAGCGAGGCCCCAAGAATCCGGCGTGCTGGCCACCCCACATGGCGTTGTTTTGATCGCCTACCGGACGCGGCAACTGCACCGCTGCCGGCAGACCGTTGCGATCGCCGCGCAGCTGCCGAACCACAGAACCCATGCACGGTGGATCCTGGCGGTCGAGTTGCGGCTCCCCTGAACGGCGCGGAGCGTGGCGCAGTCCGGTCAAATTGTAATGAACGCCAACACCGTGCGTGTCCGAACCGTGGAACACGGAACGCAGAATCGAGTATCGCTGTGCATGCTGCGCCAACATCGGCAGTAGTTCGCAAATCTGAATCCCCGGCACGCTGGTCGCGATCGGTCGAAACTCGCCACGAATGCCATCGGGGGCGTTCGGCTTCGGGTCGAACGTTTCATGCTGCGAAGGCCCGCCCGTCATGTAAAGCAAGATGCACGCCTTCGCGACCCCGCCCCTTCCTGGAGAGGTTTGGGCGGCGCGAAGCGACATCGCCTGCCCCAAGCCAAGCCCAACCGGCGCGAGTAAGCCCACTTGCAGAAACGTTCGTCGGTTCATGACGCCAACCTCCAGAGAGACCCCCGTTATCGTCACCGCGAGAAGAGCAAGAGAATCCGAAGGGGAAGTATTGGTGGGGGGCAGTGTTTATAATAATACTAAACTGCAGAACAGCATGCAAGTTCCGACTCTCTGAAGCCCATTTGGTTGGGTGAGTGAACTCGCGTGAGATTCGGTTCCGCCTACCCAGATTACCATTTTTCTCTGCCCGATTTGAACTTTGAAGCACCAATAGCCGAAGGAGTGCGGTCATGCCTCAGTTATCTCTTCGGTCCACCGTGTATGGCTCTGCCGAGCATGTCTTGAGCCGGCGTGCGTTCTTCGGCGCGACGGGCGGCGCGTTGCTTGGTGGCGCTCTTGGGATGAACGCATTGGCCTCGCCAGCGTTTGCCAATCAACTCCAGCGCGACCAAAAACGCGTGCTGATGATTTTTCTCAATGGCGGCATGAGCCAGTTTGAGAGTTGGGATCCCAAACCGGGTCGGCCGACCGGCGGACCGTTTCTGTCGATTCCAACTTCGGTGCCGGGTTACCGGATCTCGGAGCTGATGCCGGAGGTGGCCACGCGCATTAACCGGTACACTGCCGTGATTCGTTCGCTGGACTCCAGAAACGGGGATCACACCGATTTCACCATCTTCGGCGGCAAACCCAAGCAGGGGCCGGTGCGGTATCCCAGCCTGGGCTGCATGGTGGCAAGAGAACTGGCCAGCCCGGACAGCCAGGTTCCCGATCACGTCTTGTTCACGAACTACCTGGGCGAAAATATGTTCGAGTCGGCCGGCTTCCTCGGCTCGCGCTGGAATCCAATCAACATCGTGCCGGGCCAGATTCCGGCGGGAAGGCAGCCTCCATTCCAGAGTCGCCAGCCGGTGTTGAATTTGGCTCCACCCGCCAACCGCTTGCCGGATTCGCTCACCGACGCGGATCATCGGGAGCGCGAAGCGCTGCGAAACCAGTTGAGCCAGCGGTTTGCTGCGGGACGAGGCCGGGATAACGTGTTGCTCAGCCACAGCACGTCCTATGGCCGAGTCCGTGGGATGATGGAAAGCGCCCGGCTCTTCGACATCGAGCAGGAGTCGGCCACGATGCGTTCACGCTATGGCTCGACGCCGTTCGGCCAACAGGCGCTCGCGGCGCGCCGCCTTATTGAGGCGGGGGTTCCTTACGTTCGCGTCAATCGCGGCTGGTGGGATCATCACGGGCAAAACGCCGAGTTTCATGGGGAGATGGTGCCGGAACTGGACCATGTCCTCTCGGTGCTGCTCGACGACCTGCAAGAACGGGGCCTGCTCCGGCATACGCTCGTGGTCACGTTTTCCGAGATGGGCCGTACGCCGATCATCAACAACAACAATGGCCGCGATCATTTCCCGTTGATGAGCGTCACGCTGTCCGGTTGTGGTATCCGGCCGGGCGTCATCCACGGCAGCACCAACGACACTGGCACGGCCATTGCGACGGGGCGAATCACCTTGCAGCAGTTCTTCGCCACGATCATGCGCGCGGTGGGCATCGATCATCAGAAAGAGATCAACAACACGGATGGCCGACCGGTGCCGCTGACCGATTACGGCACCGAACCTCTGGCTGAAGTCCTCGCGTGATCATCATGAACCACCGAATCTCGATCGTAGTCGTCTTGCTCCTGCCGGTCCTGGCGCACACCGGATCGCCGTCGGTGCCGACCATGAAGCTCGTTCGGGAGGTCGCGATTCCAGGCGATTTACTCAGCGCCGCGCGGGTACCCGGTAGCGACAAGCTGTATGTGGGAGGGAACAACGGCAAACTTCATTTCATCGATCTGGCCGACGCCAAACCGAAGCCGATTTCCTGGGATGCCCATGTCAGCTACGTCAGCGGCCTGGCATGGACCGGCAAGTATCTGATTTCCGCGGGTTCGGATCACCAGTTAATCTGGTGGGACAGCGAGACGCGCACGAAAGTGCGCAGTATCGAGGCCCATCCCAAAAAATGGATCCGTGCCATCGCATTGTCTCCTGACGGCAAATGGCTCGCCAGTGTGGGCGACGACATGATCTGCCGACTTTGGGAACCGGAAACCGGCAAGCCAATTCGCGAAATGAAAGGCCACGAGGCGCTCACGCCCGCCGGGTTGGTTTCCAAGTTGTACGCATGTGCGTTCTCCCCTGATAGCAAGCACATCGCGACAGGCGACCAGATCGGGCACACGAACATCTGGGAGACCGCCACCGGCAAACTCGTGAAAAAGATCGAAGCCCCGTATTTTTACGCGCTCGGCAGCGGCCACACGGCGGGCGGTATTCGTTCGCTCGCCTTTTCGCCCGATGGCATGCTGCTCGCCGCAGGAGGGAATGTGTGGGGCGACACGTCCACCATTGCCGGCAGCAAGGCGCTCGTGCAGATCTTCGACTGGAAATCGGGCAAGAAGACGCACGATTTCCAGATGGCCAAGAACAATTTCATCTTCGAACGGATTCGCTTCCACCCGAAAGGAAGCTGGCTCGTCGCCGCCGGCGGGGCGGGTTCCGGACAGAAAATGGTGTTCTTCGATATTCAGAAAAAAGCAGTCCTGCACGAAGCCGGGCTGAACACGCTCGTGTTCGACATCGTTCTCGACGAATCCGCCACGACACTCTATGGTGTGGGCAAAGGCAATGCCTTCCAGTGGAAGCTTCAGGACTGAATCTTACGTCGCGATTTCCTTTTCGCCGACTGAGGAGCATTAGCTCATGCCGACCAGAATCTTCCGGGCGCAATGGATATGGGCAGTCGTCATCGGCGGCATGTTTGCGCCGTGGACGCAGGCCGACGAACCACTGCCTCCCGATCGGCCGATCGCCGAGGTCATCGACCATTATCTTGATCTCAAACTCAAGACGGCGAAGGTCGCACCTGCCCCGCAAGCCACCGACGCGACACTCGTGCGGCGTCTATATCTCGATCTCGCGGGACGCATTCCGACGCCGAACGAGGCTCGTTATTTTGTCAAGTCGACCGATCCACACAAGCGCGCCAAGCTGATCCAGGAACTTGTCACTTCGCCTGAATTCATCCGGCATAGCGCGACGGAGTTCGATGTCTTTCTCCGCAACGATAACACCGAGGCCGGCAGTGTTCGCGGCTATCTCCTCAATGCGTTCCAGGAGAATCGCCCCTGGGATCAGATGTTCCGGGACCTTCTCGGCGTTGCGGAAAAGCCGGATCCCGCGAAGCCCGAACAATACGTCACGAAACGGCTCAAGGATCGCGATTCGCTGACGCGCGATATCAGCAGCGTCTTTTTTGGGCTCAACGTCAGTTGCGCCCAGTGTCACCGCCATCCCTATATCAAATCGCTGACGCAAGACTACTTCTTCGGGATGCGCGAGTTTTTTGCCTCGGCCTACGATTTTCAAGGAAACCTGCTCGACCGCAAATTCACGAAGCCGGCGGAGTTCAAGGCGAAGGACGGGAAAATTCTGCCGGTGAAGATGATGTTTCTCAACGGCAAAACGGTCGAGCGCGAGAACATCGCCGGCACCGATCTCGCCAAGGCGATCCAAGAGGAATCGAAGGAGATCGAGAAGCTCGCCAAGGCTTACCCCAAAACCAAGGAACTGCCGCCGGCGTCCACATTCCGGCCGCGCAGCAAGCTGGCGGAGCTGGCGCTCGCACCGGAAAATCGCGCCATGTTCGCAAAGGCGATTGTCAATCGCCTTTGGTACCGCTTCTACGGCTACGGTCTGGTCATGCGAACCGATCAAATGCACGCCAACAACCCTGCAAGTCATCCCGACCTGCTGCAATGGCTCACACGCGACTTCATCGCCCACCAATACGATCTCAAACGCCTGATCGGCGGATTGGTCGCCAGCAAGGCCTACGCGCGAAGCAGCCAGTGGGATGACAAGGAGGCTCCAGCGCCGCAGCTCTTCGCAGTTGCCGCGATCCGGCCTTTGACGCCATCGCAATGGGCAATATCGTTCTCCCTGGCTAACAACCCATCGCTACTTAAACAAGGGCTGAGCCGTGAGATGCGAGAGAAGTCCTTGGTTGCCCTGGAATCGCAAAGCAAAGGACTTGAGAACCTGATCGAATACCCGCGCGAGGACATGCAGATTCCAATTACCGAGTCGCTGAAGCTCAGCAACGATGCTGCCATCCTCAAGAGCGTTGGCGGACAGTTGCTCCCGGTCCTGATGAAGTCAAAAGACCGCAAACAACAGATCGAGGAATCGGTGTGGACCGTTCTCTCCCGCGCGCCAACTTCCGACGATTACGAGGTATTTGATTCCTACCTGGAAAATCGCAAGGACCGCCCTGTCGCCGGGCTTCAGCAAATGATCTGGGCGCTGATCAACAGCCCGGAGTTTCGGTTCAACCATTAGAATTCACCATGCGTTCCAGAACCTCAATCCAGCTCACCCTGATCGGCACCGCTATTCTTTGGGGTGCGACGCTGAAGATCTCGTTCGCACGTGCAGATGATTGGCCTCAATTTCGCGGGCCCGATCGGACGGGCGTGTCCCGAGAGACCGGCCTGTTAAAGTCGTGGCCGAAGGAGGGACCGAAACTCCTGTGGACCTATCGGGATGCCGGTGCCGGCTTTTCTCCACCGCGTATGGTCAAAAAACTCGGCCACGCTCGAAAACAAGCAGAGAACGGGCTGTCGGCTTGTTAGTCGGTGAAAATCTCGCCTGAATGGCATTGTTCAATGACGCTGTCTGGCGGCAAGCAGCCACGCCCCTTCGGGATCAACGAGGGATTGGGAAGCAGGCTGGCTGAAAATC
>SHZY01000017.1 GCA_009692065.1 Gemmataceae bacterium
GAATTGGCACTGCCAAGAGCCTGCAAGGCCTCGCTGGCCTTTTTTGGTCTCTCTATTTTGCCACCGAGATGCTTTGGAGTCGAACCTGCGGCCGTCGGTCGCGCCGAAGTGAAAATGTTCCGACGACCGACCTTTGGACCGTCGCCGTCGCGCTCGACGTGATCGATGCCGAAATATCGACTTAATCAACGGGCTGTTAGGCGAACGGCAGCTGATAACGTACCCGACGCCTCAAAGCGGTGTACAGGTCGGTTGTTACCGGGTGGGGGGGTGTGAGCGGTTTGCACAGCAATTTGCACAGAAACACTCTCCACGTCTGTGCAAGGTCAGTCGTCCCGGCTGGGGGCCGACCGGTAGGTTAGCACTTGCCGGTCGCCTAAGCTTTGAGGAGTCCGTGGTTCCGCTTCTGGTCAATCCTCCGGCAAGGTGAGCAGGCGAAGAGTGGCTTCATCTTCATGAAATGTTCGATCGCGGTAATGGACGACTTCGACTTCGTATTGTTTGCCCTGGTAAGCAAATGGAATTCGGTCCCCGACCTGGGCTGCCTGCTTGCTCGCCAGAACTTCTGAGTCGGGCCCGAGAATCTGTATGTCCGCCGTCTGACCACGTTTGATATCGTCAATTCGCACGGTCACCGCCCCGCCAAGGCCCGGCAGTGCGGCGGTGGTCCGTTGCTTCAATACGACTTGGTTTGATCCAGAGCAGCCGGCCAGGAGCAAGCAGAGGACTCCGACCAGCACGATGGTGTGGTAGCCGCGCATTGCAATTCCTCAAGGGCGCCGAACATACGGCGGGCAAAACTCAGATCGACCGTTCGCCGTCATGAACGCCGGCCGCCCACCACATCGACCGCCGTCAGCGACACCGCTGCGACAAGGCAAACGCCACCGATCGGTACGAGCCAGATCCCGAGGCCTGGGTCGCCTTCCAGGATGAAGGTGCCGCCCAGGAAGAAGCCGCCGGGCAGGAGCACGCTGGAGGCCATGAGCAGCACCGATGCGAGCCGGTGGCGGGGAGTCACTTGCGTCGGCAGCGCGAAGTAGGTGAATGCGAAGGCCGCATGGACCAGCGCCAGGAGCGTGCCATGGGCGTGCGCCAGCGTCCACATCAACCGGCGCATCTGCGAGGTTTGCCCGAGGTACCAATCGATCTTGAAGCCGTGCAGGGCCTCCAGCGTGATGCCCAGGATCACGAAGCACAACAGCGACCACCACGCAAATTGCAGGTGGCGAGTGACCAGGGTGTTCACATCGCGAGACGGTTGATCGTTCAACTACGCGTTCCTCCTGCTACGCCGCAAACGGCAAAATGCGAACCCTACTCGTTGATGGCCATCGGCCGATCGTCGCGATGCTTCCACAGCCGCTGGAATTCGGTTTCCAGTACGCGCCCCTTGGTGTCGATGAGGACTGGGCGCGTGAACGGCAGCTTCCCAGCTTGCTGCGACTTTGACCAAACTTGCAGCGCCCGCTGGTGGGCGGCGGCACGGACGTCCGGCGGGGCGTTGAAATCATGCTCGAAATCGTGGAAGCCCGGCAACCGCCGCAGTGATCGATGGGCGATGAAGCGAACCGCGTCGTAGCGATCTTCCAGGAGTTGCGCCAGATAGGGCGCCTGCCAGTGATTCCCCGCAGCCTTGAGTCCGTCTTCCCAGCCATAGCTCCAGGCCATCAGGGCACGCTGCCCGGCATCGCCGCGCAAGGCCCACAACACGCTGCCGGCAACCTCCTGTTCGTCCTTGGAAAGCTTGGGCGCCGGAATCTTGTACCAGCGCTCCAGGCGATCTGCCGTCCAGGCCAGCGTCTTGTCCAAATGGCACTGATTACAGGCATTGGGCCGACCGGTTTCTTGGCTTGCCTTCACACTGGGCGAATCGATCTGATGGCTCCGGATCGCTTTCAGAATGCCGTAAGTCGTGAACGGCATGTGGCAGTTGTAGCAATTGCTGCCCGCCGAATCGGCGCCATGATGCGTATGCTTGGCCAGCTGGTCCGCGTTCCTGAAGCCCTCGTGGCACTGCACGCAGGCACGGTTGCCGTCCATGCCGAACTTGAGTTGATCGTCGGCCCATTCGTGCCGCTTCCTCGAATCGCCGCGTGCCTGGTGCATTTCATGGCACGACAGGCAGGACAGCTTGCCGCGTTGGAAGCATGGTGACTCGATCAGGCCGTTGTATTCTCGGCCGCTGGCGCGGATCATGCCATCGGACCAGAAACTGCCCGTCTCGGCCGGGTTGGGGATATCCTTGGGTCGATCGGGCGGCATGAGCTCCAATCGGCCGCGCATGATGAAGCGAATCGGGTCGAGAGCCAAATCGTCGCCGGGGCGATAGCTGTAGCCATTGTAGACCCATTGTTTCTGCGCCTCGGTGGTGCGATGCTCGATGACGCTGTGACACTGACCGCAAACCTCGGATGAACGGTCGTGGGGCAGCCGCGCCGGGTTGACGATGGTGAGATCGGGCTCGGCGCCGAGCCGTTGCTGGTAGCGACGAATCGGATTGCGGTTCACTCGGACATGCTCTGCCCCGGGCCCGTGACAGGCCTCACAGGAGATGCCGAACTCCACGGCCTGGGTCGCGCCGCCGCCTCGGGCAAGGTTGTCGAGTTCGTCACCGCCGGCCAGGGGACGCCCGTGGGTGGCGTGGCACTTGATGCAGACCTGAGCCCACCGGCCGCGATCCGCCCTGAGCACCGCCAGTTCGGGACGCTCTTGCAGACACATCGCGTTGATGTAGGCGGAGTGCCGCGGAATCCACTTCTGTTCGTCCTTGAGAAACATGTACGGCAAAATCATCAGGTCGTTCGGCGTTTCCCCGGCTGCCAACCAGTAGGCTTGCCGATTGTGCGATCCGGTGGTCATCACGACGGGATAAGTGCTAGTGAATCTGGGATTGCTCAGGTTGATTTCGGCGAGGAACTGCTCACCTTCTTTGAAGAGCCGGACGTCCAAGTCCTTGCCGAAGAGACGAACGTTATTGAAATTGCCCAGAACGCTTTTCGCGCTGGCAACTTGCGTCATGGTGCGATGATAGGAGTCGTACCAGGTGGCATGGTTGTGGGGATGGCAGCTTTGGCAGGCCGCCGAGCCGACGTAGTTCCCGGTCGGCAGATGAATCGGCCGGTTGGTAACTTTCGCCTCGCCGTTCACAGGCGGTTTGGCCAAGAAAAACTGGGTCGAGACGATGATGATGGCAAACCCGAGCCAAAGCGTGACGATCGCGCCGACGGCTGTGCGGGTGCTCACCTTGACACGCCCGAGAGCCGCCACCACCGGCACGAGCGCCACGCAAATGAGAACATTGAACAGCAACGCTTCGAGGTTCAAGGGAATCGTCCCCCGAGGAGGAGAAGTTGGTCTCGTCGTTCTCCCTGCACGTTCATGGTATTGGAGGCATCTCACGCCTGCAAGTCATGGCCGATGCCAGCGGGGCGACATCATGTCAGGTTGAACGTCGCTTTCAGCGCCTCGAGCGCTTCCTGCCCGCGGGGGCGATCGACGACGACGCTGACGCGGATCTCGCTGGTGTTGATCATCGCGATGTTGATGCCGCGCTCGGCGAGGGCGCCGAACATGCGCCGGGCGACTCCCGTGTGGGTGCGCATGCCGATGCCGGAGACGATCAGGCGGGCGATGTTCGGGTCGGCGGCCGCGGACGCCTTGGCGTCGATGGTTTTCAGGACGGCCTGCGTCGCCTCGAGCGCACGCTGGATATCCTGGATCGGCACGCTGAAGGAAGTCTGCGCCCGGCCAGGCTCGGACGGGTTGCCGACGATCATGTCCACGACGATGCCCGCCGCCGCCACGGCCTGGAAGACGCGCGAGCAGTTGCCCGGCAGGTCCGGCAGATTCGCGATCGTGATGCGCCCTTGCTGCGTATCGAGCACGACATCGCTGACGACGATGTCTTCCATGCTGGCCAGCTGGGCGAGGAGGTCCTGTTCTGCCGCTTGCGGCTTAGCATCGGTTGCTACGGCGCGAGCGGCGATCGGTATCCCGGCGCCTGGCCGCGGTTTTTCGAGCCCAAACGCCTGGTGCACGGCGCGGAGCGCCTTGACGCCGTCGGCCTTGTCCACCAGCACGGAGATCTTGATGTCGCCGGTGGTGATCATCTTCATGTTGACGCTGACCTCGGCAAGGGCGGCAAACATGCGCTGCGCGACCCCGGTGTGCGTGCGCATGCCGGTACCGACGATCGAGACCTTGCTGACGTCCTCCTCGGAGCTAACGCGTCCACCGAGCTTCAGGACGACCGGTTCCAGCACGCTCAATGTTGCCTCCAGTTCGCCGGCGGGGACCGTGAAGCCAATTGAGGCCTTGCCGCTGGTGCCCACGTTCTGCACGATCATATCGACCGCAATGTTCTTGTTGGCGATTGCGGCAAAGATCTGATGACTGACGCCGGGCTGGTCGGGTACATTGATGACGGCGACGCGAGCCTCGTCTTTGACCATGGCCGCGCCGCACGCAACGACTTCGCTCATCCAGTCGGCTTCGGGAACGATCCAGGTGCCTTCGATCTCGCTGAACGACGAACGCTTTTGCAAGGGCACGCCGAACTTGCGGGCGAACTCAATCGAGCGCGAAGAAACGACGTTGGCGCCGACGCTGGCCAGTTCCAGCATCTCGTCGTAGCTGACCACGTCGAGCTTGCGGGCGTCAGCCACCAGACGCGGATCGGTAGTGAAGATGCCGTCCACGTCGGTGTAGATGTCGCAGGAAACAGGAGTCAGGAGACAGGAGTCAGGAGTCAATGAAGAATCGTCTTTTCCTGACTCCTGACCCCTGACTCCTGATTCCTGACTCCTGACCCCTGACCCCTGTTTCATCACCGCCGCCAGCGCCACCGCCGTGGTGTCGGAGCCGCCGCGGCCCAGGGTGGTGATGTTGCCTGCTTCGTCGATGCCCTGGAAGCCGGCGACGATGACGATGTTGCCTGCATCGAGCGCCGCCCGCAGCCGTTCGGTGGAAATGCTCTTGATGCGGGCCTTGGTGTGGCTGGAGTCGGTGACGATGCCGACCTGAGCGCCGGTGAAGCTGATTGCTTTGTTGCCCAAGGTCTGAATGGCCATCGCCAGGAGAGCGATGGAGATTTGCTCGCCGGTCGAGAGCAGCATATCCATCTCGCGCGCCGGCGGATGGGCGCAGATTTGCTTGGCAAGCTCGATGAGTTCGTCGGTGGTATCGCCGCGGGCGCTGACGACGACGATGACCTGGTTGCCCGCTTGTTGAGCGCGGATGGCCTTGCCGGCGGCGTTCATGATCCGCTCCGCCGTTGCAACGCTGGAGCCGCCGAACTTTTGCACGACCAAGGGCACGAGGGGTTTCTCCATGGGTGGGCTTTGTCGTCGTTTGCGGCTTTGTGTTTGCAGTATTCTGCCGATTGCTGCGGATTTCTAGCTGCGAGCGCAGGCCGGCATACGGTTAATGATGGAAACAAGATCGGCCCGTGGATCAGCGCCAGCGCGCGAATCCAGGGCCGACCATGTCGAGAAAGGCTAGCTGAAGACGCTCACTTGGTAAGCTTGATGTCCCATTTTTGCCGGCCGCCCGCGACATCGATTTCCAGACCGCTGGTGTCGACGGATTTATATTTGTCCGGCGGTGGCACGCCCATTTTCTTTTGGGTTGGCATATCTTTGGGCTTTTCGAATTTATCCGCTGGCATCGGCGCGACGCCGCCAGCGCCTACAAAGCCCACCGATTCAATGAAAACTTTGTATTTGCCCTTGGGAACGTTGTCGACCTTGTACTTGCCGTCGAGGATCGGCCCTTGGTATTCCTTGCCCGCCCCGACGAAGACCACTTTGCCGCTGACGGTATCTTCGCCCACCATGCAGGTGCCGGATACAACATCGCTCGGTTCTGTCCCGCCGGGGCAACCGGCGATCAGCGCGAGGGCGGGCAGGATCAACGCAATGGAAAGGATAGAGGCCAAGCGGCGATGGGTAATACCGTGGCGTCCCGAAAAGAGGCTAGACATTGGAAGTTGGCTCCCTGGTGCAAGTGGATGTAGATGACAAGAATACCCGGTCCGTGACACAACTTTCTGGGGATGCTGAGAACGCGAGGCAGATTAAAAGAACCGGAACTGTCCAAACAGGATGGTCGAGTTTTCAATATCGATCATCGTGTGCTGGACAGTTCCGTAGCAGTACATTTAGTTGGTGGGGGTCAGCCGGCGACGGCTGATTCCGGGGAAAACCAAGGCTTAGTTACCCCAACCCGTGATAGCGTTGCCATCGTCAGGCGTGCACATCCAGTTCCACTGGGTGCCGTTGACAGTAGAGCCGATACCGCGAACACTGGCATCCATCAACATGACGTTCATGACGGCATGGCCGGATTGCGGGTAGTACGGATGGGCCTGGCCGTTCGGGACCGTCGGCTGGATTTGCGGGATGTAAAGACCCCACGGACCGTAACCGGAGCAGTTGCTGTTCCAGCCCCAGTGGTAGGAGCTGCACGGATAGACCTGGTTGTTGTACCAGCCGTAGTAGGTCAGCTGGTTGTAGCGCTCGACGATGCCGACGATCTGCGAGCTGCCGTCAGGCATGTTGCCAATTCTGTACTTGCCCTGGGCATTCATCTGGCCAGTGCCGGTATCGACAACGTTGGCCGAGCTGAAACTCAAGTGGCAGGGCGAGTAGCTAACGACCGCCCAGCCGTTGTTGCCGATGCCGTTGGTGTAGGTCGGATCAGACGGACAGGTGTAGACCTGGACGGGAACGTTGTGACCGCCGTTGCCCCAAGCATCGCTGTTGGTCGACTTGTTGAACAACGGTTGTTGTTCGACGTACGGATAAAGGTTCGACCAGAATGGCTGCCAGTTATGGCCACCACCCATGAAGGTGAGTTGCGGAGGCAACTTGCCGGTATACACGCCGGCGTAGTTGTGGATCGCGGTGCCGACCTGGCGCAGGTTATTACCGCAGGTTGTTTTGTTGGCGGCTTCGCGAACTTTCTGCACCGCCGGAACCAACAGAGCGATCAAGATTGCGATGATGGCGATAACCACCAGCAACTCGATCAGGGTAAACGCACCCCTTCTGACGCTTCTCACACGTAACATAAGCAAGCTCCTTCGTGGACGAAGAAAGATAAGGACTACATCAACCCATACACCGAGTTGACCACTGCTTAAGAAAAAGGAACCACAACCTACACTGCTAGAACATGGACGTTGAAATTAAGTGTAAAGGTCCATTTTCTGCATGTCAACACAATTTCGGGATAATTAACGAATTTCACTCTCTTTTGCAGAATCCGTCTGGATCAGGCAATCGATTCACCTGCCAAGGTGCGGCCGGTTTGGCGCGACGATGCTGTTTTCCTTGTTTTTTTGGCCAAACTGCAGGAGGCACCGGAAATCGCTGGCAGGAAGCCATGAGAATTTGACAGCGGCGCTGCGGCCAGCTGTTACCGCCGCTTGTCCAGTTGCGCGGAGCCGATTACAATCAACGAGTGAATCGTGGTTCGCGTCCTCGGTGGCGGTTCCGCGTGAATCTTGTTCGTCGCTTGCGGCTTGGCGATCACGTGTCGCTTTGCGAACGCTAAGCCGCAAGCGGCGACCTCGGGAAGCTAGGCATGCTGAAACTTCGTGACAAGCCAATGCGTCTGCTCCTCGCGCTTGTTGCCGCAGCACTGTTCCTGGTGATCGGTATGCTCGTGTACGAGCTGGTCCTTGACGAATCGGGGCTGCGCCATTACGATCTTGGAGGCCAAGCGTTTGAGATCTACGATTACGAAACCGCCAGTAGGCATCTGGATAAGTATCTCTCGTTCCACCCTCAGGACACAGCGGCGCGCTTGCTGGCAGCGCAGACCTCACGCCGGCTTGATGACCTCGAAGAGGCGGAGCGCCACCTCAAGCTGGCCGAAAAATACGGCGGCGCCGCACGCGAATTCGAGACGGAACGACAACTAGCGACCATCCAGGCTGGAGATTTGCGCGACATCGACCGGTGGCGACGGTTTTGCGAGGAGCAGCCCGATGGGCCAGCCTTTGTGAATGCCATCCTGGCGATCCTGGAAGGAAGCTACAGGACGCGAAATCTGGTCGTCGTGGAGTGGGCCGTCGAACTGTGGCTGAAACGCCGCACCGGGAAGATCGATCGTGCGCAGGGATTGATCTTTCGTGGCCGGGCGCGGCTGCCCGCGGAGGACTCGAGCCAGGCGATGGAAGACTTCCGACGGGCGGTCGAGTTGGCACCCGATTACCATGGCGCCCGAACGTGGCTGGTGTCGGCGTTGCTTCTTTATGAGCCGAAAGAGGCGCCCCCGCATCTCGACTGGTTGCGTCGCCACAGGCCGAAGGACCGGCTCGTGAAGTTCTTGACAGCCCGGTATCACCGCAGTGTCGGGGAGCCGGAGCTGGCGGCGATCCTTCTCGATGAGGCGCTGGCCGCCATGCCGGACGGCCTGAACAAGGTACCCATGATCATCGAGCGGGCCAAGATTGCGATGGACCTGGATCGGTTGCAGGAGGCCGAGCGCTGGCTGAATGAGGCCAAATCGCTCGCTCCGTCGCATCGCGATGTCAACGCAACCTTCGCTGCCTGTCTTGTCAGACAGCCCAGCCGCCTGGAGGAAGCGAGGCGCTACCAGGAAAAAATCCGTGAACTCGATGCTGCGATGGTCGACTCGGGACACAAGTAGGCAAAAAGACAAGAAAAGAGGCAGTGGGTCAGTTTCACGTAGGTCAGGCTGTCGAGTCTGACGTTTTTCTTACGCTGCCAGCCTAGAAAGGCTGACCTACAGCAAACTGACCCGCCACCAGAAAAGGACCTGTTGAACACGAACCCCCGATCTTCCTTGTCTGCCTGCTTCCGTCTAGCCGGGATACACTCATGAGCGTAGGAAACCAGCCGGCATCGCAACATTCACTTGGCTGGCCGCTGCTTGTCGTCGGGACCCTCTTGGTTCTCGGGCTGGGCGCGGTGGCTTACTGGGCTGCGACCCGGCGCTCGGGTGATGCGGCCCCTGATCCGTTCGATCCACTCTCAACGGGCCAGCAAGTTCCCGATGGGCCTCCCTGGTTTCGCGATAAGACGTCGGCATCCGGAATCGAATTCATCCACGTCAATGGCCAGGAAGCCGGTCATTATGCCATTCTCGAATCGCTGGGCGGTGGCGTGGCCATGATTGATTATGACGGCGATGGTCTGCTCGATCTGTTCTTCACCGGCGGTGGCACCTTCGATGGCCCGAACATCCGCGGCCGCCCCTGCAAGCTCTACAAGAACCTTGGCAATTGGCAGTTCCGCGATGTCACGGCCGAGGTCGGACTCGATAAGATCGATTTCTATTCCCACGGCGTCGCGGTTGTCGACTATGACCGCGATGGCCGGCCCGACCTCCTCGTCACCGGCTACGGCCAGGTCGCCCTGTTTCGCAACGACGCTGGCAAGCGTTTTATCGACGTAACGACCAAGGCGGGATTGCTCGAGAAGTCCTGGAGCAGCAGCGCTGGTTTTGCCGACTTGACGGGCAGCGGCTTCCCCGATTTGTATATTTGCAACTACGTCGACTGGTCGTTCAAGAATCATCCGGTCTGCCGCGGCAAGGGGCCGCAGGCTGAGCGTGATATCTGCTCGCCTCAGCAGTTCAAGCCGCTCATACATGCCCTGTACCGAAACAACCGCGATGGCACGTTTCGCGACGTCACCAGAGAACAAAAACTACGCGACGACGGCTGCGGCCTCGGTGTGGTGATGGCCGATTTCACCGGTGACCGACGGCCAGGCATCTACGTGGCCAACGATGCTGCCTTCAATCACTTCTATCTCGTCCGCTCAGGCGGGAAGCTAGAAGAGAAAGCTTTGCTCGCCGGCGTCGCCGGCGATGAGACCGGCCACTACAACGGCAGCATGGGCGTCGATGTCGCCGACTACGACGGCTCCGGGCGTGCTTCCATCTTCGTCGCCAACTTTCAAGATGAGCTGCATGCCCTTTATCGAAACCTCGGCCAGGAACACTTCGCCTACCAGTCGAAGACCGCCGGCCTGGGCGCCTTGAGCCGGCAGTTCGTTACGTTCGGCACTAGCTTCATTGACGTCGACAACGACGGTTGGGAAGACCTGATCATGGTCAGTGGGCACGTCCTTTACAAGCCGGTCGGCAGCCCCGTGAAACAGGTGCCCGTGATCATGCGCAACATTCCATTTCAAGGTCGGCGTTTCTTCCGTGACTACGCCAAACGCGGCGGGCCCTTTTTCTCGATACCTGACATGGGACGCGGCCTGGCGGTCGGTGATCTCGATAACGACGGCTGGCCCGACGTCGTCGTCTGCAACACCAACAGCCCGGCCATTCTCCTCCGCAATGAAGCGGCGCAAGGCAACCCGGCGCGCTGGCTCGGCGTCAAACTGGTCGGCAAGGAGAATCGCGACGTCGTCGGTTCAACGCTGACCTTGAAGACCGACACAGGAACGTTGACGCGCTTCACCAAGGGGGGTGGCAGCTATCTCTCCGCGAGCGATCAACGCATCCTCTTCGGACTGGGAACCTCGGCAAAGGTTGGCCGCTTGAGCGTGAAATGGTCCTGGAGCGACACGGAGCAGCACTTCGACAACCTGGAAGCGGGCAGCTACTGGGAACTCCGCGAAGGCGAACCGGCAGCAAAACGCTCGCCCTGACGCTGGGGCCCGTCAGCAGTGCGCAAACCGGTTTGTCGCAAGCTCAGGGATGAGGTACTCCGAATCCCTGGGCTTCGGCGTACCTCATCCCTGGGCGTCGGCTGGATTGAGGGAGAACCATTTGACATCAGCCCGGCGTAGTATTCGTCCCCGGGATTCCATGTACTTCGCGAGGATGATCATGCGACGACGGCACAAAATGCTCGGTTTTGCATTCTCCCTGCTGTTTCTTGCATCATGCGAGCGTGCCCAGCAATATCCGGCAGCGGGAGCGAAGCCGGCGCCGGTCGAGCCGCCGAAGGCCAACGTCGAAGAGTTGTCCGCACGGCTCAGCTGGATCGCGCCCGACGAGCGCCGCGATCTACCCCTGCACTTTGTGGCCGACACCAGCGCGGAATGGGCCCAGCTGCCGGCGTTTTGGACGCACTATCCCCCGATCCGGCCCTACCTCGCGCAGGGGCCGTTAACAGATGTAGCTGCGCTGGTCCTGGCCAACGAGCACGTGGCAATCAAGGTCAAGGTCCCGCGCGGTCTGCCTGATCCGACGCCGAACTTCCCGCCGTCGAACCTGCCGACCTACGGGAAATGGCGGCTGGGCAAGGAGCTATTCCACAATCGTCTCTTGCGCGCAGGAGGTGAGCAGCTTTCGTGTGCCTCGTGCCACGTCCCTGAGGCGGGCTTCACAAACGACAGCAACCGGCGCGCGGGCGGCAAGTACAACACGCTCAGCCTCGTCAACGTCGTTTACAATCGCGGGCAGTTCTGGGACGGGCGCGTGCACACTCTTGAGGAGACGCTGGTCCGCACTCTTGCGGATGAACGGAACCTCACCGACGCGGAGAGCCGCGCGCAGGCGCTGCAGCATCATGTCTGGGGCGGCTTCGTCCGTGAGCTGGTGGATCTGAAGGACCCGGACCTCAACCTGCGCTTCGATCTCGTCTTCGGCGTGCCGCAGCCGACGCAGGACACCGTCGCGCAGGCGCTGGCCACCTACCTGCGGACGATCCTGTCAGGCGATTCACTCTACGATCGTGCTGACCAGCTCCGCCGCGACCAGAAGGCGCTGACGCTGTCGGCAGAGCATTTTCGTGACCTGGTGAAAGACGACAAGACGGCCGAGTTCCTTCTCGACGGGCTCAAGGGGAAGCCGACGCGTGAGGCGCTGCCGGCGCTGCTTGTCAACGGCTACGTGCTGTTTCAGGGCAAGGCCCGCTGTGCGAAGTGCCATACCGGGCCGCTCTTTACCGACCACGATTACTACAACGTCGGCTATGCGGGGGATGAAGGGCAACCCACGGATAAGGAAACCGGTCGGGCGGCGCAGGTGCCGATCGGGCTCAAGGAAGCACGGTTGATCGGCGCCTTCCGCACGCCGACCTTGCGCAACCTCGCCAGGACGGCGCCGTACTATCATGACGGCTCCCAGCGGGCGCTCGGCAATGTGGTGGAGTTTTACGATGAACGCGTGCAGCCCACCCGGCATCTGGCCAAAGCGCTGCAGGACGGCGATCGCGAACAGCGGCTGCGCTTGAGCCAGTACGAAAAGAACGCGCTGGTGGTTTTCTTGCGCGCGCTGGAGGGTCAGGCGCTAGATCCGATGGTGACACGGAAGTGACCTGCTTCGACGCTCGCGGCTTTGCATTCGGGTGTCGCCGTAAGCGGCGAAATCGTTACGGTCCGCCCGATCGTACCATCGACAACCAGGAAATTGGGAAAAGCAGGCAAACTGATCGCGAAATGCGGGCTACGAGATGCTTGAATGGGGAGGAATCCCAGGGCGTGCACTCGGAGCCGACTGCCATGCGCGTTTCGCAATACTTATCAAATCAACACATCCCGTTCGAGGAGATGGTCCACCCGCCTGCGTTCACCGCCCAAAAACTGGCGCGGTTCCTGCACATCCCTGGCCGACAGGTCATCAAGAGTATTCTGTTGAAGGGGCCGCACGGGTACTTCCTGGCCGTCCTGCCGGCGTCGCACGTCATCGACCTGGTGTCGCTAAGCGCTCATTTCGGCGGCCCGGTCCGCTTGGCAACGGCTGCGGAGCTGCGCGAGCACTTCCCCGATTGTGAGTGGGGCGCGCTGATGCCCTTTGGCCAACTGTACGGCATGCCGACGATCCTGGAGACCGCGATCCCTCTTGAAATGACGATCGTGTTCGAGGCCCAGCAGCACGCCATCGCCATCCGCATGGCCTGCCGGGATTACCTGAAGCTGGAGCGGCCCGAACGCTTGCATTTCGCCCAGGCCCGCCCGGAACAACAGCGCCCGCAGGCGTGCTGATCCCGGTTCGCCGCCTCCGGCTTCGCGCTCGCAAGGCAAACCGCGAGCGCGAAGCCGCAAGCGGCGAATCAAACCTTTCAACCCTATGCGAAGATCTCCTTCAGCTTCTTCTCACGGAACGCCAGCAACTTGTCGAGGTCCTTGCGAATCGTGTTGGCCGTCACGACGAAACCCAGCATGCCGCCGGGCGGTTCGAAGTCTATCTTCTCGATGATCTTGGTGCCGGCGTCGGTCGCTTCGAAGTGATGAGCGTGGAACCAGCGGGCGAACGGACCTTGCTTCTGCTCCAGGGCGATCAACTTCTCGTGGTCGAACGTCGCCACTTCTTGAATGATCTGCTGCGAGATGCCCCAGCGTCGCCCCTTCCAGACCAGCCGGGTGCCCTGTTGCATGATTTCCGGCCCGGTCAACAGTTCGAGGTTCAGGTCGGCCGGCGCCAGCAGCACCAGGTTTCGGGGTTTGCTGAAGAACGTGAACAACTCCGGCACCGGACGGGTGATTTCAAAGGTGGCAGTATAATGAGGCATGTGCAACTCCCTGTGCATCCCAGGGATTCGCTGCGCTTACCCCTGAACTAATAGTAAATGTATGCTACCGCCGCCGTTTCACAACGCCCTGGTATTGACGGGCCCGACGGGATCGGGCAAGACCACGCTCGGCATCGAACTCGCGCCGCGGCTCGATGCCGAAATCGTATCGATGGATTCCATGGCGCCCTATCGCGGCATGGACATCGGCACCGCTAAGCCGACGCTTGCCGAGCGTACCGCCGTCCCGCATCATCTTGTCGATGTGCTCCAGCCCTGGGAGTCTGCCAGCGTCGCCTGGTGGCTCGAAGAAGCAAAACGCTGCTGCCAGGACATCGAAGCGCGCGGCAAGCAGGTTCTCTTCGTCGGGGGCACGCCGCTCTACTTGAAGGCGTTGATGTGCGGACTTTTCGCCGGCCCTCCCGCCGATGAGGCAATCCGCCGCCGTTTGACGCAAGAAATCGCAGCGCTCGGCTCGCTGGCTGTTCATCAGCGCCTGGCCGCCATCGATCCGGTCAGCGCCGCACGCATCCATCCCAACGATGTGCGCCGCATGATCCGCGCCCTGGAGGTTCATGAATTGACCGGTAAGCCGATTAGCGCGTGGCAGACGCAGTGGCCGGCAGCCGGGGGTCAGGAGTCAGGAGTCAGGGGTCAGGGGTCGGTCCTTTGGCTCGACTTGGTGCGTGAGCATCTCTATGAGCGCATCGAACGTCGCGTTGAGAAGATGTTCGCCGGCGGGTTGGTTGACGAAGCGCGCCGTCTGCGCGCGCTGGAGTGCCCCTTGAGCCATGAGGCCAGTCAGGCGCTGGGCTATACCGAGGCGTTCGATTTGCTCGATGGGAAGATTGCGCTGCAGGAAGCGATTGTGCGGGTACAGATGCGCAGTCGCAACCTGGCCAAACGGCAAATCACGTGGTTTCGGCACCTTCCCGACTGCCGACCGACGACTAAGGATTTGACATGCGAGCTCTGGATCGACAGAATGAACAGATGCAACAAACCCGCGATTTTAGTCGATGGCGATAAATGATCGCGGGATTCTTTTTCAACCTGAGCTTGGCCAGTAGAAACTTGGCAACAAACGGACCCACGCGTTCGTTTCGGAATAGGATGGAGTAGGAGCGCGCTGGCACCAGGAACGCAGTCATGCGATGTTTAGCGAGCGTTCTACTTCGGGGCGAGGTCAAACGAGATTGGCAAGCATCAGAGGAGCCGAGCACCCATGGCGAAAGCCTCGGTGACGTTTCAAGTCCTGGAAGGCATCGATCGCGGCCGAGTCTATTGCGATCTGTCGGTCCCCGTGACCATTGGCCGCGAGGAAGGCAACTCGCTACGCCTCAACGACGAGCGAGTTAGCCGTTTCCATTCCAAGGTGCAGGTCGACGGCGACGACTACATCCTGACCGACCTCGAAAGCACCAACGGCACGCGCGTCAACGGCACCGCGGTGCAGATACGTCGGCTGCGGGTCGGCGATCGCGTTGGCGTGGGCCGTTCGTTGTTGCTGTTTGGCTCCAACGAAGAAATCGCCGCACGCATGGCCAGCCTGGTCGGCGCGACGCCAACGCCGGTAGGTGGGCCCGAGAAGGACCCCTTGCCGGTCCAACCTCTTGGCGATCAATCAACGCTAGCCGGGCAACTTGACTTGAATCTCGATTTCGATGTGAACGTCTCCGTGCCGTCCCGCCTGACCAACGATGCCCTCTACATCGGCACCAAGGCATTGCCGCCTCTGCCCCTCAAGATGACGCCGTCGCAAGCTGCCCGCCTGGCCGAAATTCTCGACTACCTCCATCAGGGCCTGACGCAAGCGACCGAAAACATCCAGGCGAAGGACGACGGCTCGCAAGTCTCGCTGGAGTATAACGACTGGCAGCGCGTGCTCGCGGTGCAATTGCTGCTGGCGCGCTACCTGCGCTTGGTTGCCGACCCGCCGGAGCTGGACGAGAAATAGCGTGCTTAGCCCTTGATCACCCCAATCGGCCGCATCCGCGCGACCTTCTTCGACAACCCCGCCTGATGCACCACATCGACCACGTCATCGACGTTCTTGTACGCCTTCGGCTGTTCCTCGGCGAGGCCCTTGTGGCTCTGTGCCCGCGCGATGACCCCGCGCGCCAGTAGCTCCTTGTCGATGCGGCGGCCCGCGGCTTCCTTGATCGCTTGCGTGCGGCTCATCGCCCGGCCGGCGCCGTGGCAGGTGGTGCCGAAAGACTTTTCCATGCTTCCCTGCTGGCCAACGAGCACCCAGCTCGCCCGGCCCATGTCGCCCGGGATGATGACCGGCTGGCCGATCTTGCGATAGATCGCCGGCACCTCCGGATGTCCCGGCGGAAACGCGCGCGTCGCTCCCTTGCGGTGCACCCACACTTTCTTCTTGACGCCGTTGACGGTGTGTTCTTCCAGTTTCGCAATGTTATGGCACACATCGTAGATGAGGTTCATCTGCAACGATTGCCAGGTGCGCCCGAAGACGTCGGCGAAGACCTCGCGGGCTTGCCACATGAGGAGCTGGCGATTGCACCAGGCGAAGTTGGCCGCCGCCCGCATCGCTGCGATGTACTTTTGGCCTTCCGGGCTGTTGACCGGCGCGCACGCGAGTTGGCGATCCGGCAGCTCGATGCCGTATTTCTCTGGCGCCTTGCGCAGGTGCATCAGTGAATCGTCGCAGACCTGATAGCCGAGGCCGCGCGAGCCGGAGTGGATCATGACGCAGATCATGTCCTTCTCCAGGCCCATGACGCTGGCAGCTTCGTCGTCGAAAATCGCATCGACGACTTGCACTTCGAGGAAGTGGTTGCCCGAGCCGAGGGTGCCGCACTGCTGTTCGCCGCGCTTCTTGGCGTGATCGCTGACCTCGTCGGGATCAGCGCCGTCGAGATGGCCACGCCCTTCGGTGAAGTCGATATCGCCCGGCGTCGCCAATTCACGCGACGTCAAATAACCCGCGCCTTCGCCAAGGAGGCGCGTCAGCTCCTTGCCCTTGAACGAATAATGCCCCGTGCGACCCACGCCGGTCGGCACGTGCTTGAAGAGTTCATCGACAAGCTTTTGCAAGTGCGGCTTGACTTCGCGATAGAAGAGATTGGTGCGGCACAAACGCACACCGCAGTTGATGTCATAGCCGACGCCGCCGGGCGAGATGACGCCGCCTTCGTCGGGATCAGTGGCGCAGACGCCGCCGATGCAGAAGCCGTAGCCCCAGTGAATGTCCGGCATCGCCAGGCTGGCGTGCTGAATGCCCGGCAGGAACGCGACGTTGGCAACCTGCTCCGGCGCCTGATCGAGCTTGAGCTGATGCATGAGCTTTTCATTCGCGAAGATCAGCCCATCAACGCGCATGCCCGGCTTGTAGCTCTTCGGGATGCGGTAGCAGCACGCATCGATCTGTTCGAGCGCGCCGTGGAAGGTTTCTTTGGCCATTTCGTGTTCCAGTTCGAGTTTTCCAAGCCTGAAGCATGAGCGCAGGTGTGTTTTCCTTCGCTTACGCTTTAGGCTCGGACGTAACGCAAGGTAATGTAGCGGAATCCGCCGCGCGAGATTAGACTGACACCCTGAGGCGAAAGATGTTCGGGAGAATCCGATGGCCCCGCCGATCGAATCGCCCCGTCTGCTCGTGCGCGCGTTCACGCTCGCCACCGCCGCTGTATTCCTGCGTCTCGGCAGCGATACTGGCCCAGTGATCGGTTTCGGCGGCCTGAAGTATCTGGAGTGACCTTTGCGACGTGGACATCGGCTACCCACTGCTGCCGGAATATTGGAGCCAGGGGCTGGCGACAGAGGCATCGCGACCGGCTACGGATTAAGAGCCCGCAGCGCAGGCAAGGGACTTCGCCGTCCCTTGTCTGCGCTGCGGGCTCGTAGGCTCGCCCTTCCTCTTGACAGCGTGAACTCATTTCCACGATGATATCCGGCCGACCCGTACTTGCCAAAGGAATGGCACATGGCCGAGAAGAAACGCTCCGCTGTCATCGACTATCTCGCATACCTGGCCGTGCGCCTGCTCGTCTGCGTTATCCAGGCTTTCTCGTTCGAGACGGCTTGTCGGCTGGCGAACCTTCTGGCGTGGGTTCTCTACCGCGTCGATCAGCGCCATCGGCGCGTCGCGGCCGAGAACTTGCAGAAGGCGTTCCCCGGGAAATACAGCGAGGCCGAGATTGACACTATCGTGCGCCAAACCTTTCGGCACTTCTGCACGGTGCTGATCGAGTTCATGCACTTGCCCAGGCGGTTTCACCTGCACAACTACCGGCAATTCGCCAGGATGCGCGAAGGTCGGCGGCTGACCGAGGTGCTGCTGTCCGGGCGGCCCATGCTGTTCGTGACCGGACATTTCGGGAACTGGGAAATGGGCGGCTATGCGATGGGCCTGTTCGGCATCCGCACCCACGCCATCGCCAGGCCGCTTGATAATCCGTACCTCGATGAATTCCTGCGCAGCTTTCGCGGCCGGACCGGCCAGAAGCTGCTGGCCAAGCACGGCGATTTCGCCAACATCGACAAGCTGCTCGCCCAGGGCGGCATCCTGGCGACGCTCGCGGACCAGGACGCGGGAAAGCGAGGCCTGTTCGTCGATTTCTTCGGCCAGCCTGCTTCCACACACAAGGCGGTCGCCCTGCTTGCCCTGGAGCACAACGTGCCGATGGTAGTAATCGGCACTCCCAAGTTGGACGGCATCTATGACATCTGGGCCTTCGACGTGATCGACCCCCAAGACTTTGCCCAGTCGCGTGATCCGGTTCGCGAAATCACTCAGCGCTTCACTGCCGGTCTGGAGGCCCTCATCCGCGAAGCGCCGGAGCAGTACTTCTGGTTCCATCGCCGCTGGAAACATCAGCCGCAGGAACGCAAGAAGAAGAAGGAGAAACCGCTGGCGGCCTAGCCGATTGGTCGATCGCGGTTAGCGACACTTCGAAGAAGCGTCGGGGCAACGCTTCTTCGAAGCGTCGCTAACCGAAAACCATTTCGCTATCATACCCGCATGAGTGCCGGCATCGTCATCTTGATCCTGAAAATCGCCGTCGTGGCGGTCACCGTTTTGTGGCTCGGCTCCCTGGTGGCCCTCGCGCTTGGAAAGACGCAGTTGCACGGGCGCATCAACATCGTCTTTTTTGGCCTGACGCTCGCCGCTCTCATCGGACTGGAAATCGTCGTGCGGATCATCAGTCCGGGGATCTTCGATAATTATCAGCACCACACGGAGAGCGCCATGTCCGTGCATCTGGTCTTCTCGGTGCCGTCGGCGGTATTGCTTTTTGTCATGCTCTTCACGGGACTGAAGCACAAGCGTAACTTTCACATCGCGATGGGCATTCTTTTCACCGTGCTGTGGACCGGCACGTTTATCACCGGTATCTTCTTGTTGCGACACGAGTTGCCTTGAATGGAGTACGGCAATGCCCGATCAACCGATCGAACAGCCGACCACGCCCGAGGATCTGGGCCGGACGTATGCGGCCATGCTGGGCGAGGAAGCCTGGCAGACCGAAGTCGCACCGGCGCCGCCCGTCGAGGAGCCCGCGACGCCGCCTCCCGCCTTGCGCATCATCGAGGCACTCCTGTTCGTCGGCGGCGCTCCGCTGACAGCGAAACGAGCCCGCGAAATCCTGCGCGGCCTCACCGAGCAGCAATTCGACGAAACGATCACCCAGCTCAACGCCGACTATCGCCGCCAGGCGCGCCCGTATGCGCTCACGCCTCAAGGCGCCGGATGGGTGCTGACGGTGCGGCCACGGTTTCGCCACGTCATCGACAAACTCTACGGCGGCGTACGCGAAGCCCGGCTGTCGCAGATGGCGATCGACGTGCTGTCGCTGGTCGCCTATCGCCAGCCCATCACCAAGGCGGACGTTGATTCCGGGCGAGGCGCCGACTCCGGCGCCCTGCTGCGCCAGCTGGTCCGCCGCGGCTTGATCCAGATTCTGCCGATCCCTGGTTCCAGCCCGAAGGAAGTCGCCTATGCCACGACCTCGCGATTCCTGGAAGTGCTCGGCATGCAAAGCCTCGATGATTTGCCGAAGACGCATGATTTGCAGCAGATTTAGCGCTCCGTTGTGGCACGGTCTCCTGACCGTGCCACAACGTACGACTGCGGTTCTACGAACCGCGGCGAAACTCAATACGGAAACGTCTCATCCATCGGCGCCGCGGCGAGCTGGACCAGAAAAGCGGACAGGCGCTCGACGACGATGTCCATGAGCTTGTGCCCCTTTTCGGCGGTGGCGGCAGCCGGGTCGCCGAGGCCGGTGTTGGTCGTCGCCAGGTGCCAGGGGCGAGTGATCGAGACCCAGCCGCGGTTGATCGCCTCGAAGCGTGTCGGCTGTGTAGCGCCGGCGTCGGCCAGCGCGGGCGTCAGCAACTCCGGGAAGAACGCCAGGCCCAGGCTCGTCTCCACCTCGTCGGCGTGTTCGCCGGGATTGGCAAAGATCTTCGGATACTGGTCGGCCGCCATGCGAAACCAGTCGCACACGCACAGGAAGACGTTGGTGCGATGGTGCAGCTCGCGCGTCCAGGGCTTCAGTTCGTTGCCCCCGTGGCCATTCAATAGCACGAGCTTGTTCACCCCCTGCGTTTCGAGCGATTCAACCAGGTCGGTGATCACTTGCAAAAGCGTCGTCGGGTTGACGCTGAGCGCCAGCGCGCCCGGTACCTGCAAGTGGTTCGTGTTGACGCCGAACGGCATCGTCGGCAGCAGCAGCACCTTCGCGCCAGCGCTGTACGCCTTCGCGCACGCCCGCTTACCGATTTCTTCTACCTGGTAATTGTCCGTGCCATACGGCATGTGCAGATTGTGCGGCTCCGTGGCGCCGAAGGGCAACACCGCGACCTCCCACTTTTGGCTGCGAATGAAGCCGTGCGTTTCTTCGGCAAGAATCCAGGGGTGCATGGTAGTTTCCTTTATCTGCCGCTTGCAGCGTAGCAGTCCAGCGATTGCTACGCCGCAAGCGGCGGTGTCATCCTTGCTATGATAAGGACCAAGGAGAGAAAAGATGAATCTGTTATTGACCAACGACGACGGCATCGACGCCCCCGGCTTGGCGGCCCTCGCGGAAGCCGCGGCCGCGCTGGGGCAACTGACGTGGGTCGCGCCGCATACCCACCTCTCCGGCTGCGGGCATCGCGTCACCACCGATGGACCCATCCGCGTCATGCCCAAGTACGCGCGCCGCTGGGCCATCGACGGCACTCCCGCCGACTGCGTTCGCGTTGCCCTGGCCAAGCTCGCGCCGGACGTCGACTGGGTGCTCTCCGGCATGAACCACGGCGGCAACCTCGGTGTGGACGTCCATCACTCTGGCACCGTCGCCGCTGTCCGCGAAGCGGCTCTCCACGGCAAACCCGGCATCGCCCTTTCTCACTATCGCAAACGCAGCGTGGATATCGACTGGGAACGGGCCCAGCGCTGGATGAAGCAAATCCTCGCCGAGCTGCTCGCCGAACCCTGGACGCCCGGCACCTTCTGGAACGTCAACCTGCCCAGCCTGATCCCAGGCGATCCGGAACCGCAAGTGATCCGCTGCCCGCTCGAACTTGGCCCCTTGCCGTTGAGTTTCAGGGAAGGCGCCGATTGGCTGCACTACGACGGCAATTATCATGAGCGTGCGCGCGTCGCCGGCAGCGATGTCGATGTTTGTTTCGCGGGGAACATTGCGGTGACGCGGCTAACCTGCTGAAATGGCACGCCGCGAATGCGCTCAGATGAGGTAGGCCCCGCCGCCCGTTTCTTACTATCGTAAAAGCAGGGTGGGTCGAGCGCACTGAGGCACACCCCATGAATTTCCACGGACCGACGAGCTACTCCCATGACTCAGCCCGCACGCATCCCAGTCACCGTCTTGACCGGCTTTCTCGGAGCCGGCAAGACCACGCTCCTCAACCATATCCTCACCGCCCAGCACGGCAAGCGCGTTGCCGTCATTGAGAACGAATTCGGCGAGATCGGCGTCGATCAGGATCTGGTTATTCAAAGCGAGGAAGAAATCTTCGAGATGAACAACGGCTGCATCTGCTGCACCGTCCGCGGCGATCTCATCCGCATCCTTGGCAAGCTGCTCAAGCGCAAGGACAAGTTCGATTACGTCCTGATCGAAACCACCGGCTTGGCCGACCCCGCCCCGGTCGCCCAGACGTTCTTCTCCGACGAGGAGATGAAGGCGAAGCTGCAACTCGATGCCATCGTAACCGTGGTGGATGCCAAGCACGTCGTGCAACACCTCGATGTGATGTGCGAGCCGGAAGAGCAGGTGGCGTTTGCTGACGTGATCCTGTTGAACAAGACCGACCTGGTGACGCCGGCGGAGCTGGACGATCTCGAAAAACGGCTCCGCGCCATCAACGCCACCGCGCCGATTCATCGCTGCCAGAATGCCTTCGTCGGCATGGACAAGATTCTCGATGTCAATGGCTTCGATCTCGATCGCGTGCTGGAAATCAATCCGCACTTTCTCGAAGCCGAGGAACATGAACACGAGCACGATCAGGAAATCTACTCGGTCGGCATCACCATCCCCGGCGATCTCGACGAGACAAAGGTCAACAACTGGATGCGCGAACTCCTGATGCAAGAAGGCCCGGACATCTTCCGCATGAAGGGCGTCTTGAGCATCAAGAACGATCCGCGCCGCTTTGTCTTCCAGGGCATCCACATGCTCTTCGACGGCCGGCCCGACCGACCGTGGAAGAAGGGTGAGGAGCGCGAGAACAAGCTGATCTTCATTGGACGAAATCTGAACCGCGAGCGTCTGGAAGAGGGATTTCGTAAATGCCTCGCTTGAACCCGTTCGCCGGGGGGCGGACGAAACTAACGAAACTGTGGGAATCGACCATCGACGGCCATGTCGTGTCGCTGGCGTGGTCCGACGCGCTCGGGTTGATTGCGGCGGCATCTGCGGACGGTCCGATTGCACTTTTCGACGCCAAGACCGGTCGTCTGATTTGCAACCTCTTCGGTCATGGCTTCGGCACGGCTCACATTGCATGGTCCGTCGATGGTTTGCATCTCGCATCGGCCGGCCAAGACGGCAAAGTGCGCGTTTGGGACGGAATGGCCGTAATGCAAATCCACGAGTTATCCGGCGGGGCCGCCTGGGTTGAGCGCGTCGCCTGGTGTCCGACGGCGAATCTCCTGGCATCGGCCGCCGGCAAAAAGCTGCGGCTCTGGAACCTCGACGGCGAAATGCTGCGTGAATATCCCGACCACCCCAGTACCATCACCGATATCCAGTGGAAGCCGAACGACGCGCTGCTTGCATCAACCGCCTATGGCAAGTTGTTCCTGTGGCGCCCGGAAGAGCAGATCGCGGTTCGTGAGTTTGCCTGGCAAGGCTCAATCCTCGCGCTGGCATGGAGTCCAAACGGTGAGTACCTCGCGGCTGGCACGCAGGATAGCTCGGTCCACTTTTGGGTGATGAAAACGGGTGAGGATCTCCACATGCAGGGTTACCTTACCAAGGTGCGCGAATTGGCCTGGGACCCGACGAGCCGTTACCTTGCGACGGGCGGCGCCGAGGTCTGCACCGTCTGGGATTGTTCCGGCGCCGGGCCGGCGGGATCGGAGCCGATCCAGCTCGAAGCGCACAAGGAAACCATCACCTTCCTGGCGTACCAGCGCCAGGGCACACTCCTTGCCTCGGGCGGTGAGGACGGGCTCGTCGCCCTTTGGCAGCCCGGCAAACAGTTGGGCGCGCTGGCGCTGGCCAAGCATGACGCCCCCATCAGCCAGCTCGCCTGGTCCGCCGACGATCAGCGCCTTGCGGTCGGTACCGCCGACGGCAACGTTCTGCTCTACGCTAGATAAGATTTCGTTTCCCGATGTCCCCGCAAGCGGCAATCTCCGGCCGCCGCGAATTCTCCAGTTAGCGATTGCGACGCCGAATTCGGTATGGTAGCGTACGCGCTTTCTAACATGTCCAGGCCGATTCTCCTGCGTGCCGCGCCGCCCCGTTGCCGCTTAGTCAGTGGAGGATTCATCGCGATGAATACCCTGCCCTGCGATCCACTGGAACTGGCGCGGCGCTTGTTCGCCGATACTACCGAGGCGTTTTTTCTCTTGGATGCCGAGTCGGGGCAAATCCTCGACGTCAACCCAGCAGCGCTGCGGCAGCTCGGCAGCGCGCGATGTCGTGCTGCAGCAGACGATCGGGTCCCTGTTTCGCGGCAAGGACACTACTGCGCCGCTTTGTGCGCGCACTGCGCTGCGCCAGCCCAACACATTTTGCGACCGTGCCGATTATCTGCTGCGCCGCCACGATGGGGCGTGGGTCCCCATTCGCCTGTCTCTCACCTTGCTTCAATCAGCCCCGCGGCCGGTTAGCCTGTTGCAGGTGCGTGATCTGCCCGCGCAGCCGAGTGATGTCGAGGATCGCCTTCGTGCCAGCGAGCGAAAATATCGCGATCTGGTCGAGACATCGAACGACCTCATCTGGTCCATTGACATAGAAGGGCGTTTCACCTATGTGAATCGCAATGCGGCCATGGCGATCTTCGGCCTTGAGCCGGCCGAGATGATAGGCCGGCATTTCGCGGAATTCGTCGCGCCGGACTTTGTCGCGCGCGACCTGGCAACCCACCAGACGCTGCAAGATCGGATGCTCTTTCAATACGAAACCGTGGTCTTGCACAAGGATGGCTCGCGCGTCCATTTACGCCTCAATTCGGCGCCCGTGACGGATGACCATGGCTATTTTCTGGGCAACACGGGAACCGCGTCCAACATCACGAAATGGAAGGAGGCCGAGTCCGCCCTAAGCGAGATCCAGCAGCGCTTCGAGGCGTTCATGAATTCGATTCCGCTCGTGGGCTTCATGAAGGACGCCGACGGACGCATGGTTTACGTCAACAAGGAAGCCGAGGACCGGTTCGCGCTCCCCGCCGAGCATTTCCTGGGCAAGCTCGACCATGATCTTTGGCCCAAGGAAGTCGCCGACGCCTTGCGCGCCGCGGATCTGCGCGTGATGGCCGACACGGAGCGCGTCGAGCTGCGCGAGCAGGTGCCCACGCCCGATGGGGTCCTGCGCGAGTGGTGGGTCGTCAAGTTCCCTTTCCGCGATGCCCACGGGCGCAACTTTCTCGGCGGCATCGCCCTCGATCTCACCGAGCGCGTCCAACTCGAGAAAGCGCTGCACCACTCGGAGGAGCGTTACCGCCACCTTTGCCATCGCAACCTGGCCGGCTGCTTCCGCATCACCCTCGATGGCCGCATCCTCGAATGCAACGATTCCTTTGCCCGCATGTTCGGCCACAGTTCGGGCGAGGAAATGTGCAGGCGTTCGACGCATGATCTCTATTTCAATGCCAGTGTCGTCCGTGTGGAGTTCATGGCCCGCCTACGTGAGAACGGGTTCTTGACCAATTACGAGATGCAGTTGCGGCGTGCCGACGGGGCGGCGATCTGGGTCCTGGTGAACGTTAATCTGCTCGAGGAACAGGGCGAAAAGATTCAGGTTGGCACCGTCTTCGACATCACGCAACGCAAGGAAATCGAAGAGGCGCTCCGCGTCAGCGAGACCAACTACCGCACGCTCATCAACCATCTCGATCAGGGGATCTTCCTCAAGGACCGGGAGTTCCGCTACGTCACCGTCAATCCGGCCTTCTGCAAGAGCGTCCGTAGGACCGAGGCCGAGCTGCGGGGCAAGACCATCAGTGACCTCTTCTTGGATAAAGCATTCACCGAAAAGAGCCGCGACATTGAGAAACAAGTTCTCGCCGGGAGCCATTCCATCGACTCCGAAGATATCGTGCAGCTCGGCCGCCGTTCGCACACCGTGCGCATCAACCGCACGCCGGTCAAGGATTCCGAGGGCGCCGTCGTCGGCGTCCTGGGCATCTGCTGGGATGTCACCGAGCAACGCGACCTCGAAGCCCAGCTTCGCCACGTGCAAAAGATGGACGCCATCGGCCATCTCGCCGGCGGCATCGCCCACGACTTCAACAACCTCTTGACGATCATGCTCGGCAACCTTTCGTACGTCTTGGCCCAAAAGAGCGTGGGGGCCAGCAGCATGGAGTTTATTCGCAATGCCGAGAAGGCAGGCCAGCGCGCCGCCGCGTTGACGCAGAAGCTCCTGGGCTTCTCGCACCGGGCGACGCAGCCGACGGTTCCCTTCAGCCTGAACCAGGCGATCGACGAGGTCGTAAGCCTGACGCGCTCGTCGTTGCCGGCCAACATCGAAGTCGAAGTCCGCACCCCGCCCGTGGCTGGTCCAGGCCGACCCGGGACAGATGGGCCAGGTATTGACGAATTTGACGCTCAACGCCCGCGATGCCATGCCTGAAGGGGGCAAGATCGTCTATCAGACCACGCACGTCGTTCCCGATGCCGACTACCTGGCCCACAACGTCGAAGCGCGGCCCGGCGAATACGTCTGCCTGCGTGTCGCCGACACGGGCAGCGGCATCCCGGCCGAGTTGCAGCAACACATCTTCGAGCCGTTCTTCACGACCAAGGAAAGAGGCAAAGGCACCGGGCTGGGGCTGGCGATCGTGTTCGGCATCGTCCGGCAGCACGGCGGCTGGATCGCCTGCCAGAGCGAACCGTTGCGCGGCACCGCCTTCGAACTCTTCTTGCCGCGCTGCCTGGCAGTCTCCGAAACTTCGGCCACCGATGAGCCCGTCGCGGCCAACGCCTTGGCAGATGGAACGATCCTGATCGTCGATGACGAGCCCATGATCCGCCAGCTCGCCAACGCCATCTTGACCCAGGCGGGGTACCATGTCCTCCAGGCTGAAAACGGCGCCGTCGCGCTCGACATCCTGCGTGAGCGTCCGGGCCAGATCGACGTGATCGTCCTCGACGCCGTCATGCCCAAGCTGTCCGGCGAAGAAACTCTGCGTGAGCTGGCCCGCTCCTTGTCCGACGACAGCGTGATCTTTTCGAGCGGCTATTCGACCGAGCAGACGGGGCTGCACGAGTTCCCCCAGATTCGCGCATTCCTGCCCAAGCCTTACCGCGCCGAGCAACTGGCGCAAACGGTCAGCGAAATTTTCGGCCAGGCTCGTCAGGCTGCCAGGCAATCATGATAATGTAGGGTGCGTGAAACGCACCGAAGAAGCATCCGGTGCGTTCCACGCACCCTACGACGCTTGGAACCATGCATGCGCCCGCACAACCGCCAACCCGATCAACTGCGCCCCCTGCGCTTCAAACGCCGCTACACGCGCCAGGCGCCCGGCAGCGTGCTCGTGCGCATGGGGCGCACCACCGTCTTGTGTACCTGTTGCATTGAGGCGAGCGTGCCGCCCTTCCTCGTCGGCAAGGGCAAAGGCTGGATGAGCGCCGAGTACGGCATGCTCCCGGGCAGCACCAACACGCGCAAGGCACGCGACAAGGCCGGCAAGGTCGATGGCCGTTCGGTCGAGATCCAGCGGCTCATTGGCCGCAGCCTGCGCGCCATCTTCAATCTCGACAAGCTCGGCGAGCGCACGCTGTGGGTCGACTGCGACGTGCTTGAAGCCGACGGCGGCACGCGCACCGCCAGCATCAACGGCGCCTTCGTGGCCGTCATCGACGCGCTGCATTCGCTGAAGGGGAAAATTCCACCGATCGGCGAGATCGTGCGCGACAGCGTCGCCGCGATAAGCGTCGGGCTTCTGGATGACGTGGAGCTGCTCGATCTGGAGTACGTCGAAGACCGGGATGCGGACGTTGACCTGAATCTGGTGATGACCGGCTCGGGCCAGTTCATCGAAGTGCAAGGCACGGGCGAGGAGGCGACGTTTAGCCGCAGCCAGCTCGATCGGCTCTTGAAGCTGGGCAAGGTCGGGATCGACAAGATCACGGCGGAGCAGAAAAAGGTGTTGGGGCTACTGTGGCCGACTTGATGCCGCTTGCGGCGTAGCAGCTGCTACGCCGCAAGCGGCAAGTTTATTTACCTTTTCTTCTTCTTCAGGTATTCCGCCACGATCTTGGCGGGATTCTCGTTGAACGCATCGCGGCAGCCGGAGCAGCAGACGTAGTAGGTCGCGCCATTGAAGGCAACGGTGATGGTGCCGAGGCCGCCGGTGACGACGCACTCGGGCTTCTTGCCGCCGGCTTCGACGCCGAAGGTCACGCCGTCGCGGGTGTAGCCGACGTCGAATTGTTTGACGTACTGCGTGCGGCCATCAGGCTTGATCCACATCGAATAAACGAGGCGATCGCCGCTGCTGATGACGTTGAGGCGGAGCTGTTCGGTGTCGCTGGTGTCGGGGTTGACGCGCTCGACGATGAGGCCGGTCTTTTTGATCTCGCCTTCAAATACAGCCTTCTTGCCTGCCTTGTCGGTGAGTGTGAGTTGGTACTTGGACTTATCGGTCAAATAGCGGACTTCGCCCCCCTTGAGTGCCTTGCTATTGTCCACGCTGAAGCTGAGCCAAACATCCTTGCCCTTGAAGCGCCAGCTCCAGTCGGCCTTTTCGGTCCAGGTGCCCAGGGTCTTGTGGGTGGCGTTGCCTTTGCTCCAGCCGCCGATGTATTCCTGGAGAGCCTGGAGGGCTTCCTTGGGGTCATCGCTGTCGGTTTTCTTCTGCTTGCCCGCGTCGGCGAGGGGAAGCATGGCGCCAAAGGAGAGAACCACGGCGGCAAGGATCAACTTACGCATGGAATATTACCTCAAGAGGGAGTCGGTGTCGGCTTCGAATTCCTTTGACGCTTCGGTCTGCGGCTTCGTTCCCGTAAATGAGACTTTCAGAGCCGCGCACGAAGTAAGCGGATGGCGTCGACTATTGCCCGCTTACTCCGTGCGCGGCTCGGAGATACTCTGTTTCGTTATTGTCCTCACTTCAAAATAGCACCAAGTCACGGCAAATCCAAGACGTAAACCGTGGTGTTCGCGTTGGCCGTCACGATCTGCCGGCTGTCGGAGCTGAACGTCAGGTTGACGAGGAACATGCCGTGGTGTTTGCCGAGGTTCCAACTGCGCAGCTCCTTGCCGTCGATCGACCAGGCTTTGACGAGGTTGTCCTCGCCGACCGTGGCAAAGTGCTTGCCGTCGGGGCTGACGATGCACGCCAGGATCTTGCCGTCGTGCCCCTTGAACGATTTTAGTATCTCGCGGCCCTGGAGTTTGCCGAGCTTGATCTCGCCTTGTTCGCTGGTCGCAATCAAGGTGGAGGCGTCGGGGGTGAGCGCCAGATCGGCGACGCCGACTTTCTCGAAGACGAACCAGTCGCCGCCGGGAGCGACCACGGCGCTGTCCTTTCCCATCGTCCAGAGGCGCACGCTGCCGTCCTTCGCGCCGGTCGCCGCCAGCTTGCCGTTGGCGCAGAAGGCGAGCGAGTTGACCTTGCGGCTATCTTCCATGAAGGTGAAGTTGACGGTGCCGGTGGCGATATCGAAAGCCTCGACCACAGTGGAGACGCGGGCCTCGTTGACTGGCTGCCAGACGAAGAGCGTCTTGCCTTCCGGGTCGATGGCGATGTACGGCGAATAGCGGCGCAGCCGATTGAACACCACGAGCTGCTGCGGCGTGCGGGCAATCTCGCGCGGCGGATTGATCTCCCACAGGCGGATCATTCCGGCGACATCGGTGCCGGAGCTGATGATGCGATTGCTGTCCGGCGTGAAGATGATCGACATGACCGCGCCGGTGTGGCCGCTCAAGGTCGCGATCTCCTCGCCCGTCTTGCGCTTCCACAGCTTGATGGTGCGATCGACCGAGCCCGTGGCAATGATCTCGCCGTTGGGGCTGACCGCGACCGTTTCGACCGCGCTCGTGTGCTCCGCCAAGAGTGGCAGCTCACGGCTGGTGATCTCCCAGATCTTCATCCGGCGATCCACGCTGGCCGAAATGACGTGGTAGCCGTCCTTGGAGAAGGCGACCGACGTGACCCAGTCCTTGTGGCCGCGGAAGGTTTGCACTTCCTTGCCGTCGTTGCCTTCGATTTTCCAGAGCTTGATGAGCTGGTCGGCCCCGCAGGAAACGAGGTGCAGATTGTCCTTCCGGAAGGCGACGGTGCTGACTGGCCCGGTGTGCCCGACGAGGCGGATCGAGTTGGTCCCCGGCGTAGCCAACGGCCAAATCTGCACGGCCATATCGACGCCGCCGGAAGCGAGCCATTGCCCGTTGGGACTGTAGGCGACGCTGTTGACGGCGGTGCCGTGGGCGTTCCAGCTGGTTTGCAGCGTCCCCTTGTCGGCGTCGTACAAGCGAATGGTCTGATCGACATTGCCGACGGCGACCTGCTTGCCGTTGGGATGAAAGGCGACGCACGCAACGACGGACGGGTTGTCCTTGATGGTGACAAGTTCTTTGGCATTGTCGGCATCCCAGATCTTGACCTGGCGATCGGAGCTGCCGGAGACGATGCGCTTGCTGTCGCTGGAGAAATCGAGGAAGTTGATCGTTCCCAGATGTCCCTGGCAGGTGCGCAGCGGTTTGCCGTCCTCGGCGTTGAAGATGCGGATGACCTTGTCGCCGCCGGCGGAGGCGATGAGCTTGCCGTCGGGGCTGAACTGGGCGACGGTGACGGGCGCGGTGTGGTCGGTGATGGTATAGAGGACCTTGCCGGTGTCGCGCTGCCAGACCTTGACGGTGCGGTCGCCGCTCGCCGAGACGATCTTCGTGCCGTCGGGGCTGAAGGCGGCGGTCCAGACGGGGCCGTCGTGGCCTTCGAAGTCGCGGGATTGCAGCACCACGTCGAAGTCCCACAGGCGGATGGTGAAGTCACCGGAGCAGGAGGCAAGGCGGTTGCCTTCGGGGCTGAAGGTCAGCGCATTGACTGGGCTCGAATGCGCGTTCTTGTATTCGCCGGCTTTCTGCCCGGCTTCCGGGTCCCAGAACTGGATGTTGCCATCGAACCCGCCGGTGAAGATCGTTTTGCCATCCTTCGAATAGACGGCACAGCGAGCGCCATTCGCGGTGAGGGTGATGCGCGGAGCGCCGACGACAAATGGGGCGCCGGGCAGCGGGGTCGTGTACAGCTTAACGCCCAGGGGGCCGACGCGGACCAGCGTCTTGCCGTCGGGGCTGAAGCCGAGGTGGTAGGTCGCGCCGGTCGGGTCTTGCTGCGTCCAGTAGGCGGGCTGGTTGACGTTGTCCACGAAGCTCGGATACTGGAAGAGCCGCACGCTGCCGTTGTCATCGCCGGCCGCCAGGATGTTCCCCTCGCCGTTCAGGCTGAGCGTGCCGACGCGGTTGGTGAAGTCGCGCACATCGCGCACCAGTTTGCCGGTCGCGGTTTCGTAAACAAAGATGCCGTTGAGCGGAGGGGTGACGGCGTGCTGGCCGACGAAGGCGTGCTTGCCATCTTTCGACAGCGCGACCGAGCTGACAAAGTCGCCGACCGCGGGGATGGAGTGCTTGTCCTTGCCGGTCGTGGCGTCCCAGATCTTGATGTTCTTTTCCATGCCGGCGGAGACGATGAACTTGCCATCGTTGCTCCAGGCCAGACAGCGGACCTTGTCCTTGTGGCCATCGTAGTTGAGCAGCTCGTAGCCGTTGCCGAGGTCCCAGACTTTGACCATCCCGTCACTGGAAGCGGTGGCGAGCCGCAGGCCGTCGGGGCTGAAGGCGACGGCGTTGATCTCGCGGCTATGGCGCAAGCGCAGGTTGCCGATGATGCGCGAGACGTTGTCGGGCACGCCGATCGGCTGGTAGGGCAGCTGCCAGCGGGCCTGGCGAATCGCTTCACTCGCCTGCAAAAGGCGCCCGCCGGCGAGGGCCGTCTCGGATTTCTTGGCGAGTTCTTCCGATTTTTCCAGAATGGCGGGGATGAACCGCTGGGCGATCCCCGTCTTGACGATCTTGTCACGCTCCTCCTTGAATTTCGCTTGCAGCGCCTTGACCTCGTCCGCGGTCGGCAGCTTGGTCGGCTGGGCGACAACCGGAACGACAAAAAGAACGGCGAGCAAAATCCACGCTGCGATGGAGCGAATAATCATGGGAGTCTCCCTTGCCAAGCCGCGAGCGGCCACGATGTTAAAGTTGAGTATAAGTGGGTAAACCCTGCGGGCACAAGAGGCTACTTGAAAAAGACGATCAAGCCCTGGGATGAGCGCAGCGATTCCCAGGGGTCGGTTTTCCTTGCTATCCGTTGACATGCCGGGTACAATGAGATAGAAGACTAATGGAAACCACATGTCGGACACGATTTCGATAAGGAGAAATCCATGCGTTACGAAATGGCTCCGCTGGCTATCCAGTCGGAGCGCAGTGAACGGGCCGCCTTCATTCGCCGCACCTACGGCCACTTAGCTGTTGCGATCCTCGCGTTTGTCGCCATCGAGACGGTGATCTTCGGCGTCATTCGGCCGATGATGGGCGCCGAGTTCGATCGCACCCTCTCTAGCATGTTCGCAAACCGCTTTTCCTGGCTGATCGTCATGGTCGCGTTCATGGGGGTCAGCTATCTTGCCAATTACTGGGCCTTCAACGGCGGCTCTCCCGTGCTGCAATATGCCGGGTTGTCGTTGTACGTGATCGCCGAGGCGGTGATCTTCGTGCCGCTTCTCTATGTGGCCATGTACCTGGTTCCTTCGACGCCGGGCCACGAATTCGACCTGGTCGGACAGGCGGGCATATTAACCTTGTGCCTCTTCGCCGGGCTGACCGCGGTAGTCGTCTTCACCGGCAAGGACTTCTCGTTCCTGGGCCCGATCCTCTCCATCGCCGGCTTCGTCGCGCTGGGGTTCATCGTGTGCGCGATGATCTTCGGGTTCTCGCTCGGCCTGTTGTTCTCGCTCGCCATGATCGTGTTCGCGGCCGGGGCGATCCTGTATGACACGTCGAACATCATGCACAAGTTCCGCACCGACCAGCATGTGGCGGCCGCGCTCAGCCTGTTCGCCTCGGTCGCGCTCTTGTTCTACTATGTGCTCATGGCGATGATCCAGAGTCGCCGCTAAGGTAATGGCCCGCTGAAAAACGAGACGCTCGCTCGGTTTTGCAAAGAACCGCGCGAGTGTTTTTTTGCGCGCCTTCTTGCTCTAACCCTCTTGACCCGGTTCTTTACAATGACCGTACCAGATGATTCGTCGAGGATGCCCGCATGAAACAACGTCTCCTGACTCCTGGCCCGACGCCGGTGCCGGAAGAAACCCTGCTCGAATTCGCCAGGCCGATGATCTTCCATCGCACCGCGGAGTTCCGCGTGCTGCTGGCGGAGGTGTTGGCCGACTTGCAGACGATCTTCTGCACGAAGAACCTCATCATCCCGCTGACCGCCTCCGGTACGGGCGCCCTGGAAGCGGCGCTGGCGAACAGCGTTCCCGCGGGGGCCAAAATCATCTGCCTGATCGCGGGCCGATTCGGCGAACGCTGGAAGAACATCGCCAAGGCGTTCAACATCGAATCGATCAACGTCACCGTCCCCTACGGCCAGGCCGTGCAGCCCGATCAACTCGCCAAGGCACTGGCCGACCACCCCGATGCGATCGCGGTTTGCTCGACCTTGAGCGAAACGTCCACCGGCGTCGGCCACGACATCGCGGCGTTCGGGAAGCTCATCGCGAAAACGCCAGCGCTTCACATCGTCGATGCCATCAGCGGTCTGGGGGCGATGGAGTGTCGGACCGATGAATGGCAGATCGACATCAACTGCACCGGCTCGCAGAAGGCATTGATGATGCCGCCGGGGTTGGCATTTCTGTCTGTCAGTGACAAGGCGTGGCAAGCGATCGACAAGAATGCGAATCCGCGCACGTTTTACTTCGACCTCAAGAAGGCGAAGAAGAACCTGGAAACGAGCGACACTCCCTACACGCCGGCCCACACCATGATCCGGGCCATGAGGGTCAGCTTGAAGAAGATCCTCGCGGAAGGCATCGAGAACGTGTGGGCGCGGCAGAAGCGCTATGCCGAGGCCGCCCGCGCCGGCTTCCAGGCGCTCGGCCTCGAATTGTTCCCCGCGCAGCCGAACACAGCGCTCACGGTCGTCAAGATGCCGGCGGGGATCGATTCGACGACGCTACTGACCAAGCTCGAAAAGCAATATGGCCTGAAGCTCGCCAATGGGCAAGACACGCTTAAGGGCAAGATCATTCGGCTCGCGCACATGGGCTACATCGATCAGTTCGATATTCTGGCTGCGCTCGGCGGCGTCGAGTTGGTGTTGCTGGAGATGGGGCACCGCATCGAGCCCGGCGCCGGTTTGTCGGCGGCGCAGCGTGTTTTTGCAAAGGCTTGATTTCGTTTAGCGCCCGCATGGCGCCGCGCGGGCGCTAAACGAAGCCCCGAGGATCCTATGCCACGCATCTTCATCAGCGACAAGCTCGAAGCCGGCGGCCTCGATCTGCTCAAGAAATCCGGCCTCGACATCGACAACCGGCCTGGCCTGAAGGACGCCGCCCTCCTGGAAGCCCTGCGGGCTGCCGACGGCATGATCGTGCGCAGTGGCACCCGCGTGACGGCTCAGCTTCTCGACAATCCCGGCAAGCTGTGCGCCATCGTCCGTGCCGGCGTCGGCGTGGACAACATCGACGTCGCGGCCGCCACGCGCAAGGGCATCGTCGTCATGAACACGCCGGGCGGCAATACCATCAGCACCGCCGAGCAGACGATCACACTGATGATGGCCCTCGCCCGCCACACCGCCGCCGCCGACGCGAGCCTTCGTCAGAATAAATGGGAGCGCGCCAAATTCGTCGGCACCCAGCTCTCCGGCAAAACGCTCGGCGTCATCGGGCTGGGGCGTGTTGGCCGCGAGGTCGCACGCCGCGCCGTCGGGCTCGACATGAAGGTGATCGGCTTCGACCCGTTCTTCTCGCCCGACTTCGCCGGCAAGCTGGGCATCGAGACGGCGCCGGATCTGAACTCGTTGTTGCCGAGGGTCGATTTCCTCACCGTCCATACGCCGCTATCTCCCGAGACAACCAATCTGATCGGCGCGGCCCAGCTTGCAACGATGAAAAAGGGTTCGCGCATCCTCAACTGTGCCCGCGGCGGCATCATCAACGAGGACGCCCTGGTCGAGGCGCTGAAGTCGGGCCAGCTGGCGGGGGCCGCGATCGATGTGTTCGTGGAGGAACCGCCGCCGGCCGATCATCCGCTCTTGAAGTTGCCGAACGTCGTGGTTACGCCGCACCTCGGCGCTTCGACGACCGAGGCACAGGAAACTGTTGCGCTAGAAGCCGCTCAACTGCTCATCGATTACTTGACGAAGGGGGTCGTCCAGTACGCGGTCAACATGGCGGCCGTCGATCGCGCGGAGTTGGAGGAAGTGCGGAGCTACGTCGATATGGCGCGCCGGCTCGGTCTCTTGCAAGCACAGATGGCGCAGGGCTCGATCAAGCGGGCCCAGCTCACCTATCGCGGCGAGGTCGCTCGCCGCAGCACCAAGCTGATCACCGGCGCCTTTGCCGCGGGGTTGCTCGAAGCAGCCCTGGCTCAGAACGTGAACATCGTCAACGCCGAATTGATCGCCCGCGAGCGCGGCATCGACATCATCGAGCAGAGCGTCTCCAAGAAAGGCGATTTCAGCACGCTGATCCAGACCGACGTGACCACCGACAAGAAATGCTACACCGCGACCGGCACCCTGTTCGGCAACCAGTTCCTGCGGCTCGTGCAGCTCGGGCCCTATCATCTCGACGCCTACATGGACGGCATCATGCTGCTCTTCACGCACCGCGATGTGCCGGGCCTGATCGGCTTCATCGGCACGATCTTCGGCAAGCATGACGTCAACATTGCGCAGATGACAGTCGGCCGGCAGCAACCCGGCGGCGAGGCGATCGCGGTGCTCAATCTCGACAGCCAGCCGCCGGAAGCGGCGTTGCAAGAGGTGCGCGCTCACTCGAAGGTCAGCAGCCTGAGCGTGGTGAAACTGCCGCCGGCGGGCGAGATGCCGGCGTGGTTTGGATGAGCGGTCATTCTCCCCTCTCCCCTTGGGGGAGAGGGGCCGGGAGTGAGGGGTACGCGCTTCCTGAAATTCCAACCCCTCACCCCCAACCCCTCTCCCCCAAGGGGCGAGGGGAGCAAGTCGGCGTTATTATTCCACGATCACTTCGTTGCCGGCCCGCGTTCCCATGGCCCGCCAGGTCGCCAGGTTGATGGTGTCGGCCACCGCGCGGACGGAGCCATCCATGAACAGGCAATGGATGATCCCGTTGTGGTAGCTTCGGGCCGTGACGGCGGCGTAGGTCGGCACGGTGGCGCTGTTGCCTTCCTGGCGCGAATTGTAATCGATGTCGTAGATCTTGCCGTTCCAGGTGAAAGGGACGACCGTGTTCGGCGTGAAGATCGTCGTGAAGCCGCTGTGGTGGACTCGGCCATCCGGCCATTCGGTGTGCCCGGTGTTGTCGTTCAGGTTGGGTCCGAGCTTCATCTGGCCGCCGGCTGCCATCGCGGCGACCTGCGTGGCCGAACTCGGTGGAATCGAGCCGGGGTTTGCGGTGTTACGCACATAGGGGGTGAAGCATTTGACCTCGGTGGCGCCAAGCGTGTTCGAGAGACCATCGGTGATGTGCGCGGGCCGCACGGGCATGTTGGGGCCGAACACGCCATCGCCGCCATATCCCGTGGTCGGATCGTAAACAAACCAGGTGCCGAAGTTGAAGGCATAGTTGTGCGGGTAGACGAAAGGCATCCCCGCTGCGTCGCCGCGGGCGACATCGTTGGCCTCGGTGGGGCAGCGGAAAGTCGGGATGCGCATCTGCGGCACCCCGGTTGCGAGCTGCTTGTCCCAGGCCACTTCAAGGTTGACCTTCACGCCCGCGTTGCCCTGCTCGATGTATTCCAAGATTCGGCCATGAACCGACCACGATCCATTGTTTGTCCCGAAGGTCGTAGCGATCGGCGCATTCATGCTGACCGGGTACGCCTTCATATTGAATTCGAAGTTATGCAGCGCCAGGCCAATCTGCTTGAGATTGTTTCGGCACTGGGCCGTATTGGCCGCCTCGCGCACCCTCTGCACGGCCGGGACGAGGAGGCCGATCAGAATCGCAATGATGGCAATCACGACCAACAGCTCAATCAAGGTAAATCCGCGCCGGCGCATGCGATCGCTCCCCAACAAGGTCATCGACAATTCCAAAGGGAGGAGCAAACGACATGCCAAGGGAGAAATGCCGGCGGTAACGGCCCAGGACGTCGCATTTCGGGCGAAACTCGGGCGGCGCGTGACCAAATGGTTGGCAGCGCTGGCGAGATGATCGCCACTCACGGCGAGGGAGATGCCGGTGTGGATTGGATGAGCGGTGATTCTCCCCTCTCCCCTCGGGGGAGAGGGGCCGGGGGTGAGGGGTACGCGCTTTCTGAAACACCAACCCCTCACCCCCAACCCCTCTCCCCCAAGGGGAGAGGGGAGCAAGGCAGCGAACTCGCGGGATCAAAGCGCCGTTAGCAATGCGATAATCGCATCCCGTTCCGCCATCGCCCCGACGCCGACGTCGTCGCATGCCAGCTTCTTGCTGATCGGCAACACCACGTGCAGCGCCGCGCCGAGGTCCGTTGTGAGCTGGTCGAGATGGCGCTTTGTGACGGGATGCTGCCACATCAGCGTGTTCATTGCCGGCGCGAGGATGACGCGTCGCGTCCGGTCCCAGGCGCGATAGACGCACGTCAGGCAGTTGTCGGTCAACCCGAGCGCCAGTTTCGCCAGCGTGTTGGCGTCGCAGGGCGCAATTAGCAAGACGTCCGCCCAGCGGCGCAATTCGATGTGCAGCACTGGATCGCCGCGCTGGTAGCTCGAGCCGGGCCATTCGTCCTCGTCGAGGATGACGACATTCTTGTTGCGCTGGCCTGCTGCCGTCGGTGCGATGGTGGCGGCGTCGAAGAAATAGAGGGAGGACTTGGTCACCACGATTTTCACGTCATGTCCGGCCGCACGCAGTTCGCCATGGAGCTGCGGCGTATGGATGGCTGCGACGGAGCCGGTGACGCCCAGGAGCACGTTAGCCACGCGGAGCCTCGCTTTCGAGAACATCGAGCAAGGCGCCCGCCAGTTCGGCGCGGGGCACTTTCTTGTAGCCTTGCGCGTTGCCGAGGAGTGCCCAGTCGGCAGCACCTTCGAGGGTGTTGGCAACCATTACGTCTGCGTCGGATTGAAGCCGGGATTGTTCCGCGACTGTCTGCAATTCACTCTCGTTGACGCCGACTTCGAGCTTGAACTTGACGAGCATGCCGGCAAAGTTCCACGCGCTGCGAATCTTGTCCACCAGCTTGGGCGCACGCACCAGCCGCAGCCACAACTCTGGCTCGTCGCTCTTGACCTTGCCGGCGGAGCAATCGACCATCAGCGTGGGAGCACCATGCCAGCACAGGTAGATCGGATCAAAACGGTTGCCCGGCGCCGGCGCAAAGATGCCTGCGGCGTGATAATCGCTCACCGCGGCGCATTGCACGACGGCGTCCGGCTTCCCCGCGCTGATCTCCTCGGCCATCAGCGTGGCGAGTTCCTCGAACGTACGATAGGGTCGGCATCTCCAGCGAGTTTGCTCGGCTTGCAGTTGGGCAACGGTTTCCGGATGCGAGGTCGCCAGAGTAACGTGATGGCCGCGGCGGTAGGCTTCGAGCGCGATGGTTGCGCCAGTGCGGCCAGTGAAAATATTGGTGATGCAGCGGACGCGGTCGATCGGGACTTGCGTGTTGCCCGCGGTGACGAAGATGCGCATGACGGCGTCTCGGAGGAGGCACGAATGATCCTTGATTATTATAGCGGTTCCACGTTTAGCGCCCGCATGACACCGGGCGGACGCTAAACGAGGAGATCGTGAATCATTGCCGGGCGGTGGTGCCGGCGGGCAACTTGCGGTGCAGTTCGGCGAGATGGGCTTGCAGGGCCTGTTCAAGCGACACGAATGCCGGGGCGAGGCGTGGACGCAAAGGGCCGGGCTCCGGATTGACGCGCAAGTCTTGCAGGTAGCTCAAGAGAGCCTGCTTGGCCTGCGGCGTGCTGCGCAGCATCAGGTGGACCCAGGCCCACGCTTCGTGATACTCCGCCGGGCTCATCTGGTGGACTTCCTTCAAGTGTTCCAGGCGATCCAGATCGAATTTCACATCGCTGGCCTGACGCACCGCGCTGATGTGCTGCGCGTTGACGCCGTTGTGGCCCGCGGGGACTTCGAAGTATTCGGCCAAACCCTCGTCGAGCCAGATCGGCACATTCTTGAGAACGCTGTGCAGCATCGCATGGGTCAATTCGTGCCGAAGGTCTTTCTGAGTGCGTTCATTGAGGTAGGTGTAGACGACCAGGTCCTCGGCGCCGCCGCGGCCGGTCTGGGCCACGAAGTAGGCGCGCCGCACGGGCAGATTGGCGTACTTCGCCTTCATGAATTTCTCGTACTTGGCCTGGTCCTCGAAGAGATAGACGAAGACCTCGGTGCTCGCAGGCGGCAGACGCAGCTCGCGGTACACCTGCTCGCGCAGGTTGCTCAGGTCCTTGAACAGCGGTTGCTCGCGATGCATCTCGACGTCGGAGAGGAAGACGAACTGGGAGACACGCAGCACCTGTTTGCTCGGCGCGCCGGCGATCGGTTCCTTCTGCGTCTTGCCTTCCTTCGCGTTGGAAAAGGGCGCGAGCAGGCTGCAGCCGGCGAGCAGGGGAGCGCTGGCCGCAAGCAGGCACGAGATCCACATGGTACGCCAGACAGTCTTCATGCGGTCCTCAACGGAATTCTCCGACTGCGGCAGCGGCGCGGATAATATGCGGAAGCTACGCTTGGTACAAGAGGAATCGACGGAAGTCTGGCTGATCTTGCGAGAAGGTAACCCCGAGGCTTGGCCGCGAAGGCTCTTGGGGTCGCAAGGGCAGCAAAGTCTCACAGGAGCGGTTTGCCTCGGCGCAAATTGCGCTGCACCTTTTTCGAAGTTGCCCGGTCGATCTGTTTCCACCAGCTTTTCCAGTCGCAGCGCCCGAGCGCGCCGTAGTGGAGATAGGTGAACAAAAATCGCAGCCGATCGGTGCGGGTGATCTTCTCACTGCCGACGAAGCTCGCGTTCAGGCGCGCGAGGTTCTGGACTTTGCGGGGTTTGGTCAATTCCGTGAAGGTCTCGACGCCGACGAGGTCGATGAGCCAGATGGCGCTTTCGGGCATATAGAGAAGATTCTGAATATCCTGCGAGTAGGCGGACGGTTCGTCGGCCGGCGCGTCGAAACGGCGCACGAGAATATTGGCCGCCTTCAGATCTCGATGCGAGAGCTGGCGCTGGTGCAGGGCCCGGATCGTCCGAGCCACCCGTTCGATGAGTTGTCTCAGTAACTTGACCCGGCACGGCGCAGGTTGCGCTGCCGAGCTTTCCACCACCTCGTGCAGATCGCCGGCGTGGGTAATCTTTTCAGTCAGGAGATAGCCCTCGCGCAACATTCCGAACCTGCTGCGGTGCAGTACGACGAACGGCCTGGCCGTGGGCAGGCCGCGCTCGCGGAAGCCCTGGCCCTGGATCCACGAGCGCAAGGCTGGCGACGAGCGAAACAGCGACGCGAGCGGGTCCTTCAGCGACGTCACGCGAAAACGCTTGTAGATTACGCGCCGGACCTGGCCATTGACGGAGAAATCCATCTCGATCACCGTCGAGGAGGACGACTCTTTCAAGACCTTTCCCCCCGTCCCCTGTCCCTCCGGGAGAGGGGACGGGGGTGAGGGGAGATTGCGAAACGGCGCATCGGGGTCTTGCAACAATACAGCCAGGTCTTTGGCGTCGATCTCGTTCACGGCATGGCCGACGACACCGGGCCCTTGCACTTTGCGGTAGTAGCGATTGTTGACCAGGCAGCGTTTGTCGCGGCGCTGCCAAAAGCGCAGGTTTCGCTGCCAGCTCAACTCCTCGATCTCGCGCAGGTCTTTGGCGTAATGCTTGGTCCCGTAGGCGTCGCGCACCCAGCGGCCCAAGTTGCGCGCTTCGAAGTAAGCCTTCCAGAAGCGCAGGCGGTCGGCCCGGTTGACGCGCAGGGTGAACCAGCAGTTGATCATCACCAGGTTCTCACGGCTCTGTTGCCAATCGAGCGGCGGCCCCATCTTCACCGCCAAGAGATCGATCACGAAGAATTCGACTTGATCGTTAGCGGTGACACGCACCAGGAGGTTGGCGGCGTGCAAATCGTGATGAAGAATGCCGGCGTCATGAATCTTGGCGACCAGCGTGCCGAGTTCCGTTGCCAGGTGTTGCCGCAGGCGGGCGGCGCTGGGCTCGGGGAAAGTCGGCAGGACCGCGGCCAGAAAGAAGTGCAGTGGAATGCAGCCGTCGAGGCTTTTAGTGATGAGGATACTCTCGCCGGAGCCGACGTGGGTTTCCTCTTCCGCCATGGCGAGCGGGGCGACGGTGGGGATGCCGCGTTCGGTTGCCGCCAGCACGCGCTCGAATTCAAGCCGGGCCTTGCTGCGCCGCACCAGTTGGCGAAACCAGGCGCGCTGATCGTGCACGAAGTTATGCTTGACATAGAACGACAGCCCTGGCAATTCGACGCGATAGACGACGCGATGCGGCCCTTGCTTGACGATGCGCGCCTGCCCGGAGTCGATCCACTCGGGCAAGCGCAGGCCGCCTCCGTCAATCAACCGCGCTTGCAACTCGGGCTGGAGCGACCAGCGGAATCCGGCGACCGAGAACTGCGTTAGATGTTTTAACAATGCGTCCATGCGAATTCGTCTTATTTTGCCGCGGTGCTTGCACCACGCGGGGCGAGGTTCAGCACGCGTTCCCACGCCGCCGCTCCGTTTGTTACTTGATACTCGGATTCGACGGCGCGTCGGCCCGCCAGACCCAAGCGTCGGCGCAAGGCCGGGTCGCCTGCCAACTGGCGCACCGCAGCTTCCCATTCGTTGGGCGTGTCCACGAGAAACCCGGTTTCCCCGGGGCGGACCAGGTGTTTTTGCACGCCGACCGAATTGGCGATCACGGGCAGCCCCGTGGCCATGTATTGCAGCACCTTCAAGCCGCACTTGCCGGCGCTCCAGCCGTCGTCAGGCAGCCAGCTGATGCCGATGTCCGCTTCGGCCAGGTCGCGTGTTTCGGTCGCTTCGCTCCAGGGGCGGAAATCAATCGGCAGATGGTCGAGCTGAAGAGGCCGGTCGCAGATAACGCGCAGCTCCAGTTCCGGCAAACGCTGCCCCAGGCGATTGAGCAGGCCGTCGATTTTCTCCAGGCCGCGGAGCGTGCTCGACGAGCCGATCCACGCCAGTTTCACGCGCGGCTGATCGGCGTCGTGTCGTGCGAGCGTATAGCGGCTCAGGTCGATGCAGGTTGGAATGCGCACGACTTTGGCGGGATCGGTGAGCGCGTCCGCCTGGTCGCGCAGGAAGGCGTTGCCGGCGACCACCATGTCGGCGGCTTGCACCATGTGGCGAAACTGTGCGAAGCGTTTGGGGCAGTCCTGGCCGAGCGGGTTGTAGGAGCTGTGCAAGAAGATCGAATCGTCGAAGTCGTAGATCAGCCAGCGCACGCGGCGGCGGAGCTGGTTCAGTTGCCAGGCGGGCAGGAGCTTGCGCTGGATGATCAGGACGTCGATCGAAGTCGCGAGGCCGGGGAATAGCTGCTGGAGAAACCAACCGCTCGACCACGGGCGTATTTCGACCGAATGCCCGAGCGTTTGCAGGTGCGCACGGAAGCCGGCGACGCGATAGCGGCAACAGACATGCTCGTGGCTCTTCACCAGCGCGGTGATGCGCATCGGGGGTCCTCCGTGACTTCCCCCCCTCTCCCTGACGGGAGAGGGGAGAATTAGCGCCGGCGATCCTTCATCGCCTTGCGGATTTCGCGGGCCGCTTCCGCTTTCTTCTTCACCTCACGCTTATCGTACTGCTTCTTGCCGCGCGCGACGGCGATCTCGACCTTCGCCCGCCCCTCTTTGAAGTAAAGGCGGAGCGGGATGAGCGTGTAGCCTAGCTGCGACGCCTTGCCGGCGAACTTTTCGATCTCGCGTTTGTGCATCAGCAGCTTGCGCGGGCGCTTCGGCTTGTGGTTGAGCTTGTTGCCCATCACGTATTCGGGAATGTCGCTGCCGATCAGCCACACCTCGCCGGCGTTGATCTTGGCGTACGCCTCCTCCAGGCTGGCGGTGTGCTCGCGCAAACTCTTCACCTCGGTGCCGGTCAGCACGAGGCCGCATTCCAGGGTATCGAAGATTTCATACTCGTGAAACGCCCGCTTATTCCGGCAAATCGATTGCAGGTCTTCCTTTTCCTTCGCTTGCTTTTTCGAGCCGGCCATGCGGTCACTGTATCACAATGGGGCGGGAAGGAAAACATCAGGTCGTATTCGTCCGCTTGCGGCGACGCAAAGCAACTGCTACGCCGCAAGTCCGAAACGAGAGTCAAGTTTTCTCGTCGGCTTGACAGATACAAGAAGAGGACTATAGTCCCCCGTTCTAATCGACACCAGGCGTCTGCGAAGATGCACGGGCGCGGGCAAGATCGGCGATCTCGGCAAGGGGGCTGGATGCCGGAATAGAGGTAAAGCATGCCCGACTCGGCCACGACACTCGCCGACTTGAAAGACGTGGTGCGCCGCTTCGTCGAGGAGCGCGCCTGGCAGCCGTTCCACAGTCCGAAGAATCTCGCCATGGGCATCGCAGTCGAGGCGGCGGAGCTGATGGAGTGCTTTTTGTGGATGGACCTGCCGGCTTCGCAGGAGGCGGCCAAGGATCCCCCCAAGCGTGAGGCGATTGCCGACGAGATGGCGGATGTCTTCTGTTACTTGCTCAACCTGAGCAACGTGATCGGCATCGATCTGAGCGAAGCCTTGCGGGCGAAGATCGTGAAGAACGCACTGAAGTACCCGGCTGATAAGTACAAGGGGAAGTATCAGGTATAGGCGATCGGCACGAGATCGTAGCCCGCACACTCCGTGTGCGGAACGGCACACGGAGTGTGCCTACTACCTTCTCGGGCATGAGGCGAGGCACCAACTTGTGAAGCGGACATGGCCCATCTTGGCGATCACCTTGGCGACGGGTTTGCTCGGCGCCTACTTGGTGGCGTGCGCGCAGGAGCGCGTCCCGCTGTACCCGCCGCCGGTGTTGCCGAAAGATGCGACGTCCGCTTCCAAACCAAAACCTGACGCAGCGCCGATGCCGACCTTCCCCAACGAAACGTTGCCGCTGATTGAACTACCGAAATTGAGCCCGCCGCCGGAGCCCAAGCGTGGCGTGGTGCAAACGGGCGGGGTGGCGTCGCCGCCGAAGTTTCCCTCGGGGTTGATCGTGCCCGAGCCTGAAGCGTCAACGAAGAGTCCTTTACTGCCGGAGCTGGAAAGCAAACCGCTGCCGCTGCCGGAACCGACGAAGGCCTTGATCGTGGACCCTCCGACCAAGGAAATTCAGAAACCAAAGGCCGCGACGCTGGATGTGCCGATCCCGCCGCCGCCCGTATTGTTGCCGGGCCCCAGCGTGGTTCTGCCGTTAAGCATCGAGCCCCCGGCGCCGGCGCAGCCAACAAAGCGCAAGGCCTTCTTGCCGATTCGAACCAACTGGGTCGAGCCGTCGCCGGTATCGCAGCCCGTTGCTCCGCAGCCTTCGCTATCGGCGCTGCCCCTGGCAGCGCCGACCGGCAACGCCTTGGCCAGCGTGCAAGCTCCCAGCGTGACCTTGGCGAAACGTGGGGCAGCCACCTTGCGAGCGGGGGAATCGCAAGCGTATCAAATTATCATTCGCAACCTTGGCCCGACGCCGGCCCAGGAAATTCGCATCGAGGACGATATTCCAGCCGGGGCCCGTATCATCTCGGCCGATCCGATGCCGACGCTGCAAGGCACCAAGGCCGTCTGGATTTTGCCGAACCTGGGCGTCAACGGCGAGCAAACCCTGCGTCTCCTGCTGCAATCGCTCACGGATATGGAACTGACCAACCGCGTCAGCGTGCAGGTCGCCGCCGCGAATCAGGCGACGACGATCGCAGCGCGCAAGCCGCGCCTCGACGGCCCGACCATCACCATTCAACTCGTGGCGCCGAAACCGATCGTGGTCGGCAAACCGGCGGTCTTCGAGATTCGTGTCGCCAACCAATCGGAAGAATCGCTGACTGGTCTCGTTCTGCACAGCACTTTGCCCGAAGGCTTGGTCATGCGCGTCAACGCTGAAACGGGCATGCGCGATGAACGGGAGATCAAAGGAGACGTCGATGAGACGATTCTGCCGGGCACGGTGAAGACGCTAAGAATGCCGGCCAACGCTGTCAAACCTGGCCGCTACACGTTGGCAGTCAAGGTGACAGCCCGCGGCGGCATCGAGGCGTCCTCCAGCGTGGACATCGAGATTGCCGGAGGATCGCTCCAACTGCAACAAGCGCCGACGACGCGCATGTTCCTGGGCCGCGACGGCGATTTGCGCATCGACGTGATGAACCTCAGTGGCAAACCGATGCGCAACGTCACGGTGGTCGATCGCTTGCCCGAAGGGCTCGACTTCGTCGCCGCCAGCGAGCGCGGGCTCTACCAGGCCAACAGCCGCATGGTCTATTGGCAGTTCGCCGAAATGCCGGCGGGGGCATCCAAGGCGCTCATCGTCCGCGTGCATGGCAACAAGGCGGGGCAGCTTCAGAACGTCGTCCAGGTGCGCGGCGACGGCGCCACGGACATGAATTCCATCGGCATCATTCATCTGGAAGGAACGCCTGACCTGAATGTGCGCGTCACCGCACGCGACCAGCTGGTCGAGGTCGGCAACGAAATGGTTTATGAAATTCACGTCGCCAATCCAGGCAGTGCGGCGGCAACCAACGTGCAGGTCCAGCTGCTATTTCCTCCCGGCATGACGCCGAAGGACGCTCAAGGCGGCGTGCGATTCGCGCTGGATCGCCAGAGCGTCGTGTTCGAGCCGCTCGCCACGCTCGCGCCGCAAGGGCAGGCGACGTTTCGCGTGTCGGCCGTGGCCCAACCTACGGCGGATCGCGATCAGCGTGTCCGTTTCGCCGTGGTGAGCGATCAGGTGCGTGTGCCGATTCACAAGGAGATTTCCACGATTGTCGTGCCGCGCTGAGGGATGTACGATTTCGCCGCTTGCGGTGTAGCATTCGCACGGCGTCGAGCGGGCGTTAAGCGAATTAGTGCGGTGAAGGATTGATGTTGCTCTCACGAGATGAATTGTTATAAGGGTCTCTCCTTCGACGAAAAAGAAGTTCTTTGAGCCGCGGACCTTGCTCCGAGTGGGGCAACCCCCGCGACGAAATGACCGACGAGCGGTTGACGAAAAGTAAAAGTAGATTTTTTTGAGGTTTTTCTTTGCGTCGTCGTTACGAAGCCGGTATCCTGCCGACTTCCGCCAGAACGGACAGCCACGAAGGCTGGCAAAAGGGGAAGGGATTCCCCCCCTTTCAAATCCTTCCTGATGCCCCTCGACGAGCAAAGTGACGAATCGCTTGCCGTTTAGCGCTCGCGCAAAAACGCCGGCGTTTCGGCGCTGCACAACGAGCACCAAGAGGTCAGTGGTAGTACGGTTGGTTGGCCTTGAGCCGATTTGGACGCATTGCTAAGATTCGGCTCCTGATGATCGGTCATCGCCGCAGCGAGCCCGGAACGCGCGCGGAGATGGCCGGCGTGCCGACCCTACGAGGTGTGTGCGAATAAACACGGAATGGGACCGCGCGGAAGCGTGGGGCGCTCACGGAAGGGCCTCGCACAACGCAGCGAGGGGAGGTACGAAAGATGAACGCGGGTCGAACCGAAAAAGAAAAAGAACAGGCACGGGTACATATCCGTTGGATGATTCGTCGCGATATGCCGGAGGTCTTGCAGGCCGAGCAGCTCAGTTTCGAGTATGCCTGGAATGAAGAAGACTTTCTGCGTTGCTTGCGGCAGCGCAATTGCATCGGCATGGTCGCGGAGCACGGCGAGAAGGTCGTCGGCTTCATGATCTACGAATTGCACAAGAACAAGCTGCACATTCTCAATTTTGCCGTCCACCCCGCCTGGCGCCGCATCGGCGTCGGGGTCCAAATGGTGGCGAAATTGATCAGCAAGCTGTCAAGCCACCGGCGCACGCGCATCACTTTGGAGGTGCGCGAGACGAACTTGGCAGCGCAGCTGTTCTTCCGCAAACAGGAGTTCCGGGCCGTCCGGGTGCTCCGCGCCTTCTATGAAGATAGCGGCGAAGACGCCTTCTTGATGGAATACCGCTTCGGCGACGATGTCGGCGAGGATCTCGACGAAACGGTCAATCGCATCGCCCAGTACGAAGAAAACTGAGCGGAGATAGCGAAAACACTGCGAATACCCACTGATTTACGATTTCTTCAATAACAAGGCGGCAGGATCCATGCAAGAATCCTGCCGCCTTCTCTCTTTCTCATTAGGAAGTGTTCAGCAAAAAAAAAAAAAGCCAGAAACTTCATTTTTTTTCTTGCAATCTTTACACATTTTTTATAGTTGTACTTTCTTAATTCTTCTTTTTTAGCGATCGCTATGGCCCGTAAACTCGTACGCAACATTGGAGTTGTATTTTTTTTACGCTTTTCTAATCCGTGAGGAGACCATGAAACACACGTATCGACGCACCGGTTTTACCCTCATCGAGCTGCTGGTGGTGATCGCCATCATTGCGATCTTGATCGCATTGCTCGTGCCTGCGGTTCAGAAGGTCCGCGAGGCAGCCAACCGTACCCAGTGCCAGAACAACATGAAACAAATCATGCTTGCTTGCCACACCTACGCAGGCAACTTCAATGTGCTCCCCCCCGGTGGAGTTCAGACAAATGGCACCTACGGCCTCACGATCGGCACCCTGCCGTTCATTCTGCCGTACATTGAGCAATCGGCGGTCTTCAAGCAGATCCCGCAAACGATGTTCGTGCAGGCCACCAGCGACTACTGGTGGGCGAATGGTTCCAGCTGGGGTGCGGCCTCGTACACGATTCCGACCTTCCTCTGCCCTTCGGACGTGCAACCGCTCCTCTCCGTTACCTATGGTGACGTGGCCTCCGCCACCGCCATCCCCGGCACGTCTACCTACCAGGTCTGGTACTTCCCGGGCAACAACAACAAGGGACGCACTAATTATGTCGCCTGCACGGGCTATATCGGCACCGGTAACGCGCTTTACTGCGGCGTCTTCTATCCGAATTCCGTGGTGCGGCTGTCCAATATTCAGGATGGCTCTTCGCAAACCCTCGGCTTCGGCGAGAACTTGGGCGGCCCACTACCCGTGGCGAATCGTGCTCTCAACTTCACCTGGATGGGCACCGGAACCCTCGCTACCGCTTGGGGCATGGCCAACTCCCAGTGGTACACCTATGGCAGCATGCACACGGGCGGCGTGGTTCAGTTTGCATTCTGCGACGGCTCGGTCCGCAGCGTTGGCCAGAATGCGAACTACAACAGCTACATCTACAGCAGCGGCAAGGACGACCGCCAGACCTACAGCTACGAATCGCTAAACCCGTAAACCGATTTCGGGTAGCCGCCGCTGCCAAGAGGGCCTTCCTTGCCAGCGGCCTGTTATTTTCGTGTGTTCTCCCCGACCATACGACTCAAAAAGAAAGAGGTACATACCCATGACGATGCTTCGGTACGCCCTTTGTTCGATCGTGCTGGCAGGAATGCTGGCCCTGGTAGGTTGCACGCCCAGCACGGAGGCCAAAAAAATGGAGGACGGTCCACCCGTGCCGGCCAAGGATACGGGGCCGAGCAAGGACGCCTTGTCGCCGCCGCCGCCGCCGCCACCCCCGAAATAACCTCTCACAACCCAGATTCGCCGAATCTGTTTTTTTTTGTGCATCTTACCCATGCCTCCGCCCTGGAATCCGCCATAGGGACGTAGCTCGACTATCCTTTTTCCGCGATTTGTTTTATATCCGCCGTTGCTTGTCTTCCCTCCCTACGAACGGCGGTCGCCATGAAAACCTCCATCGGCCCATCGACTGAGCAACGTGAACCGGCGCCGCGCGCCGGCCTGTGGCATCGCTTGCGCCCGCCCGAGGGCGATTCGCACACGTCGATCCTATTCTGGTTGACTGTACTGCTGCTGGGCGGGGTCGCTTTGGGAGCGATGACCTGGGGCGCGTCGAGCGTGTTGGCCCAGAAAGGTTCGGAAAAACTCTTGCGTGTGGACCTGTTACTCCCTAAGCTCAAGAGTAATCACGGGGCCCGGAAGGCAGACGCTTTCCGCACGTCGGAGCCTGAATCCAGCGAAGGGGCTCATCCGAAGGAACGGAAGACACTCGAACCGGCGCCGCTGCCGCGTCGGGTGTTCGATCAACCCAAGATCACGATCGTCGAAGCGCCGGCGCCCCTAGCGGTGGAGGCGCCGCGCGTTGCGATTCCCGGACCTGGGCTGCTCTCGATCCACCCGGTGGCATCGCCCGAGATGACGTGCAGCGATCCCGTCATTTACTTACACCCTTGTACCCCGCAACGTGGAGACAGCCCGATGATGCGCAACTGGAAAACCCTGACGATGTACTCGCTCCTGTCGGCCGCGGCCGTGACGTTCGCGCCGCCTGCGATCATTTTTGCCCAGGAGAACAAGGAACCCGAGAAGAAGTCCCCTGCCATCGACGCCGCAGCGCTGCTCGAAGGCCTGAAGGCCGAGATCAAGAACCTCGAAGGCCCGCTGGCTGATCTGGGCCTCAAGCTGAAAGGCGTCGGCGACGACGTCAAGGACATCAAGGATGGCGTCGCCAAGTTGAAATTGGATGTCTCGTCTCTGCAAACCAATCAGTTGAATCACAAGATCGAGATCGACAAGCAAAAGAAAGAGATCGAGCAGTTGGCCGCCGAAGTCCGCGGCCTGCGCAGCAAGATTCTGACGGAGGCGGGACCGTCCGCCGCCGACAAGGCGTTTGCCGACGAGTTGCTCAAGACGCTGAAATCGATCCAGGACGGCATCGCCAAGCTGCACGCCGCCGACACCAGCAAGCGGATTGCGATGTCGCCTCCCAATGGGTCTGCGACCACGTCGGGCCGCGTCATGCTGCAAAACTTCTATACGGAAGAGCTCCTGTTTGTGATCAACAACGTCGGCTACCGCGTGTCGGCGGGCAAGTCGCGCCTGGTCGAGAACGTTCCGTTGGGAACAATGCAGTATCTGGTTCATTCTGATCGCTGGGGCCCGCTGCAGAACCGCAGCACCACCCTCAGCGCTGCGGAGAATACCTTCACCGTGACCGCGTCCAGCCCACGCTGAGATTTCTATTTTCCGCTTGCGGCTTTGTGCTCGCATGGCGCCCAGCGAGCGCTAAGCCGCAAGCGGCCAAACTCTTCAAACCGCCAATGATCGTCACCATCGACGGCCCCGCCGGCGCAGGCAAGAGCAATGCGGCTCGCATGCTGGCGGCTTCGCTTGGCTTCGACTTCCTCGATACCGGCGCAATGTACCGTGCCGTCACGCTGGCTGGCTTGCGCGCACAATGCGACCTGCACGATGAGGCAGCCCTGACACGCTTGCTCGCTGCCATCCGCCTCGACATGCCGCCGAACCGCGTCTTGCTCAACAACGAAGACATCACCTCGCTGATCCGCACGACCGAGGTCACGGCGGCCTCCGGCGCGGTCGCCAGCAGCCGCGCGGTGCGCACCAAGCTGGTCGAATGGCAGCGGGCCATCGCGAAGGACCGCAACTTCGTGTGCGAGGGGCGCGATCAGGGCACCATCGTTTTCCCCGACGCGCTGTGCAAGTTCTTCCTCTTTGCCGACCCCCAGGAACGGGCGCGGCGCCGGCACCGTGAGCTGTCGGCCCGCGGCGAAACAATCACCTGCGCCGAAATCCTGCAAGCACAAGACGAGCGCGATGCCCGCGACGCAGCCCGCGACATCGCGCCGATGGTGCCCGCCGCCGACGCGATCCGGCTTGACAGCACCCTGCTGGCCCTGGACGATGTCGTTGCCCGCATGGAGCACGAAGTGCGCCGGCGCATGCAATCGATAGGACGCGACGGATCCCCCTCATGACCGCCAACGCGAAGCTGACGACCGACGCGCTCGAGCGCATGGAGTCTTCCTGGTTTAGCGCCTGGCATGATTCGCTCTACGCTGCCTATCACGCGGCGTTCACGCTGGGTTTCAGCTTGCGGCTCCAAGGCCATCGCAACATGGTGCAGCAAGGGCCGGCGCTGCTTGTGGCCAATCATCAGAGCTTCCTCGATCCGCTCCTCGTCGGCCTGTGCGCGCAGCGCCCGCTCGTCTACCTGGCGCGCAAGACGCTGTTCCGCAACCGCTTCTTCGGCGCCATGATCCGCAGCTTGAACGCGGTCCCGATCGACCAGGAAGGCGTCGGCAAGGAAGGCATCCGCACTATTCTCGATCAGCTCCAGCTCGGCAAGCCCGTCGTCGTTTTTCCGGAAGGCGAGCGGACGCTGACCGGCACAATGGCGCCGCTCAAGCCCGGCGTCCACCTAATTATCAAACGCGCCCAGGTGCCGATCGTGCCCGTTGGCATCGCCGGCGCCTACGACGCCTGGCCGCGCATGCGCGGCTATCCGCTCCCGGCCCCGCTGTTTCTGCCCGCAGGCGCAGGCACGATCTCGGTATCTCTTGGCAAGCCGCTCGACGCCAAACGCTACGCCGAGTTGCCGCGCGAGCAGGCGTTGCAGGAGCTTTTCGATAAAATTCAGGCCGAGCAGGAGCGTGCGGAAAAATTGCGTAGGCGTTGATCCTACGATCCCGATGTGGCACGGTCTCCCGACCGGGCCACAACACTTTGAGCGCCTAAAACAAGAAACCACGGATGACACGGATAGGGAGCGAAAAAAGGTTGTAGGTGTGACTGTCTGCCCCAGAGTAGCTCCGCCGGATTTTCTTATCCGTGTGATCCGTGGTTTTCTGATTTTGACGCTCTAAATAATTCGGGCAACGCAGATGAACAAGACCATCCTCTCGGTGCTCGCCCATCCTGACGATGCCGAGTTTCTGTGCGCCGGCACCCTGATTCGTCTCAAGCAGGAGCACGGCTTCGAGGTACACATCGCCTCGATGACCGCCGGCGATTGCGGCTCCTGCGAGTACGACGCCCAGGAGATCAGCCGCTTGCGCCGTGCCGAGGGAACCAGGGCGGCGGCCTTGATCGGCGCAACTTTTCACTGCCTTGAAGAAAAGGACCTGCTCGTCTTCTACAACGACGCCGTACTCGAGAAGGTCACGCGTCTGCTGCGCCTGGTGCAGCCCGGCATAGTCATCACGCACAGCCCGACGGATTACATGCTCGATCACGAAATGACCAGCACGCTGACGCGCGCGGCCGCGTTCGCCGGGCCGATCCCGAACTTCATGGCCGAGCGCCGCATCGGCCAGGTGTTGCAGCACATTCCGCATCTGTACTATTGCGACCCGATCGAAGGCAAGGACCCGCTGGGCCGCGACGTCGCGCCGGGCTTTCGCACCGACATCAGCACGGTGATCGCCACCAAGGCCGACATGCTTGGCGCCCACGCCAGCCAGCGCGATTGGCTGATGAAACATCACGGCATGGACCATTACCTCCAGGCGATGCGCGACTGGAGCGCCAAACGCGGCAGCGAGGCCGGGGTTGCGTTCGCGGAGGGTTATCGGCAACACCTGGGTCACAGCTATCCGCAAGAGAATGTGCTGGGACAATTGCTGGGAGTATGCTGATGGGTAGGGTGGGTCGAGCAACGCGAGACCCACCGGCACTTGCACAACCCTGGTGGGTTTCGCTGCGCTCGACCCACCCTACGACCGCTACGGGGAGTCATCCGATGCGATATTTCTGCGGGACGTCGGTGTTTTTATTAATCGCTTCGAGTCTTTTCGCCAACGACCGCCCGCCCGTGACCCAGCCGCGCTCGACTTCCGGCGACAGCGCCGTTGAACCCGACTGGGCCCAACGACTCACGGTCACCGTCGGGCACAAGGACGCCGATATCATCGGGTCGACTGACAAATCCATTCAGGCCGCGGTCGATTACGTCACCCGCTTCGGCGGCGGCACCGTCAAGATATTGCCGGGCACGTATCGGCTGCGCAATTCGGTCTACCTCTCATCCAAGGTCCGCCTCGTCGGGGCCGGCGTGGAGACGATCCTCGTCAAGGAACCCTCGCGCACCACCAAGCTCGCCGCCGACAGCGACTGGTACGATCAGGAGATCACACTTGCGGACGCTGCCGGCTTTCAGGTCGGCGACGGCATCACCCTGCGCGCCCGCGGCGACGGCAAGACCTATGACACTTACATCAAACGCACCCTCATCGCCCGCACCGGCAGCCGCTTCAAGCTCGATCGCCCCTTGCGCGACAACTTCTGGCGGCTCGGCAATGCTGTCGCCATCTCCGTCTTCCCCCTCGTCACCGGCGAAACTGTCAACGACCTCGCCATCGAAAACCTTGTGCTCGACGGCAATCGCGCCAAGAATGAAAATCTCAACGGCAACTACGGCGGCTGCATCTTCTTCCAGGACTGCAACCGCATCGCCATCCGCGGCGTCACCACGCGCAATTACAACGGCGACGGCATCAGCTGGCAGATTTGCCATGACGTGCTGGTGGAAAACTGCGTCTCCGAGAACAACGCCCAACTCGGCCTGCACCCAGGCTCCGGCTCGCAGCGGCCGATCATGCGCAACAACAAGCTCAAGCACAACGACATCGGCATCTTCTTTTGCTGGGGCGTCAAGTACGGGCTGGCCGAGAAGAACCATATTGAAGGCAACCGCGTCGGCATCTCGATCGGCCATCGCGATACCGACAATCTCATCACCCTCAACGAGATCCGCGCCAGCAAGGAAGTCGGCATCCTCTTCCGCCCCGAGCGAGGCAAGGACTTTGCCGGGCATCGCAACCGTATCGTCAAGAACCGGCTGATTGACAATGGCGGCGCCAACGGCTCGGCCATCGATATCCAGGGCGGGACCGAGGCGATTCAGATTCTGGATAACGAGATTGCCGAAACGCGCGAGCCAGCCCAGCGCGTTGCCGTGCGGGTCGGCATCAACACGCGCGAGATTACGGTCAAAGGGAATACGATACGGGGCTTCGCGAAAGAGACGGAGGAAGGCAAGAGGTGAATCGCGAGACCCCCCCCAGGAATCGCTGCGATCATCCTGGGGCTTGGCGTGGCTGCTATTTTGCCTGGACGACTTCCAGGGCGTTTTGCACCGCGCGGACGCCGGGGGTCATGCGGAGCATGCCTTCGATGGTGCGGCGTTCCCTTTCGGTGCCAACCTGGCCGGTGAGCTCGACCGTGGTTCCCGTGACCGTGAAATTGACGGCGGCGCGGTCCTTGATGTAGTTCGATCGATCGAGGACGGCCTGGACGGCGTTCTGGAGATCCGAGGTTTTGTGGACGACAAGGGGAATATTGTCCGCAAGCACGGTGGCATAGAACGGGGCGCGCGGGCCTTGCGTACTGAAGCTTGTGGGCTGCTTCGAATTGGTGTTGCCTGTGGTCGAGGTGGTAGTCGTGGTGGTGGTGTAGATGCCCTTGCCGTAGGTGCCGCCGGCACTGGATTGGATGGGCGGCCCGGTCATGGAATAGTTGGTGGATTTTCCGAGCGACATGAAATCGACGTAGGTGGTAGCGAAAGGGTTGGTGTTGCTGGGGATGCTTGTCGCCGAGCCGGCGCCGCTGGTGGCGCCCTTGATAGCGCTGGTGGCAGCGCCGATGTTGCCGCCGCCGCCTGCCCCCAGGCCGGTGGCACCCAGGCCGCCGGTGCTTGCCCCGCTGCCGGTCCCTGTCCCTGTACCTTGCCCGAACACGGGTTTCGGACTGAATGTGAACAACACGCCGGCTGTCAGGGCCAGTGCGAGAAAACGTCGGCTTTGCATGATTCAGGCTTCCCGAAAATAGGCAAAGGGAATCGATTGTAATCAATTTATCGGCAGATGCACATCCGTCCCATCAGCAATTCCATACGCTCACTATTATTGGCGATCCCACACGGGACCGCAACGGTAATTTGAAAAAAAAGGCTCTCCGCCAACATTGGGGAAAAATCTCACGCAAAGGCGCAAAGGCGCAAAGCGAGATTGAGGCAACGTGTTTATCCAGAACACCTTGTTATTTTCTTTGCGCCTTTGCGTGAGATTTGTTTTTTTTGCCCATGGTTGAGGGAGAACCAGCAAAAGGGAATGAACGCATGGTTCCGGTAGGCTCGGCGATCGTCGGCACGGGGTTTATCGGGCCGGTGCATGTCGAGGCGCTGCGGCGTTGAATTGTTTCACCCGATCTGGCACAAAACAGCTTCAATCGGAAGCAACCTTCTCCCCCGCCTCAAACGGTAATGTTCCTTGCTCCAAGCCGAGATTCCTTTCCCTCCGGCGGTGCCTTGCCTCCACGAGCTTGTGCCGGCGCTCGGCGTAACGAGCTGCCGGATCACCGCGGTAGTAGTCCG
>SHZY01000159.1 GCA_009692065.1 Gemmataceae bacterium
CATTGCGCCTGTGACGAATGGGCGTGGCCGTTTGCCATACCTCGTCTCGGGGAAACAAAGCCATTCGGCCGAGATTCTCACCGACCAACAAGCTGAAAACTCGCTCCCTGCTTGTTTTCGAGCGCGGTTGAGTATTTTGGCCATACGGCATGCCGCGCCGCCCGAAGAACTCATCCTTGGCGCATGGCGCATCGCTCATGCCCGACACCACAATTCAGGAGAAATGGTGAGCGAGGAAATCTGGGCCTGCCTGCTCGCCTACAATCTGATCCGTCCAAGGAGGGGTACGGACAGTGTCATTCGCGTCTGACACCTATCGAGCGGACTTCAAGCCTTCTCTTCATCGTGGCGTTCGGCCTGCTGCTGACTGCGGTTTTCATCGCTCTCAGGGCGCCAGAGCAAACCAGACCGAGCGAGGTGGTGGAGGTTTATGATCCAGCGCCAGGCCGATCCGTGGAAACTGGTATCACCAGCCGACGGGCCAGATGACTTCTGGCTCGCGCCATGTCAGGGAACGCCAAACCAGTGGACAGGCGCAAGGTGGTGGCCTTTCATCAGCCACGGTGAATGGCCGGCGCCCGATGTCAGCGTTGACGCCAGGCGCAGACTGCTTTGGACCACTGCGTGCACTACCCGGTCTGAGGGGCCAACGAAACGACAGCAAGTATCGCCGGCAAATGTCGTGAACGTTGCCGCGCGGCTGTCTTCTACTTGCGTCAACGAATCTGTGGCGATATCTCCTGTAACAAAGATACTGCCTGCCGCGGGTTGGCCGGCGAAGTACCAGTGAGCGGCATCGTCAGTCCACGGCCCGCGCCAGGTGAAACGGTCGCGATACACGAGCTTCCCCTCACGCTGAACCGCCATTTCCTGAATGATGCACTCGAAGCGGAATTGCTCCGAAGCGTCCGCGCGGGCATACCGTCCGGCAAACCAGAGGTCGCCCCAGATAAGGCGGGCGTCGCGGCCCAGCTCCACGTGAACGCGCTGGAAGAAACGCGTGCCGGCGAACGGGATCGCCGGGCCGGGCAAGATCACCAGGACCGCTCCGTCGTCGACCTTCACGTTCCACTGCTGCGTGCAGAATCCCTTGAGGCACGGATGCATGCGCGAAGCCGATTGGCCGGTGACGACGGTGCGTGTGTTGGCCTCGGCGTGAATTTCGATGAGATGCGCGTCGCCATCCAGGAGGCCGGCCGTCGGATTGATGAGGTAGACGAGCGTGGGCTCCGCGGGACCGAATTGCAAGGGCGAGACGCGGATCGGTATTTGTTCGTACAACTGGGCAACGCGTGCTTCGCCATCGCGATTTTTCAGCGAGAAGCGGGCGCCGCCGATGCGCCCCGAGCCCTCCGGCGCAAGCCGCCAGGCCGCGAACTCCGGCGGCGTCACGAAGTCTTGGGCAACGATGCGAGCTGGGAATTCACCCATTGCAACAGTTCCTCGACGTGATTGCCGTGGCGCAGACTGATGAGAATGAAAGGCAGCTCGCCGCGCATTTTCTTGCTGTCGCGACGCATGACGTCGAGGTCGGCGCCAACGTACGGGGCGAGGTCGATCTTGTTGATGACGAGCAGATCGCTGCGCGTGATGCCGGGGCCGCCCTTGCGCGGAATCTTGTCTCCCTCGGCAACGTCGATCACGTAGATCGTGGCGTCCGCAAGTTCCGGCGAAAAGGTCGCGGCCAAGTTGTCGCCGCCCGATTCGATGATGACGACTTCAAGCCCCGGAAACTTTGCTTCGAGATCGGCGATGGCGGCAAGGTTGATGCTGGCGTCCTCGCGAATGGCGCTGTGCGGGCAGCCGCCGGTCTCGACGCCAACGATGCGATCGAGCGGCAACGCTTCTTTGCGCGCCAGGAACTCGGCGTCTTCCTTGGTGTAAATATCGTTTGTCACGACCGCAAGGTTGTGCTTCGGCCAAAGCTCGCGGCACAACCGTTCGACGAGGGCGGTCTTGCCGGAGCCGACGGGCCCGCCGACACCGATCGTAAAGACGCGGCGCTTGGGGCCATGGTAATGCGCGTGGGCGTGCTCGTGAGGCATGCCGTCGCCGCGGTGGTAGGCCAGCCAGCGATTCTTGCCGCGCGGGAGTGCTTCAGGATCGGAAAATTCGCGTATAAAGTCGGCTCTGCTCATGGCACAGAATCTCGTAAGCGGGACAGTTGCTGCCAGCGGTTTCCAGAGGTTTGTCGTAAAGGATCTCCGCCAGTTCGGCAATGTCGGAGTGAATCCACGCCAGGATCTGCTGGCCATGCGTGTGCCCGATCGGAATCCCGCGCACTCCGGCACTGATGACGCCGAGGGCGGCCTGGTGCAGGTAAAGGGCGACGGCGTCACGCGGCGTTGCGCCAGTGCCGGCGGCCAGGCAGCCAAAGACTACTGCGTGATGCCACTGCATCTGGCTCCCCTCTCCCTCCGGGAGAGGGGCCGAGGGTGCGGGACAGAATATTGCACCCCACTCCCACGTCATCGCCAGCGACAACAATTGTTCGCCCATGTCGCGACTCGCATGCCGCAACGTCGGCGGCGACAGGCTCGCCCAGAGCAGCCGGTTCGCCAGCGGAGCGCATTCCGGGCACCGCGCCACTGCGGCCACGATGACGCCTTCGAGTGGCCCCAGCATTTCACGCAGGTAGAGCCGCGTCCACGTTTCCAGCGCCGGCGCGTCGCGCACCTGCCCGTGCTCGATTGCGGCTTCGAGACCCCACGAGTGGCTGTAGCCGCCGATCGGCAGCGCGGAATCGCCCAGTTGCAAGAGGCGGAGGTTCATGTGGCATTCGACCCCGTAGGTTCACTACGTTCTCCGGAGGGATTGAAGAGTCAGAACAAAAAATACCGCTGCGCCATCGGCAGCACCTTCATCGGCTCGCATGTCAACAGTTCGCCGTCGGCCCACACGCGGTAGGTATCCGCATCGACACGAATCTCCGGCGTTGCGTCGTTCAGCGGCAGGTGCTTCTTGGTGATGTCGCGGCATTTCTCGACGGCAACCAGCGGGCGCTCCAGGTGATACCGCTTGGCGATGTTCTCGTCAATCGCTGCGGCCGAGACGAACGTCAAGCACGATTCCGTCATCGCGCGGCCAAAGCTCGCAAACATGGGCCTAGCGATCACCGGCTGCGGCGTCGGAATCGACGCGTTGGCGTCGCCCATCTGGGCATAGGCAATCATGCCGCCTTTCAGCACCAACTCGGGCTTCACGCCAAAGAACGCGGGCTTCCACAGGACGATGTCCGCCCACTTGCCCGGTTCGATGCTGCCCACCTCGTGCGCGATGCCATGGGTGATCGCCGGGCAGATGGTGTACTTGGCGACATAGCGCCGGGCGCGGAAATTGTCATGGCGGCTCGAATCCTGAGGCAACGCGCCGAACTGCACCTTCATCTTGTGGGCGGTTTGCCAGGTGCGGAGGATGACCTCGCCGATGCGGCCCATCGCCTGCGAATCGCTGCTGATCATGCTGAGCACGCCGCGATCGTGCAGGATGTCCTCGGCGGCAATCGTCTCGGCGCGGATGCGGCTCTCAGCAAAGGCGACGTCCTCCGGCACGTTCTTCGACAGATGATGGCACACCATCAGCATGTCGAGATGCTCGTCGATCGTGTTGACCGTGAACGGACGAGTTGGGTTCGTGCTCGACGGCAGGACGTTGAGAAGCGACGCAATCTTGATGATGTCGGGCGCGTGCCCGCCGCCAGCGCCTTCGGTGTGGTAAGTGTGGATCGTGCGGCCAGCGATTGCGGCGATGGTATCCTCGACGAACCCCGATTCGTTCAGCGTGTCGGTGTGGATCGCGACTTGCACGTCGAACTTGTCGGCGACGCGCAGACAGCAATCGATGGCGGCAGGCGTGGTGCCCCAGTCCTCATGCAACTTGAGGCCGCAGGCGCCGGCGCGAACCTGTTCTTCGAGTGGCTTCGGCAAGGCGCTATTGCCCTTGCCGGTGAAGCCGAGGTTGATCGGGAACCCCTCCGCGGCCTGGAGCATGCGCATCATGTTCCAGGCGCCCGGAGTGCAGGTGGTGGCGTTGGTGCCGGTGGCCGGTCCGGTGCCACCGCCGATGAGCGTGGTGAGCCCGGCTGCGATGGCGGTCTCGATGAGCTGGGGACAGATGAAGTGGACATGGGAGTCGATGCCGCCGGCGGTGACGATGAGGTTTTCGCCGGCGATCACTTCGGTGCCGGGGCCGATGACGAGGCGAGGATCGACGCCCGGCTGAATGAGCGGATTGCCCGCCTTGCCAACGGCGACTATGCGCCCCTTGCGGATGCCGATGTCCCCCTTGACAATGCCCCAGTGATCGAGAACGATCGCGTTGGTGATGACAAGATCGAGCGGCGGATGCTTGGACTTTCCCGGCAGCGGCGATTGCCCCTGGCTGTCGCGAATGACCTTGCCGCCGCCGAACTGCACTTCCTCGCCGTAGATGGCGTGGTCGTGCTCAATCTCGATGATGAGTTCAGTATCGGCCAGCCGGATGCGGTCGCCCTTGGTGGGGCCATAGTGGCTGGCGTAGTTGGCGCGGGACAATGAGTGGGCCATCGGCGGAAAACTCCTGCAATGACGCGATCAATGTTTCTTCTTTTTGCCCTTGCGATCCTCTTTCAAATCGGCGACGCATGGCAACTCGCCCTTTTGAAATTGCTGCAGCCTTTCGAGACTTGCGGCCTTATTCTTTTTGTCATCGAGTTCGCCGTTGACCAGGCCGCTGCCGCCGTAGACCTCGCGCGAACCGGAGAGCGGGATGAGCTGGACCGTCTTGATCTCGCCAGGTTCGATGCGGACTGCCGTGCCCGCGGGGATGTCGAGGCGCATGCCGTACGCGGCGGCGCGGTCGAAGAGGAGCGCGAGGTTGACTTCGAAGAAATGAAAGTGCGAGCCGACCTGGATGGGCCGATCGCCGGTGTTGTTGATTTCGAGCGTGATCGCCGTCCGATCGGCGTTGAGTTCGATCACGGCAGCGTCGAGCAGGTATTCGCCGGGAATCATGATAGGCCGTCTTTTTTATTGAGCAATCGGATGATGCACCGTCACGAGCTTGGTGCCATCGGGAAACGTGGCCTCGACCTGAATTTCGTGGACCATTTCCGGCACTCCGTCCATGACTTCGGCGCGGGTCAACACGGTGCGCCCGGCGCTCATGAGCTCAGCGACGCTGCGGCCATCGCGGGCCCATTCGAGGAGTTGGCTGGTGATCAGGGCGACGGCTTCGGGGTAATTGAGCTTGAGGCCGCGGGTCTTGCGTGATGTCGCCAGTTCGCCGGCAACATGAATCAAGAGCTTGTCCCGTTCTTGTGGAGTCAGGTGCATGAATTGGCGCTCCGCCCGCGGGATTTCTAAACCGGTGGTTATTGTAAATCCACTTCAGACGGCGACAAGCTGGCGTTAAATTGTATTTTGAGCGGCAAGCTGGGGCATTCACGGCCATTGTACTGGCGACGGGACGATACGGAGATTCGCAGGATCGCGTACTTTACGCCTAAAGTTCCATGAATTCGATGACGATGAAGAGTTCCACGCCATGAAGGAATTCGTTCGCGTACGCAATGGATTTACGCGGCCCCTTCGATTGGCACATTCCAAAACAGGGAGGTCTCCCGTGTCATTCCGATATCGCTGGATTGCGCTAGCTCTGGTGGGCATGCTCGGCATGTCTACTGCCGCCTGGAGTCAACCGACTTTGGGCATCCCTCAAACTCCCGAACCGACGAGGCAAGACGTGGCTCCCCGTGGTACGGTGGCCGCGCCGACCAAGGAGCCGGCAGGCACGCTCGGCAAGCCCAAAGCCGCGCCGCCGGAAACGGCCAAGCCAGTTGTCGTCGACAACACAGGCGGCGCCCTGAAGGACTGCAACACCGAGTGCTGTGACGGCTGGGGACCGGCCATGCCTGAGAGTATCGGGCTCTTCGGACCGTTCTTGAAACGATGCGATGGCACCGGCGGTGTCAACGTCTACGGTTGGCTCAACGGTGGCTATACCTATTCCAACACCGGATCAGGGGCGCTCGCGGTCCAGCCGCGTATGAATCGGTTCGGTAACGAGTTTCTCGTCAACCAACTAGCCGTGGTATTGGAAAAACCCCTCAAGGGCGGCGAATTCAACTGGGGCTTCAATGCGACGTTCTATGCCGGTGCCGATCCCGCCACGATCGCTCCGCTCGGCGGCTTCAACAACACCAACGACCACTTCGGCGCCGATTTCCGCCAGCTCTATCTTTCCGCCCACTTGCCAATCCTGACCGAAGGCGGCATGGATGTCAAGGCGGGCCGCATGGGCAGCGTCATCGGTTATGAATCGGCCTTGGCCCCCTACCGCCCGTTCTACTCGAACGACTACCAATGGTTCTACTCTCAGGACGGTGCTTTCACCGGCGTGCTAACGAACCTACACGTCAGCAAACAACTCGACGTCATTAACGGCGTCACCTTCGGCGCCAACACCTTCTTCGCCCAACGCGGCACAGGAGCCTGCTACCTCGGCCAGGTCAACTACTGGACGAGCGAAGCGAAGAAAACGCTGCTCAGTGCTTCGACTTACATCGGCAACCAGGCCCTCTTCACCGCAGGACCTGGCTTCGTCGGCGACAGCGATTACATGGTCGAGCTGCGCGTTCAACATTCGTGGAACAAATGCCTGACGCAGATCATCCAGAGCGATCTCCTCTGGGCGTCCGGCGTCCCGGGCATAGGGACCACGGAGTATTACACGCTCTACTCGATTTGGAGTTACCACGCGACTCCGAAGACCGACGTAAACCTCCGCGCCGAATGGGCCCGCGATGTGCAAGGCTCGCGCACCGGCGTCCGCGCCAATTACGCCGAAGTGACGCTTGGTTTCGACTACCACCCCACCAAGAGCCTGCGGCTTCGTCCCGAGATCCGTGGCGACTTCTCCGATCGTCCGGCCTTTGGCCCGATGGGCGATCGGCAGCGTCAGCTGACCCTCGCGATCGACGCCATCTTCTCGTTCTGATCGAAACAGAACGCTGCCATGCAGGGACAACGTTTGCAGCTGCAAGCGTTGTCTCTGTTTCTTTTTCTTGCCAAATAATGAGGCAGAGACGCCCAGAGCCTCAGCATCGCATCCTCGACTGCGCGTAATTCCAGAGCAGACGAGCTAATTCCTCCTCGCAATCTGAATATCATATCTGCTTGTCCTATTATAGGTTCTGGTGAGTTTGAGAAAAAACGCGCCAGCTTGTAATGGCGTAGGCACGTATTTTGCGTCTTGGTCCCCCAGTTTGTTTTCCGGCCTCTCCACGGAGAAGCTAGGCGATTTTTTAGGAGGTCTATTAGATGATCGAGTCCGCACCCATGAACAGCACCCCGAGTCCGTCGCGCCCTTTCCTCCGGCTTGGTTTGATCCTGACCGCCGTCTTGGCGTTGGCGATCCTGCCGTTCAGCCTAACCGGCTGTAACCGCGGCGGGCCAGCCGGCAAGACGAATGTTACCCCCACCGGTGACACGGTGAAGGTCGGCATCCTTCACTCTCTGTCCGGCACCATGGCGATCAGTGAAACGTCGCTCAAAGACGCGGAGCTCATGGCCATCGAAGAAATCAATGACGCCGGCGGCGTTCTCGGCAAGAAGATTGTTCCCATCGTCGAAGACCCCGCGTCCGATTTCACCGGCAAGTTCCCGGAACTCGCCAAGAAGCTGCTCCTCAAAGACAAGGTCGCCTGCGTCTTCGGCTGCTGGACCTCCGTTAGCCGTAAAAATGTCCTCTCGGCCTTCGAGGACAACAACGGCCTCTTGTTCTATCCGGTGCAGTATGAAGGCAATGAATCCTCGAAGAACGTAGTCTACTCCGGCGCCGCGCCGAACCAGCAGATCCTGCCCGCCGTCGAGTGGCTCATCAACGAAAAGAAGTACAAGACCTTCTACCTCCTCGGCACCGATTACGTCTTCCCGCGCACGGCCAACTTGATCATCGTCAAGTACTTGGAATCGAAGGGCCTGAAAGTTCTCAAGGAAGATTACACCAAGTTCGGTCACCAGGATTACGCGACGATTGTGCAAGACATCAAGGCGAAAGCGCCGGACGTGATCTTCAGCACCATCAACGGCGACAGCAACACGAACTTCTACAACGAACTCGCCGCCCAGGGCATGACTGCCGACAAGTTCCCCGTCGTCGCCGTCAGCGTCGGTGAGGACGAACTGCGCAGTCTGGACCCGTCCAAGGTCAAGGGGCACCTGGCAGCATGGAACTATTACCAGAGCGTGGATACGCCGAAGAACAAGGAATTCGTCAAGAAGTTCCAGGCCAAATACGGCAAGGACCGCGTGACCGATGATCCCATCGCGGCGGCCTACGCCCAGGTTTACCTGTGGAAGCTCGCGGTGGAAAAGGCCAAGAGCTTTGACGTGGACGAGGTCCGCAAGGCCTTCGTCACCGGCGGCATCGAGTTCGACGCCCCGGAAGGCAAGATCAAGGTCGATCCGAAGTCGCTGCACGTTTACAAATATTTCCGCATGGGCAAGATCCGCGACGATCGGCAGTTCGATATCGTCTTTGAAACCAAGACGTGGATCGAACCGGAACCCTACCCGCAGATCGCGTTCCCCGGTTGGTCGGTCGATTGGACCAAGGGGGGCATCACGAAGGGCAAGGCCATTCAGGTTCTGCCCACGAATTAACGCCGGTGAATTCGTTTGCACCGTTTTTTCCGAGCCAGATCGCGCGGCAAGCGCGGTCTGGCTTCTTTCCTTGCGCGGTTTTCCATGCACCAGCAACCTTCCGGACTGGCTGGAGTCTTCGCCGCGGCGTGGCCCCGTAAGGGTCAGATCCTGTTGGCGTGCGCCGGCTGCTGGCTGCTCTACTCCATTGTCGTGCGTGTCAAGGACATGAGTGTCGAGAACCTGGGAGGCATGTTTTCCAATAGCATCAGTCTTAGCTCCATTCTCATTCTGACCGCGCTCGGCCTGGCGATCACCTTCGGCGTCATGCGCGTCATCAACATGGCTCATGGCGATCTCATGATGCTCGGCGCCTATACTGCCTTTTTCTTCACCAACAAGCGTGCCCTGCCGATCGTTGTACGCAACGTCGGCAACTGGTTTGGCGAACGCTGGGAATTCGAGCTAGCTGGTTCACCCATCGACTATATCTGTATTTCGATCCAAAGCGCGACGGGCACCCTATGGCACGTTGACCTGAACTTGTACCTTGCGATCCCGCTCTCTTTCCTGGTGGTTGCCGCGGTCGGGTACTTGATGGAAGTCCTGCTGATTCGGCATCTCTACAGTCGGCCGCTGGACACGCTGCTGGCGACCTGGGGAGTGGGCATGATCATGCAACAATCGGTCTACCACCTATTCGGCCCCAACCTGCAGCCGATGCACATGCCAGAGGGATTACAGGGCGGCCCGACGATCGGCGAGCTGACGATCCCGACCTTCCGCTTCTTCATTGTCGGGGTAACGCTGGTCTGCTTGCTGCTGGTGTACCTGTGGTTCTACCGGACCACGTTTGGTCTCAAAGTTCGAGCCGTGGTGCAGAACCGCGCCATGGCGAGCGCGCTGGGCATTTCGACGCGGCGAGTCGACGCCGTGTCGTTCGCCTTTGCCTCGGGCCTGGCGGGCGTCGCCGGGTGCATCTTCGCCCATCTTTACAATGTGAACTACGCCATGGGCTCCGAATACGTCGTGGACGCCTTCATGGTGGTGATTCTCGGCGGCCTGGGGCAAATCCCTGGCGCCATCGCCGGCGGCCTGCTCATCGGCACCAGCAATAACGTCATCACCCGGGTTTTCGGCATCGATGAAGTCATCGCCAAGGTGCTTGTGCTGCTCATGATTGTGGCGTTTATTATGGTCCGGCCCAGCGGGTTGGTGAAAACCAGTGAGCGAACTTACGACTGAAATCCAGGAAGGACTGACTCCTCCGCTGGTCGCAGCGCCCGCTGTGCCGACAGCGCCGGCGCGGACCCTCGGCGGGCGTGTGGCGACCTGCCTGTTTCTTGTCTGCCTGTTCGTGCCGCCGTTCTACTATGACGACGACCCCTACCGCTCCGAGCAGTTTGCCAAGATCGCCGCCCTCGCACTGTTTGCGCTGAGCATCGATTTGATCTGGGGCTACACGGGCCTGTTGACGCTGGGGCACGGCCTCTATTTCGGCCTCGGTGCCTACGCGGTTGCCTACTCCTTGAAATTGCAACGTGCGGCCCTGGCTGAAGGACGCGAGTTAATCGCCGCGCCGGATATGGCCTTGCCGGATTTCATGGCCTTCAGCCGATTGACGCAGGTGCCGGCCTGGATCGCGCCCCTGATCAATATTTACTTGGCCCTGGCGGTCGCCATCCTGGTGCCGCTGATCGTGGCGGCGATCTTTGGGTTCGTCACTTTTCGCCTGCGCATCAAGGGAGTTTACTTTTCGCTGATCACGCAGGCGCTGATTCTCGCCTTGTATCTGCTCGTCATTCGCAACCTGCCCTACACCGGCGGCGACGTCGGTATGGTCTCCTTGCGCCGACTTGAACTCTTCGGCTTCGAATTCAAGCAGGACTACGATCTCTATTTCTTCATTGCCGGCATCCTGGTCGTTTGCTTCCTCGGCTGTGCCCTCTTGATGAACAGCAAGGTCGGCCGGTTGTTGACGGCGATCCGCGACAACGAAAACCGCGTCATGGCTCTCGGGTACAATGCCGCACTCTACAAGACTTTCATCTTCACGTTGTCCGGGGCGATTGCAGGCCTTGCCGGCGCGTTGTATGTCTGCGCGAACCACTCGGCGGGACCGAAGTTCTTGCAGATCGATTTCTCCATCATCGCGGTCATCTGGGTCGCGGTCGGCGGCCGCGGCACGTTGGTCGGCCCAATCCTCGGCGCCTATCTCGTCGAGTTCGGCAAGATCCTCATCAGCGAGGAATGGCCTTTTGTCTGGACCATGATCCTCGGCGTCTTGTTCGTCGCCGTCGTGCTCTTCCTGCCCGACGGCATCGTCGGCCTCGTCCGGAAGATTTTCCAGGTCGCCGTGCGCCGCCTGCCCTGGCCGCGGCCGGTTGCTTGAAAAGAGGGAGCGTATGGGCTTTCAATCCAAGATCGTGCCCGAAGAGATCCTCCAGGTGAAAGAGGTCACCGTCGATTTCTCCGGTTTCAAGGCGCTCAACGAGCTCAATTTCTCGATCGAGCGCGGCGAGCTGCGCGTCGTCATCGGCCCCAATGGCGCCGGCAAAACCACGCTCCTCGATGCCGTCACCGGCAAGGTCAAGCCGACCGCAGGCAGGATCGTCTTTCAACCCAACGAACGCCCGGCGTGCGATCTCGCCCACTACCAGGAAGCCGAGATCGCACGCCTCGGCATCGGCCGCAAGTTCCAGACCCCGAATGTCTTCAAAAGCTTGACGGTGCTCGACAATCTCCGACTCTCTCTCAAGTACCCGCGCGGCGTGTTGCACACCTTGATGGCGCCGTTCCTCCAGGACGGCAAGGACCTGCTCGCCGAAATCCTCGATACGATTGGGCTTGGCCCGAAGGCTTACCGCGAGGCCGGCATTCTCTCGCACGGCGAAAAGCAATGGCTCGAATTGGGCATGCTGCTGGCTCAGGATCCCGAGCTCCTGCTGATCGATGAACCCGTCGCCGGCATGACGCCACGCGAATCCGAACGCACCGGAGATCTCTTGCTGGCAATGGCGCGCAAGCATACGCTACTCGTGATCGATCACGACATGACCTTCGTCCGCCAGATTGCCAGCAAGGTCACGGTGTTGCACGAAGGCCGACTGCTCAGTCAGGGCACGGTTCGCGAGGTGCAGGACAACCCCAAGGTGATGGAGGTTTATCTGGGACATCACAAGATCGAGAAGAAGACGCCCGCCGCGCCGACTCCGGCCGCCGCGTCACCCAAAGGGCACGCCATCCAGAAGCCGATAGGTCATCATGCTTGAAATTGCCAACCTCGCTGTCTCTCATGGCGAAACGCTGATTCTCCGCGACGTCAACATGGAAGTCCGCGCCGGCGCCATGGTCTGCCTGATGGGCCGCAACGGCGTCGGCAAGACCACGCTGCTCAAGAGCATCATGGGGCTCTTACGCCCGAGCGCCGGCCGCATCACCTTCCTGGGCCGCGATATCACCCGCGCCGCCCCAGATGTCCGCGCTCGCGCCGGCATCGGCTATGTCCCCCAGGGACGCGAGATATTCCCGCAGCTCACCGTCCTCGAAAACCTGCAGATCGGCTTGCTCAACGTGCGCGGCAATCATCAAGCGATTCTCGACGAGGTCTTCGGCTACTTTCCAGCCCTCAAGGACTTCCTGGGCCGCAAGGGGGGCTTCCTCTCCGGCGGCCAGCAGCAGCAACTCGCCATCGCCCGCGCCCTCGTCATGCAGCCCAATCTCCTCATTCTCGACGAGCCGACCGAGGGCATCCAGCCGAACATCATCACCTTGATCGGCGAAGTACTGGGCTCGCTCCGCAAACGCGGCAATCTCGCGATCCTGCTCGTGGAGCAATACCTCGATTTCGCCATCCAGTTCGCCGACACCTATTACGTGATGGAAAAAGGCGCCATGGTCCTCAACGGCAAGGTCTCCGAAATAGATCAGGAGACCATCAAGCCGTACCTGGCATTTTGATAGACTGTTGGACATCCGAGCCACGTCACGAAACGCCTCAAAATCGCCAAGGATAATTGGAGGCCGGGGCGAGATCGCCTCGCTTGGGTTGCGCTCGTTGCGCCTGCGCGTGAGATTCTTCGTTCCCGCACGGCGTCACATCGTTGACAAGGGAGGGGGGGACCGGTGCCGCGACTGCACGCTGGACAGCGCAGCGGGCGGATCATCTCCGGTGCGGCACGGTGCTATTGTGCTACACCACCGCCTGACAAGATCATGCCCAAGCGACTCGTCCAAGCTGGAATTAGCTTGCCTTCAAGCGAATTGCTCGTTAAAACTCTCGTAGCCCTTCACGGGCAGCTGGCTTCGGCTTGCCCGGTTTTCGGCCACTGCTTATCATGTCGCGTTATGACGACCGCAGGGACGCTACCGTGCGCAGGATGCGCCAGGCTGGAACAACAGTTTAAGGAACTCCAAGCTCGGTTTGCG
>SHZY01000018.1 GCA_009692065.1 Gemmataceae bacterium
GCTCGTCGTGGATCCACCCAGCCACGATCGACAGCAGAAGCTGCCACGGTTCGAAACTCATGTTGCACCTGAATGCCGGTTTCGCCGATCCTGGCGCTGTCGGATCGCGATTGAATCGGCCGAGATGGAGCTGGTTCGAGTCGCCTCAAGTGCCATCTTATTCAGCGGTTACCGATCGGCTGACTATTTTGACCACACGGGATTCCCATGAATCCGGCATGCTTCCGTCAATCCGCTCTGTCGATGGGTCTCCCTGAATGAATCGCACGCTTCCCTGTCAAAACCCCAACTCGACGCGACGGCGTCCGTTACCGCGTGTTCCGAATCAAGTCCGAGAGCGATTTGCAGGGGCGACCGCTCCGGCTTCATCGGCACCAATCGGAAGCGATTCGCGTGGCCCGAACCGGGTTTCCGTATGTCCTGACGACGGGAACCGGATCTGGGAAAAGTCTGTCGTACATCGTACCCATCGTCGATCACGTCCTTCGGGCCGGAAACGGGAAGGGCATCCGAGCGATCGTCGTCTACCCGATGAACGCTCTGGCCAGGCACGCGGGTGGCGCAGGGCCGAAACGGGCCGCGAATCTCGGCGGGGGCCGAGGGTTTGAGATCGAAGGTATCGAGCTGCGGCGGTCCGCCCAGTAGATAAATGAGGATGCACGCCTTGGCGCGAGTCGGGGCAGCGGCGCGGGCGTGACCACAGCTCGCTGCCAGCGCGAGGCCGCCGCCGACCTTCAGAAAAGCGCGTCTATGGTAACTGGTTAGCATTTGCGAAGCACTCCTGGGTTTGGTCGCACAGGGTTCTCTTACCAGAACTTCTTGATTATCTTAGCAGCCTTGATGAACTTCTCCCATTGATCCTGATCGAGGCGGCGCGCGAAATACTGGTCGCCATTCTGCCAGAACACGATGCCCGGTTGATCGACGACCTTCTCGTTCGAATAAATGAACCAGTGGTCCTGCATCATCTTCGGCGCGCCGGCGTTCCCCTTGGCGTAGAAGGAATACGTCGCCTCGTTGATCTCGGCGGTCGCGCCGCTCCAGATGCGATCTTCGGCGTCTTTTTCGCCGGGCGGGATCGGCGCTGCCTCGCCGGAGGTGATCTCGGAGATGAAGGTGTCGAGCCTTTGGTTGGACTTCTGCATCGGTTTTCCTTCTTGCGGCTACCGGTTCGTTGATCAATCCCAGTCGTCGAACGGCCGGTCGGGCGGCTTGCGTTCCGGGGGCGGCGGGAAGTGCGTGTGCAGCTCTTTGTAGGCATTGCCGCGCAGAATCGGGCCGAGGTCCTCGTCGTAGTAACAATCATCGATGAAATGGGGCTGCCCCTTTTTGCTTTCCAGGAAAGCCAGCACGCGCGGCACGTCGCCGGTTGAGGTGAGCGCCAGTGCGAGCAGAACCTGCTGGCCTTGCTTTCGCTTGGTGATCGTTTCCGCTTCGCGCACGGCTTCGGTCGGTTTTTTCAGGCGGACCAGACTGCGAACCAGGTAGCTCTCCATTTTCCAGCGCCGGATCGGATCCTTGAGCAGGCCGGTGCGGCCAGCTTGAATGGCCTTGACGGTGGCCTCGTAATCCTTCTTCAGCCAGTGGATCTCGACGTCCCACGCCAAGAGACTTTTCAGTGCAGGAAACGCTGCGCGATGGGCGACGAGCACGCGTTCCAGCTGGGCGGCGTCCTTCAGCGCGAAGCACTGATTGGCGATGTCTTGAAACGCGATCGTGCTGGCGCCCAGCTCGCGGTAGGTGTCGGCCGCCTTGCCCAGCTTGATGCGGGCCCGGATCAAGCCGAATCGAGCGAGGTCGGGACCTTGCGCTCCCTTGGTCTTGGCCAGGAGGAACTGTGCCTCGGCCTTGGCAAATTCGTTGCGGAGCATGTGCAACTCCGCGCGCTCGATGGCCAGGCGTGGATCGTCGGGATGATGCTTGGCGTGCTCGGCGATCAAGCGCTCGTATTCCTTGGCCCGTTCCGGATTGCGGTACCGCCACTGCATGTGCGCGAACGCGTCGAGCTTGTCGGGTACACAGCGATACGCCTCGGCGGCAACATCGAACGCGCTCAGGTCGGACAGGACGCTGTCGGCAATCCGGCGTTGGTCGTGCAGCGGGCGGTTCTCGAGCACCCCGGCGAGGAGCTGGACGGCCTCGGCCGACTTGCCGCGCAGCACCTTCAGCCTCGCCTCGTAAGCGCCGAACTCGGAGTCGTTGGCGCGCTGCGGGCGATGAGCTTCGAGGAGCCGTTCGAACAGATCGATCTCCTTGTTCTGGAGGACCATCGCGGCGAGCTGGCGAAAGTGCTCGGGGCGCTTGCCCGATTCGTGATAGGCCTTGAGCGCCTGGCCCTCCTTGACGCGGGCGAACAGATACGCGTGAGTCCAGCGCAGTCGCTTCGCCTCGGGCAACTGCTGCCAGCCTTCGCTGTAATCCTTGGCGGCTTTCCCCCAATCCTGTTTCGCGGCGGCTTGCTGACCCGTGAGTATCTGCAGCATCGGGTCCTTGGGGAACCGCTTGCGATGCTCATCGAGGAGCGTGGCCAGGTCTTTGGTTCGACTCACGCCGGCAAGCTCCGAGGCCAGCAGGTCCAGCGCCGCGCTGGGATCGGGCGCCTGCCGATACGCTTCCAGAAGGAGGCCGCCGTCGATCATGTCGAAGAGGAAATCGTCGACGAGGTAGCGGTTTTGCTCGTTGGGCGGATTGCCACCGAGCGCCGCCTTCAAGGCTTTGCCGGCGTCGTCGAAGCGCTTGTCGAGAATCTTCACGCGCCAGGTGTAGCGTTTCAGGTCCGGGTCGTTGGGATCGTTTTTGACGTGTGCCTCGATGAGGTTCCCGAGTTCCTTTGCCTTCTTGTCGAACCAGCACGAGCTGGCGAGTTGCTGGAACGTCGCGTTTTGCGGGCCGATGTCGCGATAGGCGCCCAGGACATCGCCGGTTTCATAGCGAGCGCGCACCCGGCTATCGCGAAAACGATCCTCCATTGCCAGGTCGCGGGCTTCCGGCTGCAAATTCTTGAGCGCCGCCATGCCATCGGCAAAGGCCCGATTGGCGTGGTCGAATTCCTCGTTGCGCAGGTGCAGCTCCGCTTGAAAGAAATACGTGTAGCCATCCTGGGCATGGTTCTTCCTGTGCAGATCAAGCAATTCGCGGAGTTCGTCCATCCGGCCGTAGATCTTCAATGCCTCGCCCAGCGCGCGGAAGGAACGAATGCGATCCGGCAGCTTCGCGTAGGCTTCCAGGGCATGATCGTGAAGGGCGATGCTCTTGGCGAATTCGGCGTAGTAGTGATCGCGCCTGCCGGCAAATTCTTGAAGCTCCACGGCAGCGCGGAAGGACTCCAGGGCCGGCGCGATGCGCTGCTGTTCCGCGTGGGCCAGCGCCAGGTAATACTTGGCATCGGCGTGGCGCGGTTCGAGCTTGCCCATCACCTCGGCAAGGGCCTGCAGGGTCGTGACGTCGCGGCTCATCCAGCGATCCTGGGCGCATACCTCGAAGTGATCCTGCGGGCGAGTCAGCTTGGCAAAGCGTTCGGCGATGTCGTCGTTCTTGACGTCCGGTCCGAGGCCGCGCAGCAGGCTCACAAAGGCATCCTGGTTGCTGGGATGGTTATCCAGCACCTTGCGGAAATTCGGGGCGGCTTCGGCGAATCGGCGCAGACCGTGCAGGGCGAGGCCCATTTCGAAGCACACGATCGGATCGTCGCCGAGCCATTCCCGCGCGAGCCGAGCGTGCTTGAGGGCCGCATCGCCGCGGCGAAGCTTGTTGAACGCAACCGTGCGCAGATAATCGCTCCCGGGCAAATCGGGCTGGCACGCTTGTGCGGCATCGCACGACACCAGCACCTCCTCGAACTTTTGCTGCCGAACGCGGATCGACGCGTGCAGCAAGTGATAGGTGGCAGCGCCGGCCTTGGGCAAGCTCTCCGGGCGGACCGCGCGCAGCAGGCGCTCGGCGCCGTCAAAATCGAGTCTGATCATGATCGCGTTGGCGGCATCACGCAGGATCTGCACGTCGCGCCGCACCACCGCCCCGCCCGGATTGTCCGGTTGCAAGCCGGCGGCCAGCAGCATGGATAGCCGGATGCCCTGATCAAGCTCCTCCGCCTCCTGAATGCGCCAGCGCCCGTCGCGATGCGCCAGCCACCAGCGCCGCCGGAGGGCCCAGCCCGTGTCGCGATTGGGATGGCGCGTGACCACGATGAGCTCGCGCACGCGCGGCTGCTTGATGGTCATGATTTCATAATCGACCCAGTGCTCGCCGCCTCGATAGAGGCTCGTCTGCAACAGGCCCTGGCGAACGTCCTGGCTGAGTCGATGGTTCTCCCCTTGCCACGCCTCGGGCACGAGCTTCTGCTCGAAGATCCTGTCAACGAGTTTTTCCGCATCAAAGCTGCCCATCTCTCCGGCCAGGTTCTGCTTACGCATATGTAGGCTGAAATTCTTAAAGAAGTTCTTCGCATTCTCCTGCTGTTCGTCGGGCGTGAGCAGGCGTTCCGGAACTTCTGCCAGGGGCGGCTCCTCCGCGAGGTCCGGATTGAACGGCCGTTCCCCAAAGTCTGGCCCAAAGTCGATGCCGCCGTGCCGATTGCCGAATTGGGACACGATGCAACAACCGCCGACGAGGAATGCCCCCGCAACTCCCAAAACGATGAGCAGCGGCGCCAGCGTCGACTTCTTGGCTGCCGACGCCTTGTCAATTCGACGGGGGCGACGCGCCGGAATCAGTTGCTCGTCGGCATCGGCTTGTCCTGACGCTGGCAGCGCAACCGCCGGCTCAGCTGAGATCGCGTCAGGGAGCGGCGGATCCTGTGGCCGCGGATGCGTTTCTCCAGCGACAAACGACACCTCGCAGCTGGGGCACTGCACTTGCTTGCCCATGTGCTCCACGGGCAGTTGCAGGTGGCGTCTGCAGTTCGGACATGTGGCGGTTTCGTACATATTCTCGCCTGTCACGGTAGCTTGAGGCGGCCCTCCAGAAACGGTGATGAGATTTTGACATCTGGAGATACAGAACGCAAGTCGATTGATGAAGAAACGCGGCGCCGTTTTTTTTCTTCGCGCCGTCGCCATAGACACATTTATCCACGGAGCTTGCTTCGCGCGAATGGCAAGATCCCATTTGCAATAGAAACGAGTATTTTCGCGTGGATCGGCGAGATTGTAGTGCAATTCACGCGTCGGATATGGCACAATACTGCTGTCTCCAACCATCCATCGCCCGGAGTGTCCCATGCTTTCTTCTGCGCGACGATTCACTCTGACGGCCGTCTTCCTTTTCGCGTGCCTCGGCCCGACGAGTCTCGCGCAGGACGCCGAGGTCAAAGATGTCCTCGCCAAGATTGGCCCCGGCAAGGGCATCGTCGTCCTCGTCGGCGACGCCGGCGACATGGCGGCGGACCTCGCCACGCGCACTCAAGCGACCTTCTTCGTCCAGCAGCCGAAGACGCAGGCCGACAAGCTGCGGGTCGCGCTCGACAAGGCGGGCCTGCTGGGCAGTCGGGTCTACGTGCAAGATGGTGTTGCCTCGCTCTACCTTGCCGACGATCTTGCCGATGCCGTCGTCGTTTCGGAAAAGTCCGGACTGGCAGATAAGGAAATCCTGCGCGTCTTGCGGCCCGAGGGCATCGCATTCATCAGCAGCAGAACGGTGACGAAGCCGTTCGCCAAGGGGACCGACGAATGGTCGCATCCCTATCGGGCTCCAGACAACAATCCGCAATCGCAGGACACCGTGATGAAGCGGCCGTTTCTGACGCACTATATGGCCGAACCGTGGTACTGCCCGCTGCCGATGCAGTCGGTCATCTCCGGCGGCCGCGTCTTCAAGGTGTTCGGCGATCGCTCGTCCGCCAAGCCGCAGGAGCCGCTCGTCAACAAGCTGCTGGCGATGAATGCCTTCAACGGCACTCAGCTCTGGCAGCGTGATCTGTCGCCGGGCTTCATGATCCATCGCAACACGCTGATCGCGACGCCCGACACGCTTTATGTCGGCGACGACAAGTCGTGCAAGCTGATCGACCCGCTCACCGGCAAGGTTCGCGATGAGATCATCGTGCCGGCCGACAAGTCCGATGGCCCGGTTTGGAAGTGGATGGCGTATGAAAACGGTGTCCTCTACGCGCTGGTCGGCGAGAAGGAAACGCCCGATGAGCCGCTCAAGGGCGATCGCATCCGCGGCGCCGGCTGGCCCTGGTGGAAAATCAAGGACTACAAGTTCGGCTTCGGCAAGAACCTTTTCGCGTTCGATCCGAAGTCCAAGAAAATGCTCTGGCATCACCACGAGGACGAAGTGATCGACGCCCGCGGCATGGCGATGCTCAAGGGACGGCTCTACTACTACAGCGAAGGCAGGTTCCTCGCCTGCATCGACGCGAAGTCCGGGAAGGTCGCCTGGAAGAATGCCGACAAGGACTTGCTCGACGCCGCCGGTGCGACGAAGGCAGCGCAGCATCCGCTGCTTGGGTTCGCTAGCACCGCTTACATGAAATGCACCGAGGACGCGATCTTCCTCGCCGGCCCGAATCGGCCGTACCTGGCTGCCGCATCGACGAAAGACGGCAAGCTCCTCTGGAAACGCGATTGCAGCGTCAAGGGGGGCAAGTATCCCACCGAGGGCGGCAACGTCGGACTCATCATTCGTCCCGACGGAGTTTACGCGCTCGGACAGGGACGTATCAACGAAGAGATGAGCAGCGTCAAACTTGAACTGCTGACCGGCAGAGTGCTCGCAACCTTCCCGAGCCGCGACCGCTGCACGCGCGCCACCGGCTGCTTCGACACGATCTTCACGCGCGGCGGCAAGGGAGGCAGCACCGCGGCGTTCGACGTAACCAGCCAGGAGCCGCGCATGGGCATGCTCTCGCCGATGCGTCCCGCGTGTCAAGATGGCGTGCTCACCGCGCATGGCTACTTGTTCTGGGGCCCCTGGCAATGCCGTTGCGACATGACCCAGCTCGGCGTCATCAGCCTCGGACCGGGCGGCAAGTTCGATTACACGGCGAAGGCGACGGACGCGGATCGCCTGGAGACGATTTCGGAGAACAAGGCGGCATTCCGAGCTGATGTCAAGGGGGGTTGGCCAGTCTACCGACGCGACAACGCGCGGTCGGTCACGATTGATGTCGGCGTCCCGGACGAGATCAAGCTCGCCTGGACCTGGAGTCCCAAGTCAGCGACGTTGCCAACGGCACCGATTATCGCGCACGGTCAGGTCATGTTCGGCGGCCAGGATGGCATCGTTCGCGCTCTCGATCTCGACAAGGGAACGCCCAGATGGTCAGGGTATACGGGCGGGTCAATGAAATATCCGCCGGCCGTTTCGGGCTATCGGGTTTTCGTCGGCTCCGGTGACGGCTACATCTATTGCTTCAATGCGCGCGGCGATCCGCTCTGGCGTTTCCGCACCGCCCCCGTCGAACGCGTGATCCCGGTCTACGGCAATCTCACTTCCACGTGGCCCGTCGGCAGCGGCGTGCTCGTTGAGGACGGCGTCGTTTACGGCGCGTCCGGCATCTCCAACTTCGACGGCACCCACGTCTTCGCGCTCGATGCTATCACCGGCAAGATCAAATGGCAGCAGCACAGTTCCGCGTACGAGGACGACGACAAGCTCCCCACCGGCGGCGTCGCCGTGCAAGGGCCGCTTCTTTTGCACAACAACGCCATCCACATGGCTACAGGGAATACGCCGCCGATCGCGTCCTATGCCCTCACCGACGGCAAGTTCACCCCGAGTGCCAATGGCCGCGGCAAGGACCTCTTCATTCGTCACGGCAAGGTCGAAGGCAGCGGCTTCCCGCTCTACTGGCGTCCCGAGGACGATCAGTTCCTCCCGAGCATGGATTTGGAAACCCCCGCAGGCGTCCTCCAGGTCGGTATTCCGCCGGTCGATCCAACCACGCCGGCCAAGCTCGCGCTGACGCCGCACTTCAAGCGTGGCGAGAAGGTCAAGCCGACCTGGTCGAACCCCGTCTACCAAGAGATTGCCGCCGTCGCCATTGCGAAGAATGCTGTCATCGTGACTGGGCTCAACCGCCAGAAGAAGGACCCGCAGAAGTTTGAAGCCGGTATCTGCGCCGTCAGCCTGGCCGATGGCAGGATTCTCTGGCAGGAATCTCTCCCGGGAGTGCCGACGGCGTGGGGTCTGGCGATCGCTTCGCGCGGCAATGATATTGTGGTAACCTTGATGGACGGTCGGGTGATGGCATTCACGAAGTGATACATCGAGCTCGCGACAGGCGGGCGGTCAAACGTGGAGGTTGACGATGCTGCGAATCCTCGGCTCACCGAAACGACTTTGCGATGGCATGACGCGCCGCGAGTTGCTGCTCGCCAGCGGCCTGGGCATGGGCGGGTTGGGGCTCGGAGAGTTTCCTGCCTCCACCGCTCCGCGTCAGGCATCCCCTTCCACGGATCGCAGTTTCGGCCGGGCCAAGAACGTAATCTTGCTCTACCTCTTCGGTGGACCGAGCCACGTCGATATGCTCGACATGAAGCCGAATGCGCCGGCCGAGGTGCGTGGCGAATTCCGTCCCATCCGCTCGCGTCTGCCGGGCTGCGATGTCAACGAACACTTGCCTCGCATGGCCGAGGTGATGGATCGCGTCACTGTTGTGCGATCGCTCAATCATCCGTGGAACTTCCACGGCATGATGTGGGCGACCACGGGCATTCCGGAAAGCAACGTCCCGATCGAGGAATCGCAGCGCAACGCGCTGCACTGGCCCTACCTCGGTTCGGTGTATCACTACTTCGATCGCCAGCGCCATGGTCCCAAGCCGGCCGGCGCCATTCCGGACAACGTCATCCTGCCGTTCCTCCTGAGCAGCCGCCGTCCCGCCGAACAGTATGCCCGGCCGCATGGCGCTTTCCTGGGCAACGCGTACGATCCGCTCTGGACGGAGTTCCGCGGCCAAGCGACGCGCAGCATGATCCGCAGCTCGTTCGGTCCGCCGGCGGAGATCTTCGATCCGTACCTGGGCATCACGCCGGAGAGCCGCTTCGAGATCGCACCGGAAGCCGAACTGCCCGCGGACATCACGCTCGATCGACTGCGGCAACGCCGTTCGCTGCTCGAACAGTTCGACCTGCAGCGCCGGACTCTCGATCAGAGCCCCGCGGCACAAACGATGGATCGACAGCGCGCCCTGGCGTTTTCGCTGGTCAACTCGACGCGGGTGCGCACGGCGCTGGATCTGAGCCGCGAGTCGGACCGACTGCGCCAGGCCTACGGCATGACGCTGTTCGGCCAGGGCACGCTACAGGCGCGGCGGCTTGTGGAAGCCGGTTGCCGATTCGTAACCGTAATCTGGGATGAGGTCGGCCAGCTCAACGCCGGCTGGGATACGCACGTCGATCATCGCAATCGGCTGCAAAACGATCTACTGCCGGGCCTGGACTTGGCATTCTCGGCATTGGTGCTCGATCTCGAATCGCGCGGCATGCTCGATGAAACGCTCGTATTGGTGATGAGCGAAATGGGCCGCACGCCGCGGCTGGAAGGCAACGGCCGCGGCCACTGGGGCAGGGCGTACACCAACTTTTTCGCCGGCGGCGGCATGGCGCGTGGCACGGTGGTGGGTCGCACCGATGCGCTCGGGGCCGTGCCCGTCGATCGGCCGCTGTCGGCCAAGGATGTGCTGGCGACGATCTATCATTTACTTGGCATCGATCCGCACACCACGGTCACCGACCGTTTCAATCGGCCCGCCGCGCTGGTTCCGTATGGCGATGTTGTGCGCGAAATGTTGGCTTGAGTAATTTCCCGTCCGAGCCCGAGCGCCAGCGAGGGGCCGCGTCTGCCGCCTCGCTGGCGCTCGGGCTCGGACCATCAAGGTACGCCATGCCTTCCTCACTAAAGGGAAAAGTAGCCATCGTGACCGGGGGCGGCCGCGGCATCGGCAAGGCCATCGCACGCCGGTTGGCGGAGGCGGGCGCCGGGGTCGCCATCGCCAGCCGCAAGCTGGAGAACCTTCAAGCAACCGCCGCCGAGTTCGCATCGCTGCCCGGCAAGATCGTGCCGATTGCGTGCCACGTGGGCCGGCTCGACCAGCTCGAAAACCTGGTGCGCGAAACGGAGGCCCAACTCGGTCCCGTCAATATTCTGGTCAACAACAGCGCCACCAACGTTCATCAGGGTTCCGCGCTCGACATCACCGACGACATGCTCGACAAGATGGTCGAGATCAACGTCAAGTCGATCCTGCGGCTCGTTCGGCTCACCGTGCCGAAGATGATCGCGCGCAAGAGCGGCGGCTCGATCATCAACATTGCGTCGATCGCCGGCCTGGAGCCGCAGGCGGGCGGCTTGCTCTACAGCTTCACCAAGGCCGGCGTGTTGATGATCACGCGCAGCCTGGCACGCGAGTTTGGGCAGTTCGGCGTCCGCGTCAATGCCATTGCTCCGGGGTTGATCCAGACTGACTTCAGCGCATACTTTTGGAAGAACGAGGAGCATCGCCGCCATCTCGAAGCGAATCAGCCCATTTCGCGTATCGGTCAACCTGAAGAGATTGCAGGCATGGCTTTGTATCTTGCATCGGAAGATGCCTCGTTCGTGACGGGGCAAACCTTCGTGATCGACGGCGGCGCGACGGCCTAGTCCTCAATTAAGCGAAGGTTCCAGTTTTCACGAGAGATGGGCTTGGTAGGTAAAATCTCTGTTCCCGTGTGGGGATAGTTATTTCGGATTCAGACCTGCCATGCTCGCCTCGCTTTCTGGCCTGCTGGCCTTTTGATGCCGCGGCGGACCGGAGCATCCGGACTCCGGCTTCAAGTTTCTCGACTCAGCAACGCAACTGCGCGATCGTGCGGAAGAAGGTTCGTTGCCAGGGATTCCAACTCGGTAAGCGATATATCAAGCGTCGGCAGGCGTTCACGATCTGACACGACAGACGCAGGAACGCATTGATGAAGGTCTTGAACTCCATGCCCAGGATCGTTTGCTTTTCTTGCGGATGACGCTCGATATGCCGGCCCGGTCCTTCGGTTGGCCACAACGCAAACCATGCATTCAAGTTACAGGCCAGCGCGGTCATCACCATGTACGCCCAATTGCTTTCAAGGTTGTCCACCGGCGCGATGAGCGCGCGCACGCCTCCTTTGAGTTGTGCGTTCAAGTTCTCCTGGTTGCCCGAACAGGCCGAGAATGAACGGCGTTGGTTACTTTTTCTTGCTCGGTCCAGGGGAGGAGATGTACCGGCCCATTCATAGAACGTCGGGAAATTGGGTGTGTTGGTGTGCCCGCCGTCGTGCTGTCGCCAGGCCAATTCGCCGCCGACGAGGAGGTTGCTGGGCAAGCTGCACGCCAAGGCGTAGGCGGACTCGACAATGACTCGTTCCGGGGTCATGATCTCACCCGAAGAATGCCAATGTGGTTCGCTCGACGGTCGCGACCACCGCTGATCGATCCAGATACTTGTTCCCTCGCTCGCAGGACGTTTCCGGCAAGAAGGAGCAGGCATGGCATGATGCCCCGTGCAGCTTCTCACCATCCCCAACAAGATGTTCGGAACAAAGCGGGTCCGAGGCACAGAGGCTCATCTTGTCCAAGGCCCGACGAATGTGCCGACCGAGTTTGTCCGGTTCACCGAGGGCGCAAAGGCCACCCAGAGTACCTTCGCTATCTGCGGCTGACGTGTAAATCAGAACGCCGGCCATCGGGTCGCCATCAGCGGGATTTTGCGAATAGATTCGCTCGGTGATGGAGGCACTGGTGTAACCGCACTCGATCGATGGCCAATTGGCGAATCAAGGCGTGAGAGAAGGTGTGCAACAAGACATACCGGATGCCTGGATAGCCTTTGTTCGGGTCGAGGTTCTTGGTCGCCCGCCACGCCTGATTCCCAACCTCGAATTCCCGGTAATAGGCGTGGTTGCGCTGCACCCAATCCTGAATCAGCGACTCGGAGAACTGGAAGAAGATGCCTTCCCCCCGTGTCTCGGAGGCGGGAACCCATGTTGGGGCTTTGCGTGAGATTTTGACCCGCTGTTCGGGCGGCACATCGGCGGCATTGTCGAAGTCCCGTGGCGACATGATGCGGGTGAAGCCGATCAGCGCCCGCACCTCTCGCAGCTTTTCCACCAACACGATCTTCTCGAAGTATTTCGTGAAGTCGGTCGGTGGATCGACGGTGCGCAGCTTGAAGGTGCGGCTCTCTTTGGCCTTCGTTGGGTTGGAGAAAACTTTCCACTCTGGCGACTTCAAATCATCGGGGTCTTCGACCTCTTCGCCGGTCCCCTGGATCTTCTTCTGGATCGCCGTCCAGATCTGGTCGTCGCTGTACTTGCTGAAGTCTTTGAGTTGGCCGATCAACCGAAATGCTTTCAGCACATCGATGCTCGTCACTTTGTCGAGGACCGCCCAATTGTCTTCCACCAAGCGGCCCAGGTCGTCGGAAGCCTGCGGCACGGACAGTGCCGAGATCAGCACCGGGAACCAGAGGTTCGATGCTCCTTGCAGCATCGGCTTCACATGGTCTTGGTCGCAGCCGTTGGGATCAAGGTCACGCAGATGCGGTCGGCGTCCCCGGCAGGCCGGCATCCCCGTGCGGTTGTTGGGACCGAACGCCTGCCCCATTCGGCGGCGAATCCCGCACCCGTCGCATTTCACTTCCACGTCCAGAGCTTCGCCGCTGGCCCCGACTTCGTAAAGGTAAAGCAAGCCTTTGCAGTTGGGATTCCCTGCCTGATGAACGAAATCCACCCACGGGAAGTCATCGAGATGCCCATGCTCGCACGTCACCATGAAGCGAGCCGGAAGCACTAACGGGGATTTGCCCTGCGTCGTGCAGTTGTGGACATAGCAAGCTCGGTCGGGTCGATACGGGGGTTGCTTTGGCGCGAACACCTTGCGTGTTTCCGACACGGGATACACCGGCCACCACAAGCACTCCTACGTCGTCGTGTGCGACACCGACAAGGCCAGCAACGTCTGGGTCGCCTACACCGAGATGCCCGTCCGCATTTACCGAGACGACGGGAAGGGCTTGACCTTGCTCAAAGACTTCTATCGCGTCGAGGGCGCACAACGGTGTCTCGGCTTCGACCGCATGGAAGTGGATCAGCGAACCGAAGAGGTCTACGTTCTGGACGACCACACCAGCGTCTGGAAAGTCAACGACTGGAAGAAACCCCGGTTCGTAAAGCTGCCGCTCAAGACGGCGAGCATCGCCATCGACTCACGGAATCGGCACATCTACACTCGGACCCTGGCCGATGGAAGTTCTTCCTATTCGGTTGGTAAAGTGGCCCGCTTCCATCTGGATCAGGACAAGTATCCGCCAGCAAATTTCGGCGACACGGGCAGCAATCGCATCACCCCGGCATTCCAACACGAATGGTGCTTCACAGGCAACGGCGACAAGGGGATCGCCGTCGCCCCTAACGGCAATCTGGCGGTCGTGGGCGATCCGAAAGATGGCCTGCGGGTGTTCGCGGGGAGCCAAACGAAAGTGCCGTGGACGGCGACGACCATTGCCAAACTTCCCGCAGCCGCAGGCGGGGTGCGATTCGACCTCCAGGGCAACCTCTACGTCGGGTACATTGACAAGAAGCCAACGACCATCCTGCCCGGCTTTGAAGGCGACGAATTCGCGGGAGCGATGGGCCGCATTCACAAGTACGCACCGACAGGCACTCTGGAGAGCGGCAACCTCTTCCCCAAGACGCCTGCTGGACCGTCCATGACCTACGACGTGCCGTATGGCGCGTTCGACACCGATTGCATCGTGCGAGGGCCGCGATTCGGCGTGGACGGCTTCGGCAGGATCTATTACCCCACCAACATCGCGCCACGGGTCGCGGTGATGGACAATGCGGGCAACGAGATCCTTCACTTCGGCACTTACGGCAACCGCGACTCGATGGGCGGGTTGCTCGGCGATCTGGTTCCCACGAAAGGCATCCCGCTGGGCTTCCCGAACAGCGTCGAAGCCACCGACACCTACATTTACGTCGCCGACATGGTGAATCTCAGGCTCCTGCGGCTCAAGAAGCTGTTCCGGGCGTAAGCAACGTCGAGGTGAGGCATTTTGTCGCCTCATTGCTGCGGTGAATGAGATTGTTGAGGGACAATAATGGACCCCAAGACGGTCGCAAAGCTCGAAGAGAAGATCGAGGAAGCCATCGCCGAGATCATCGTGAAGATGGGCCTCAAGAAACTGCCCCTTCTCCCAGCCCGCCACACGTTTCACCTGATGGCGAAGGCTGCCGTCACGGTCTACGAAGCGGCGGTCGAGAATTGTCGTGAAGATCAAGGATCGGACAGCGATGAGGACTAACCTCATCGAATCGTTCGCGGAGGAATCAATCATCATGCGTCAATTCATCATCCTTCTGCTCGCAATCGCCACGGCCCAGCCCGTTCTCGCTGCGACCCTTCGTGTTCCGCAGGACCACAAGACCCTCCAAGCCGCCATCGATGCCTCAAGCCTCGGTGACACGATCCTCGTCGCCCCCGGCAAGTATCAGGAACGCATTCGGCTCAAACCGGGCATCACCCTTCGCAGTGTCGGAGACGATGCCAAAGAAGCCGATGGCTTGAAGCGTGCCGAGGCGACCATCATCGACGGCGGCAAGGAAGGCAAACATCCGTCGTCAGCTGGAACCGGCCCCGCGTCGCGTGGTAAAGGATGTCCGCGAAGATCGCCGTGTCGGTCGGGGTCCGCTTGCCGACGTGCCAAGTCAGGATCAACTTCGTGTGACGCTCGATTGCCGGTGCCCATAGAAAGCCGCGTACTTGGCGTAGCGGCATTCGGCTTCCTCTCGGCTTTCGACTACGCCCGGATGTTTGACTACGATGGCGACAACCCTCATAGGTTTGCGTGCTGCGCCTCCGATGGGTTTGCGAGCTGCGCCCCCGCAGGTGCAGGGAATAGGCGGCGGGAACGGCGGCAAGGTAATCGTTTCGCCGTTCGGCAGCTCATATTCCTGATGTACTCCGACTACCTGAACTGCGCAACCGGGACAGCCAGCGGCCGTGAAAGATTCTTCCAATCGCTTTAGGCGCGTCTTCAGCCTACTCATGTTTCTATCCTTCCGCGCGGCGTTCCAGCGCGGCGAACCGTTCTTCCACGTCGGCGAATTCACGCAGCTTGACGCCCAACTCTAGCATTGCCCGGCACGCTCCCAGGCGCACGCTCTCGCCTTCGGCCGCAAGCAAGCTCCGTAGCACGTCGGCAGCCTCGGCCATGCCGTCGGCCATTCGCCCCAAGGCGCGGCTTACCATTTCGCCCCGCAGGTCGGCAACTCGCTGTCGGAATGTCGGGTCTGCCCAGCGGCGGGTTGCCGTCCGCTCGCCGACCCTCGCGGCGACGGCGGCGTCTCGAAGCGTTTGGCCGCTTGCCAGAGCCAGCGCCAAGTTCTCGTCGGCGTTTCGTCGGCCACGGTGAGCCACCGTAAGCCACGGTAAGCCACTCCATTGCATGCGGGTTGGGATTGCAGACGTTCGCGCCCGTCGCCTTCCCCAGCGTCTCCGGACTTCCCCAGCGAAGCCGTAGGCAGCAGGCAAGGCATCTCCGCGCGGATCATGATGTACCGTCCGCTTTTGGCACGGCAGAGCGTACCATTGCCATGATACCCACTTTGATCGGATCAGGCAGGGTCGGCCAGGCGTCGAGGAGTCGGCGCAGATCGGCGTCGAGAGGGGCGTTTTCCGACGTTTCGCGCAAACCGGCGTCAAACGGAATTGCATCATTGCCGAAAGTCGTTTGGCTATGTGACTTGTGTTGAGAACGGATTACCTTTTGGCTCTCTTTGTCCTGGTTCGAATCCAGGCGGGGTAGTTTGGTCTTGGTCAGGCTCGGCAACTCTTCGTGGCCTCCGACGGTCGGCAATTACACCTTGCGCTACTAATCACACAACGGACATCGCATTTCGACCTGCGCGCGTGCTAACATCGAGAAACCTCGACGGCGCTGGCCGTCTCCACCTTCCGCCGTGCCGGCGGTTTCCTTTTTATTGGAGTCCACATCATGCTTGACCAGATGCAGATCGCGGCCGGTTTCGTTCCCGTCAACCTTGCCAGCGCTGCCAACAACAGCGACTGGGGGAACTTGAAAGCGTTCGCCCGGCTCTTGATCATCTTCTTCAAGGGCGCGGCCGGCAGCGGCACGGAGGATCCGACGATCACCGTATTGCAAGCGACCGACGTTGCCGGCACCGGCTCCAAAGCGCTGAACGTCGCACGCGCGTGGACCAAGACCGATGCCGACTTGACGACGATCGGCCAGTTCACGGCCGGTTCACCATCGACCAACACGCTGACGGTCGCCAGCTCGGCACAGAAGGCCGCGATCTGGGTGATTGAAGTGCTCGCGTCCGATCTCGACAAGAACAACGGCTTCTCATGTGTACAGGCGAACGTGGCCGACGTCGGCTCGGTGTCACAGCTTGGCTGCTTGCTCTACATCCTGGGCGAGCCGCGCCAGAGCGATACGCCGGTGCTCAATCCGTCGGCGCTTGCGTGACGTCTCGTGTGATCATGTTGAGCGTATTCGTTTTGCGCCCGCGAGGCGTCGTGCGGGCGCTAAACGAAGAGCCATTTTTTCGGTTTTTTCGTTCCGCCCCCGTCTTCACGTCAACGTTGATGCCAAGCTGCTCAACGGCATTGGTGTAGAAGAAGAACCCGAACATCATTTCGTGATGTGTTTGCGGGCCGTTGCGAACGGTGGCCAGCGGATTGGGGTTGTAGGGATTGAACGCCGAGTTGTCGAAATGGGCGACGCACTCCAGGCGTGTTCCTTTCGGCAAGCGCATCTTGCCCGGCTCCCAGCGGTAGGGGAGTTGCCACGAGAAATTGTAATTCGGAATGATCAAGAGCGTGTCGGCTTTGCCATTTGGCAGGTGCGCCGTGAACGTCATGTCTTTGCCGCGCAGGTGCATGTGCGAAAAGAGGCCGACGCCGAGCACGTCGCGATCGAGCGCCCGGCTGGCGGCGACTTTGTGGGCCGGCGCTCCCGGAGGAATCGCGAACTTGCGATCAGTGAGCTGCATGTTGTGCAGGCGATTCTGTACCACCTCGCGCGGGTAGCGCAGACCGACCGACACCTTGCACTTTTCCGGTTTGCCGGTAGCGACAAAGTGAAGTTGTAGTGCGAGGACGGAGCCCTTGGGGATGCGGTAGGCAACGCCGACATCGAGCGACATCGGTTCGCCGCCGGGGACCTGGCCAGTGATGAAGTTCGACTCGTTGAAACCCTCGGCCAGGTTGGCATAACCCATGTTGCCGTGATGGAGGAGGCCCGGTTGATCGGGCATGATTTGTGCGCCCTGAATCCAGGTGTCTTCGATGAAGACGTGTGGCAGGATCGCGTACTGATACGGGATGTCCCCCTTGGCAGGCAGCTTGATTTCGTCGGAGTGCAGCACCAGGTCGGGAGCGCCGATGAGCCATTTGCTTTCGGGCGCCTTGGGCGTGGCCGGCGTCTTCTTGGCGTCTCCCTGGGCAGCGCCGGAGCGGACCCAATCGATGACGGTGGTCCGCTCCTCGTCGGACAGCCCGCGGCGATTGACGAACGGTCCAAATTCGTGACTGGCGAACCACGGCGGCATGCGCTGCTCGCGCACGACCTCGGCCAGCGATTCTGCGCGGGCGGACGCTTGCTTGTAGCTCGTCAAAGCGAAGGGTGCCGAGCCGCCGGACTGATGGCATTCCCAGCAATGCTTTTGCAAGATCGGCGCGACGTGCTCGGCAAAGGTAAACTCGCGAGGTTTGCGTTCCTTGACAAGGGTGATCGGGCAGCCGTCCACTTCTGTCTCTGACTTCTCGACCTTGCGACCCGCCAGCACCGCCTCTAGCGCATTGAGCAAATCGTGGCTCGTCACTTCCTTCCGCACGCCGCCCAGGCGGTATTGGTCATCGATGCGGCCGCGGTAGCGCAGTCGCCTTTCGGCATCGAGCACTACAACCTCCGGCGTTCGGCGGACGCCCAGCGCACGCGCACAGGAACCGCCGAAGTCCTTGACGAACGGGAACTCCATCTCATGCTGCACCGCCTGCGTGGCCATCGTGACGATCGAGTCTTCCTCGGCAGAGTTAACGGCAACAAACTGCACCCCCTTGCCGCGGAATTCCTTCTCCATCGCCTGCAACGACGGCAAGTAACGCTTGACGAGCGGGCAACTCGTGTTGGTGAAGACGAGGACGTACGCTTGCTTCTTGTCGAAGTCATCAAGGGTGCGCGGCAACGAGCGGATATCGGTGAACTTGAGCTTGCCGATTGAGTCGCCTATCTTCGGCCCATCCTGAGAGGAAGCTACCGTGGCTGATGCCAGCACTATGACAAGAGCAAGGATCGCGTTTCTTGAATGCATCGTAAGGTTCTCCGGATCCGAATCATTGCGCCGCTGGCTCCCAGCAGTAGATCATGCCGCTGGCGGCGCTGGGCCAGAAGACGCGGCCATTCGCAAGCGCGGGGTTGACGCAGCCGCGCGGCGCAAAGCCGGGCGAGCGCCAGAGCAATTCGCCTTTGTCGACATTGCGCACGTTCAGGCCGCCGACGGTAGCGGCGAAGGCAAATCGCGACGTCAGCGCCACCGAGCTGCAGGAATGCGTTTCGCCCCCTAGCTCGCGGCAATTCGGGTAGTCCTTGCCGTCGTCGAGCCGCACCTTGACGCCGTGGCCGCCGTAGCCGCGCATGACCAGGAAATCGCTGCCCACGCTGAAGCGCGTATAGCCTGGCGCGTTGCGTTTCCAGATCGGCCTGCCGTCGCTCGGCGACACGCAATGGAGGCCCTCGCCGTTCAGGAATAACCGGTCGCCGTCAAGCACCGGGTAGCTGGTGCCGAAAAGCTCGTTGGAACGCCAGAGAACCTTGCCCGACCTGGCGTCAATGGCGACGGCCTCGCCGCGCTTCTTGTCGCCTTCTTGTTTCCATTGCCAGGCGCCGGCTCCGGCGGTGAAGTACATGGTCCGTCCATCGGTGCAACCGGCGATCGAGCCGGCGCGATTTCCAGAAACGTTGAGCTCGACGGTCCAGGCCGGCTTGCCGGTTTCGGCATCCCACGCCTGAATTACCGTGCCAGGGGGTGTGCCTTTGATGCCAGTGCCGAAGACGATCTTGCCGCCCGCCAGCACCGGAGCAGCGCGTTCCCAGATGTATCTGCCGCCGATGTCTACCGACCAGAGCGAACGGCCATCGCGGAGATCGAGGCAGTGGAAGGCGCCTTCCATGCGGCCAAAAGTCGGGCGGGGAATGTAGAGGTGGCCATCGGCTGCGAGCAATCCGGTGCCGGTGCCCCATTCCGGGCCGGGCATCTGCCGCCGCCAGCGCAGGCGGCCTGTTTCCTGTTCTTGGCACGTGATGAGGCCGCCGAACGTCACGCTGATGAGGTCGTTCTCCGTGGCGACACACGGCGCGAGAAAGTGTCCGAAGCCGCGCGTCGCCCAGCGCACGCGCAGCGGCGGCTTGATGATCGGGTCGTTGACGAACGAGGTGTTGCCCGCGTTGCCGCAGGTTGACGGCCAGGTCGTCGCCTTGCCTCGCGCTGGTTGCACTTTGCTGCGTAGTTCCTGGATCGCGAGCTTGTCGTCCCGCGTCGGCTCACGATCGCCGTCTTGGCTCAACACGTAGAAGTAGCCGTCGTCACAGCCGAAATAGACGCGGCCATCGACGACGACCGGTGCGGCGCCGATGCCTTTGCCGTGCGGCGTCTTGAAGCGGAACGGCTTGACGCCCTGCTTCGCGGCAATATCCGCCACGATCAATTCGCCACGCAGGGTTGTCGCCACGAGATGATTCTTCGTCAAGGCGTGCGAGCTGGCCAGCGGGGTGGATTCCTTGTCGTCGCGCCAGCTGGTGATTGTCTTGCGCAGTGCGCCGTCGAACAGGACGATGCCGTTTCGGCCGTTCGAAGAATCGCGGAACGTTACCTGTTCGCCGCGGACGGCCGGCGTGTTCCAGGCGTACGCTTCCATGCGGCCATTGGTGAGCCGGGATACCTTGCCGTCGCTCAGTGCGAGTCGCGTCAGTGCCAGGTGTCCGTCGGCGCCCATGCCGGCGTTGTAGACCCAATCTTCGGAGATGGACGATGACATGGGCGACGACCCGTCGCGGCCGTTGGGCGCCCGATTGCACCAAAGTAGCTTGGTGGATTTGCCGGCGTCCTCCAGGCAAACGATGTCCCACCCGAAGCTGGTGACGACTCGCGTGCCGGACACCGCGACGTCGCCGCCGCCGTAGTGGGGCCGATCGTAGCTGCCGGGATGGCCGCGCTCGCGTTCCGTGGCCTTGGTCACCTCGGCCGGTTCTTTGTAGCGCGTGTAGTGGTCCCAGTGCCAGCGTTCGTTGCCATCGAGATCGTGGCAGCGCAGCACTGCATCGAGTGCCTGGAAGTAAATCGCATCATTGGCGAAAGTCGGCGCGCTCACAATCGGTGAGCCAATCGCCAGCGTCTTGACGAGCTTGCCGCTCTTGGCATCGAGAATGTGAAGTGAGCCGGCAGTCGTGCCAAAGTATATTCGGCCATTGATGACGCAGGGCGAGGACGTATTGGAGCCCATCGCCTTCGGGCCATCCGGTGAGACTTTCCAAACGATGCGGCCCGCGCGCGGGTCGATACAGTAGGCCGTTCCCATCTGATCGACAACGTAGGCGCGGCCGGCCACGACGGCGGCGGAAGTCAGCACCGCATCGTCGAGCTTGACCTGGGCTGCCAGGCCGAGCGGCAGCCGAAGCGTTTCGTCCGCGGCATCGCCGGTGTGAGCCGAGTTGCGCATGAACTGCGGCCAATCGGCGGCCGCAGCGTCAATCGAACTCATAAGAATCAGAACAACGCACCAACCGATTCGATTGCCGAGAGTTTTGCACATGATGCACCTGGCTGGTGAGAAGGACGTTGGCTGGCGTTGAATTGTCGCCGGTTGTGTTGCCGCGGTCAAGTAGGTCTTTCTGATTGCCGTCGCGCCGAGGGTGTGCTACGTTGCTGGTTCGCTCGATTGATCGATCGCCAACACGGAGTCCTCCCATGCGTTACCTTGCTGCATTTGTGTTGCTGCTCGTTCCCTTCACACTTTACGCTCAGGAAAAGAAAGACAGGAAACCCGGTGACGAAATGATCGAGAAGTATCTCGCCGCCGAGACCGACAAGCTGTCGGCGAAATTTCTCGACGGCGCCAAGAACATCGATGAATGGAAACAGAAACGGCCGCGTTTGTATCAGGAATACATGGACATGCTGGGGCTGTGGCCGATTCCGGAGAAGACGGCGCTGAAGGCGACTAAGACGGGGGAGGTTGAGGCGCATGGCGTGGTGGTCGAGAAAATTCATTTTCAATCGAAGCCGGGGCTTTATGTGACGGCGAATTTGTATCGTCCGAAGGAACCTGCGGGCGCTAAACGAAGACCGGCCATCGTTTACGTATGTGGCCATTCCGGCAAGGGGCGGGACGGCGTCAAGACCGCGTTCCAGGATCATGGCTTCTGGTTCGCCAACAACGATTACGTCTGCATTATCCTCGACACGCTCCAGCTCGGCGAAATCCCCGGTGTGCATCATGGTACCTATGGCCGGCCGTGGGGACATCTCACGTCGTGGGGTGAAAAAGATGCCGAGAAGATGAAGAACCACAATCGCTTCTGGTGGCACTCGATCGGCTACAGTCCCGCGGCGGTCGAGTGCTGGAACGGCGTCCGCGCCATCGACTATCTCTGCACGCGCCCGGATGTGGATCCCGACAAGATCGGCGTCACCGGCATCTCCGGCGGCGGGGCGGCCACCTTCTGGATCGCCGCCGCCGATGAGCGTGTGAAAGTCGCCGTACCTGTGAGTGGCATGGCCGACCTCGATTTCTACGTCAAGCAAAAAGGCGTCAACGGCCATTGCGATTGCATGTTCCTTTACAACACCTACCAGTGGGACTGGACCACGATCGCCGCCCTGGTCGCCCCGCGGCCCATGCTGTTCGCAAATAGCGACAAGGACCCGATCTTCCCGATGGACGCCAATCGCCGCATCATGAAAAAGCTGCACAAGATTTACGACATGTATGGGAACGGGGACCGCAAGATATCGGAATCGGTCGCTGAATACGTCAGCGTCGGCGGCCACGATTACCGCCCCGACCTGCGCGGCGCGATCTTCCAGTTCTTCGACAGGCACCTCAAGGGCGAGCCAAGAGCCAAAGTCGAAGACAGCGTGAAGTACACCCCGCTGAAGGGCCGCGACCTGCGCGTGTTTCCGACGGACGACGATTTGCCGAAGGACGCGATCAATCATCGGATCGACGAGCTGTTCATCCCGGCGGCGAAGGTGGCGTTGCCGGAAAAGGGAAATTTTGGGGAGTGGAAGAAGGGGATGATTGCAAAACTGCGAGAGCAGAGCTTTCGGCCGTTACCCCTGAAAATCGCCCCCGCCGAACCTGTCACAGGGCCGAATTTGGTGGTGATCACGGAGCCTGGAATCAAGGGAGGGACCAGTTTCCTCGGTGGGCCAGTCAAGACATATCGCACCGGAGTGTTTGTTCCAATACCTGGCCGGGGATCGCTGAGCAAAGCGCAACAACAAATCTTGAAGAAGGAGGAGGAGGACAAGACAGGCGACGGATTCAATGTTGGTGGGTTTCTGCGGGGGAGGGATCATTGGTGGACAGCGAAATCGCCGCCGAACTATGTCGAACGCTCTCACTTGTTGCTCGGCCGGACGATCGATCAAGGAGCGGTGCGGGACGTGATTTCCTTGATGGGCTACATCGAGACCTCGGTAACTCGGCTAGATAAAGGACCGATTGAATGGAAGGTAATTGGCGTCGGGGAACAGGGCATCATCGCCGCCTACGCCGCTTTGTTCGAGCCGTCGATCAAGGAAGTGGTCGTTATCGATGCGCCGAAGTCGCACAAGGAGGGGCCGCACTTCCTCAATGTGCTGCGCGTTCTCGACATTCCCGAGGCGCTGGGGCTGTTGGCGCCGACGCCGTTGACGATCATTGGCGGCGATGCGAAGGCGTTCGAGCGGACGGCGGAGATTTATCGGCTGGCGGGGGCGGGGGATAAGTTGACGAGGAAGTAGGATGAGGTGAAACCGGGGGCCGCGCGGGCGCTAAACGGGGAAATACAATACGCCGGTCTTCGTTTAGCGCCCGCGCGGTGCCGCGCGGTTACAATGTCCCCATTGAGGAGTTCCCTCATGGTCGCCGGCTATCACCTCATCTGGACGGTGTACGGCTACTGGCTGCCGAACGATCCGCGCGGCAGTACATCGACCGAAGTGCGCGTCGAGCCGATCGCGGCCCTGGGCGAGCATCATTTCGGGCGCAAGAAAAATCAGCCATCGTCGAAGGAACTGCGAGCCTTCCTGAAAAACGCCCATGACACGCTCGCACACAACGTCTATCCCTTCGATGAGGATGACATCGCCATGATTGGGAAAGCGTTTGGCGCCTGTGCCGTGGAGTGGGAATATGTCTGTCACGCTTGCGCTGTTATGCCCGACCATGTCCATCTTTTGATTCGCCGGCATCGCGATCGTGCCGAAGATGTGATCGCGAAGTTTCAGGAGAGGGCCAAGGCCGCTCTTATCGAGGCCGGGAAGCGGCCGGTCAATCATCCCGTATGGACCCGATGGGCCGGGGTGGAAGACGTTCATCAATTCACGGCGGCAATTTGAAAACGAGATCAAGTACATACGGCAGAATCTGATCAAGATCGGGCGGCCGGAGCAGATGTGGGAGTTCGTGAAGCCATACGATGGGTGGATGCCGGAGTGAATCCGGTCTTCGTTTAGCGCCCGCAGTGAAGCGCCGGGCCGCTGGCCGTTTTCTGCGGGCGCTAAACGAAGAAACGAAAACTGGCCTGGCATTTGTATTTGACGAGTCCACAAAAATCGGGTAACCTGATGCCCATGCTCACCATCCTCGGCCAACGGCAGCGTCTGTGTGATAACGCCTCGCGGCGTGATTTCCTGAAAATCGGTGGGCTCGCGCTCGGCGGGCTGTCGTTGCCGCAGATTCTGCGGGCGGAAGCTGAGGCCGGTATCACGCGGTCGCACAAGTCGGTGATCATGATCTTCCTGTCGGGCGGGCCGCCGCATCAGGACATGGTTGATCTCAAGCCCGACGCACCGTCCGAGGTTCGTGGCGAGTTCAATCCGATCCGCACCAACGTCCCCGGCATCAACATCTGCGAGCACTTGCCGCGGCTGGCGTCCAAGATGGACAAGTTCGCGGTAATCCGTTCGATCGTCGGGGCTGAGGAACGGCACGCGGGGTTTCAGTGCATGACGGGCCACCGGTTTGGCCAACAGCCACCGGGCGGTAGGCCGTCGTTCGGTTCGATCGTTTCGCGGTTGCAGGGTCCCTCGCATCCGTCGGTGCCGCCGTTTGTCGGATTGTCGCCGCGAATGATCACGTCTACCTGGGCCGATGCTGGCCAGCCTGGATTTCTCGGACTTGCGCACACGCCGTTCAAACCCAACGCCGACGGCATGGCCAACATGGTGCTGCAGGGCGTCACCATGGATCGGCTGTCCGATCGCACCTCGCTCTTGAATAGCTTCGATGGGCTGCGCCGGCATCTGGAAACGACGCAAACCGCTGACCCGTACACGCAACAAGCCCTCAATATTTTGACGTCGAACCGATTGGCGGAAGCGCTCGATCTTGGCCGCGAGGATCCGCGCACACGCGACCGCTATGGCCGCGGCTCGCCGGAACCGGCTGGCTATGGCGATGCCGGGCCGCTGCTCAACGATTACTTCCTCACGGCCCGCCGCCTCGTCGAAGCGGGCGTTCGTTGCGTGACGCTGTCGTACGGGCGCTGGGATTGGCATGGCACGCCGCATGGCACCACGTTCGAGAACGCGCGTCATCATTTGCCGATGCTCGATCTGGGTCTCACTACGCTGATCGACGATTTGCACGAGCGCGGCTTGGATCAAGATGTGTCGGTGGTGGTCTGGGGTGAGTTCGGCCGCACGCCGCGCATCAACCCGAACGCCGGCCGCGATCATTGGCCGTCGGTGTCGTGCGCACTGCTAGCGGGTGGCGGCATGCATACTGGCCAGGTGATCGGCGCCACCGATCGTCAGGCCGGCCAGGCACGAGAACGGCCGGTTACGTTTCAGGAAGTCTTCGCGACGCTCTACCACAACCTCGGCATCGACACGGGCCGCGCCACCGTGACCGATCACAGCGGCCGGCCGCATTACCTGGTGGATGGCAACGCCCAGCCGATGCGCGAGTTGATTTGATTCATCACTTTCAACAAGCCCCGTGTGTGAACGCGGGGTCGTTTTTTACGCCACGATCTGGCGGATCACCTGGCCACGGCTGACTGGGATGGGGCGGCTGAGGCTGTCTAGAATTTCCGTGTCGGGCGAGTATCCCAGGCAATGGAAGATGGTGGCCGTCAGGTCTTCCGGAGATACCCGGCCATCTCTGGGTTGTGCCCCAAGGTGGTCGGAGGCGCCGTGGGTGATGCCGCCGCGAATGCCGCCGCCGGCCAGAGCGACCGAGAACACCGGGCCCCAGTGATCGCGGCCGCGCCGATTGTTATAGCGCGGCGTTCGTCCAAACTCGGCCATGCACACTACGAGCGTGTCGTCGAGCATGCCGCGCTGGGCGAGGTCATCGAGCAAGGCGGAGAACGCCTGGTCGGTCGGCGGGGCGAGTACGTTGCGCAGACGCTCCGGTTCGTTGGTATGCGAATCCCAGCACGGGTTGTCGCTCGGCTCGTCCGGCCCGCGATACCAGTTGACTTGAACCAGCGACACGCCCGCTTCCACCAGCCGGCGCGACAGGAGCACGCTTTGCCCGAACGGACTGCGGCCATAGCGATCGCGTACGCCGACGGGTTCGCGCTCAAGGTCAAACGCATGACCGGCGCGGGCCGAGCGCAGCATGTCAAACGCTTGCTGCGTCTGCCGATCGTAGCGCTGCAGTTGACCGAACCGGTCGGCGGCGTCGATGCTGTGATTGACAGCGCCCAGAAGTCGCCGGCGATCTTCGAGCCGGCCCGACGGCAGATCGGCCGACAGGCTGAACTCGCTGACGCGCATGTTGGGCCCTGGCACGCAGTTCAAGAGCCAAGGGTCGGCCGTCGTTCCAAGAAAACCGGCGTCCTGGCCGGGCCAGACCGAGCCGTCGGTGTTGAAGATGCGATGCGGCAAGCGCACGGCAGCCGGTACGGAACCCGCGTTGCCTCGCAAACGCTGCACCATCGCGCCCAAGGTCGGCCAGTTATTCGGCGTGCCGGGATTGGCGTTCTCGAAGTTCATTGGCTGATGCGGCTTGCCGGTCATCATGTAATAGCCGCTCGAGGAATGCGCGCTATCGCCGGTCGAGACGGCCCGCAGAATCGCAAGCTTGTCCATTCGCTGGGCAAGCCGCGGCAATATTTCGCAAACCTGAATGCCCGGCACCGAGGTCGCGATCGGGCCAAAGGGGCCGCGCACGTCTGCGGTTGCATCGGGCTTGGGATCCCACGTCTCGTGCTGCGGCGGACCGCCCATCAGGAACATCGCGATGCACGAACGAGCGCGTTTGGCGCCTTGGGCGCGCAGCAGGTTCGGCAGCGTCAGACCGAGCGCTCCGAGGCTGCCGACGTGCAACATCTCGCGGCGCGTCAAGGCGTCACACAAGCGAGGGCCACGGGTGCGGAGGGTCAACATTGCGCGACCTCCCAAGTGTAGTCCTCACGTTCCGCGTGAGGATATCGTCACGTGGAGCGTGACGACTACACTCAAGCAAACAAACTAGTCAGCGGCGTCCCCGTGCAGAGCGGCAGCGGCCGGCCCACCGAATCGTACAACTGCGTATCGAGGTCCACGCCGAGCGCGTGGTAAATCGTCGCGGCGATATCGGCGGGCGACACCGGCGCCGTGCTCGGATAGGCGGCCCAGCGATCGGACGCGCCATGGATCAGTCCGCCGCCGACTCCCGCGCCGGCCAGCACGACGGTGTTGCAGGCGGCCCAGTGATCGCGCCCCGCCTGCCCATTGATGCGCGGCGTGCGCCCGAATTCGCCCAGGCACACCACCAGCGTCTCATCCAGAATTCCGCGTGCGCGCAAATCTTCAAGCAGGGCCGAGAAACCCTGATCGAACGGCGGCAGCAGACTGTTCTTCAGCAGATTGAAGTTGTTGGCGTGGGTATCCCAGAAAGCGTCGTCGCGTGCCCAGTTGACGGTGACCAGCGGCACTCCCGCTTCCACAAGCCGCCGGCTGAGCAGCAGACCCTGTCCGAATGCCGATGATCCGTAGCGATGTCGCAGCCGTTCACTCTCGGCGCCCAGATCGAACGCGCGCCGAGTCGCCGGCGACGTGACGAGATCGAATGCGCGGGAATAATGGGCGTCAAGGGAGCGGACGCCGGCGCGTTGCGTTAACTCTTGCTGCTGGCGATCGACCTCGGCCAGGAGCGGACGTCGGGCACGCAACCGGCGGGCGGCCTCTCCCTCGGCGACCGGGAACGGCTGGAAGTCGCTGCGGCTCGGATCCTGCGGCACGAAGAGCGGATCGTAGACGCTACCCAGGAAGCCGGCGAAGAAGCCCGGGAATATGTGATTATTCGCCGACACCTGGTTGGCCGGCGCGTTCAAGCTGATGCCCGCTGGCAACGCTCCACGCCCGCCGCGCAGCTTTTGCAGGACGGCGCCGAAGGTTGGAAAGTCGTCCGGCGCGTTCTGCGGATTGGTGCCAGGCCGTAAATGGCGCACCCCAGTGAGCATGGTGTGCATCGCCACGGTATGCGTGTTATCGGGATGGCTCACCGAGCGAATCTGCGTGAACTGATGTGCCTGTTGCGCGATGCGCGGCACATGTTCACCGAAATGAATGCCCGGTACGCTGCTGGAGATGGGCCGAAACTCGCCGCGGATTTCGCTGGGCGCCAGTGGCTTGAGATCCCAGATGTCCTGATGGGCCGGTGCGCCGAAGAGAAACACGACGATGCACGATTTGGCTCGGCCGAAGGTAGGGGGCTGTGTTTGTGGCGCCGCGACGGCACGGCGGTGGAGCAGTTCAGGCAGCGACAGTCCGAGGCAAGTTAGCCCGCCGGCGCGCAGCCATTCCCGTCGCGTCGTCCCTTCGCATGACCGAATTGCCGACCCACCAAGCGAGATCATACGTGAACTCCGTCACCGCAGGCAGGAGTAAACATCTGGCCATCTTACCATGCATTCGGCTGCGTGCAACGGTAACCTTCAGCGGATTTGCCTTTCCTATCCCCGCGCAAGTTTCGCATCGGTCATCGTTCCGTTGTGGGAAGTTGTGTCATTCAAGGGAGAATTCAATGAAGCAGCGCAAATGGTTCTGGTTCGCGGCGCCGGTTCTCACCATCATCGTGCTTGGCCTGGTCTGCTATGCTTTTCAAGCGAGCGATGGCCACGCCGACACGACGATCTCCGTCGTCAAGGGGCCCAAGGCGGCCGAACCGCTGCCGATCCGACAGGTGGTTCTCTTCAACAGCGGCGTCGGCTACTTCCAGCGTGAAGGCGAAGTGGACGGCAACGCCCGCGTCGAGCTTTCCTTCCCCGTCAGCGACATCAACGATCTCCTCAAGAGTCTCGTGCTGCAAGATGCCAAGGGACAGATCGGCACCGTCAACTACGATTCGAGCGACCCCATCGAAAAGATTCTGCGCAGCTTCGCAGTCGATCTGACCACCAATCCCACCTTCGGGCAGATTCTCAACTAGGCGCGCGGCGAAAAGATCGACATCACCCGCTTGGGCAAAAAGGAAGGCGTCACGACCACCATCACCGGCACCATCATCGGCATGGAAGCCCAGTATCGACTCGCCGGCTTGATGCCGGGAGCCGACACGGATATTCTCAATCTCAACACCGCGACTGGCCTGCAAGCCATTCCGATGGAGCAAGTCGTCTCGGTCCGTTTCCAGAATGCGGTTCTTCAAGGCGAATTGCAACGTGCCCTCCAGGTCCTCGCCCGATCCCATGATACGCAGAAGAAAACCGTCAGCGTCGGTTTCAACGGTGAAGGTAAACGGGCAGTCCGCGTCGGCTACGTAGTCGAACGCCCCATCTGGAAAACCACCTATCGCCTGCGTCTCGATCCCAACGGCAAGGTCTTCTTGCAAGGCTGGGCCTTGGTCGAGAACACCAGCGATGACGACTGGAACGACGTCCGCATGGTGCTCGTCTCCGGCAAACCGATCTCGTTCACGATGAACCTGTACGATCCGATTTACGTGCCGCGCCAGGTTGTGGAGCCGGAGATGTTTGCGTCGCTGCGCCCGCCAGTCTACGGGGGAGCCATGACACCGCCCGACCCGAACTTCAATCAGCAAGTGCAAGGCGGCATGGGCGGCATGGGCGGCATGGGCATGGGCGGCGGCATGATCGGCATGGGCGGCAACTTCAGCGGTTTCAATGGCAACGTTGGCGGCAATGGGTTGAACCGTTTCCAGGAGCAGAGCCTGCAAAATCTCAACCGCGATATGCAGGAGAAGGCCCAGCGCGGACAGAACAAGCTCACCTACGACGAACTCCAGCGCCGTCGGGCGGAGCAGGTTGCCAAGCTCGAGGAGGGGAAAGAAAAGGGCAAGGTCATCGCCGGCTTCAATTTCCAGGAGGGTATCCAGTCGGTCGCCAGCGGCGATGAGGTCGGCGACTTCTATCAGTATGCCATCGATCAGAAGATCAACCTGCCGCGGCAGAAATCGGCCATGCTGCCGATCCTCGATCAGACCATTGAGGGGCAGAAGGTCAGCATCTTCAATGAATCGACCCATGCGAAATATCCCTTGCTTGGCCTGAAACTCAAGAACACCTCCGGCAAACCGCTGACGCAGGGCCCGATCACGGTCTACGACGGCGGCATCTTCGGCGGCGATACACGAATTCTCGACGTGCAGCCGAACGAGACGCGGCTCCTGAGCTACGCTCTCGATCAAGGCACGGAGATTAAGACCGAAACGAAACAGGCCCCAAGCCCCGACATGAACTTCAAGATCGGCTCTGAAAGCTTGAACGCCCGGTATCACATTCGTCAGACGAAGACCTACACGATCAAGAACCGCTCGACGCACGATCGCCAGGTGATCCTCGAACATCCGATTCGGACGGATTGGAAGCTGGCCGATCCGAAGTCGCCAGCCGAGCAGACGCGAGATCTCTACCGCTTCCAGGTTTCGGTCCCGAAGGGAAAGACGATCGTTTACGACGTCATCGAGGATATGCCGCGTGTGGATCATTTCGGCGCGAAGCAGTTCTATGCGAACGCCGCGGGGATCAACATCAAGGTCGAAACGCTCAGCGATTTTCACAAAGTGACGGGGGTGAAGATCGTCAAGGGGTTCGTGACGCGGAGCCTCAAGCATCGCGAGACCAAGGCTTATTTCGTGCAGAACCTCTCCGACATGGACCGCACCTTTACCATCGATCACATCGTGCGTCCCGGCTGGGCCCGGCTCGATGACCAGAATGACCCGCAGAAAGGCCCGGAGGTCTTCCGCTTCAAGTTGTCCGTCGCCAAGGGCAAGACGGGACAGCAAGCGGTGCGCGAGGAGCGCAGCTACATCGCCAGCGAGTACCTCGTCAAGAACCTATCCGAAGACGCGATTCGCAGCTATCTGGCAAGCTCGATCACCAGCGCCGATGTCAAGGCCGCCTTGACCAAGGCTCTCGGCATGCAGGCCAAGATCGGCGCGACGCAGACGCAACTTGCCGAGGTGGAAAGGCAATTGACCATCGTGACCACGGATCACAACCGCGTGCGCGAAAACTTGAAGATCATCCCGATGTCGTCGGAGCACTACAAGGCGTTCCTGGAGAAATTTGTCGCTCAGGACAAACAGATCGAGAGGCTCCAGGTGAACGTCCGCGAACTTGAAGCGACGATGCTAGCGCAAATCCGCGACTATGACCAGTTCCTCGCGAAACTGGACGCGGAGTGATTTTGCCGCTTGCGGCGTAGCATACGCGTGTCACCTTGCGACTGCTACGCCGCAAGCGGCAATCAAGCTCTTCTTCCGGCAAAGGGGCCTGGACCAAGTAGACAATCGACAATATCGCTATCATCACCAGCGTCCAACTCCGGCGGACACCGTGTGAAGTCAAGAGTGGAAATCCTTTTGGTGGGTGTAACGTTGATCGTGCGGGCCACGTCTGGTAATGTGAGTCGGACGCGAGCGCGAGTAAACGAGAAACACTGCCGAACCAGGGTGTCCCATGTCCGCCTATGACGAAAAGGACGATGAAGTCGATGCCGAGATCAAGAAACTGCGTGCAGCACCGAGCACCCTCAAGTGTCAATGCTGCGGTTCGGACAGGATCATCCCGACGGCAACCTTGGATGGCACGGAAGGGCAACTCCGTGTCACGGTGATTGCCGACCCGACCGCAGTAATCTTCAAAGGCTACGAGTCCGAGCTCGTGACTGTGCGCCTGTGCGGCGAATGTGGCCACGTTGCGCTATTCTCCGAAAACCCCGGCAGGCTCTATGCGGTATACCTGACGAGCCTCAAGATCGTAAACGCCAAGATACTTGAATCGTAGCCTCGTCCTGGGGAGCATTTCGATGTCAACCAATCGAAAGTTCATGGCGCTCGCCTTGTTACTCCTGACGGCCGGTCCAACTTGGGCGCAAACCTTTACCGCCAAGGGAGTGAAGATCGCCTACCTCAACGAGGGCAAAGGGGGGCCAGTTGTTCTCGTCCACGGCCTGTTTTCCAGCACGTTCATCAACTGGCAACTGCCCGGCATCGTCGCCGAACTCAAGAAGACGCATCAGGTCATCTCGCTCGATCTGCCGGGGCACGGCTTCTCGGCACGGCCTCTCGACAAGGAAGCCTACGGCATCCAGATGGTGGACGATGTCGCCCTGCTCATGGATCACCTCAAGATCAAGAAGGCCCACATCGTCGGCTATTCGCTCGGCGGCATGATCACCTTCAAGTTCATGACGAAGTATCCCGAGCGTGTTCTGTCAGGCACCGTGTGCGGCATGGGCTGGCTGCAGGAAGGCAGCCTTCTGCAGAAATTCTGGGACGGCGCCGGCAAGGACATCAAGCTCGGCCCGCCCCCCGTCATGCTCGAATCGATCCAGCAGCTTGCGGTGACCGAGCATCATCTCAAAAAGATCGACCTCCCCGTCAAGGTACTGATCGGCAGCAAGGACATCTGCAAGCAGCTCTACGTCGATCCGCTCCGCAAAGTCCGCAAGGATTGGCCCGTGGTCGAGATCAAGGATGCCGACCATCTCATCTGCATTTTCAATCCGCAACTGCGCGACGAGATCGCCGCCTGAGTACGGAAGAATGGCAAGTGATTTCGGTCAGCCAGCCGTTTGCGGCGTAGCGTCCAAGGAACTCTTGACAAGTGCGGCGAGGCCGGGGAACCTTGCGATCCCGGCCACGTTGATGTAAGATTCCTGCAATGTGCATGAAACGGAGCCAACCATGATAACGCCCCGTCTTCCCAAAGCCGAACGGGGTAAGGCCTGGTGCGCCATAATCGAAATTGGCCCGATTCGGCTCAGCGCAGATGATCCGATCCATGAGGTTCTGCCGGCTCATCTCGAATTGCTTATCGCACAGGGTATTCACTACGAGGTCCTCAAGGCGCGGCCGAATCGTGACGAGAAACTTCGCCCTTAGGAGTCCCATCAGAAGCATCGACACCTTGGACGACTCATTTGTGTGCTTTTCCGATGCCTACCTTTCAGCAAATCCTTGATCGCTTCGCATTACCAGCTTACGAAAAGCAAAATCACCTTCTCTCGCTCATAGGCGAACACCCGTGGTTGCTGGACACCGAGGAGGACATCGCCGCCTTCAAGGGCGATCCGATTCTTCAAGCTAATCTGCTGAAGTCATTCAAGCGAATCCTGGCCTTCCCTGGTCTGTCGCTTTCAGACAAGGGAGAGGTCTTGGAAGGCCAGAACTTCAAGGCCAGAGTTCCAGACGCATGGGCTAGTCCCAATCACAACTGGCTCCGAATTGCCCGCATACTACGGAGCCTGACGCTGCTGGGAATGAAGACCCATGGGCAAGCGTTTATTCAATGGTTGGATGCCATTTACAGGAGCAGGAAGTTCCCGATTTCCGCCGATACGTTTCGATACTGGACGCAGGCAGTGACGGAATAAGGATGGTCTACCCAGGACGGCCATAGTAGCCTAGGATAAATCTATGTTCGATCCGGTTGCCCTGAACTGTCCCCAAGGAAACCTGAAAATGGCGGAAGACCAAAAAGCACCTGTCGCTGCGCCCAAAAAGAAGATTGTCCGGTGCGATAAGATTTGCACCTATTACGGCAGTGGCAACGAGGGACAACGGTGTAAAGGAAAATGCAGTCGAGAACCGGGACACATTCTCAACTGCAAATGCCGAACTCACGAAATGCAGTGAAGTAAGAATCCAAAGCTTTTGCTTTGGATCACTGCATCACTCCGTCCCCAAGACCAGATCAACTGCCCGGCAACCTCTGGCGTGCGGCCCCGTCCTTCGGCAGTGGTTCAAGGTGTCCTCGTTGACGTACCCTGCTTCGTGTAGGGCATCGTCACCAACAAGCCGCATCCTCCGAAGTCAAGCCACGGAGGATTGCCTTTTCTGGTACAGTGCAGCGTTGCATTCAAACCGCGAAAGGTGATGGCAGCATGACCCTTACCCTGCGGGACTGATTGGCGAACCTAATTCGCCCGATGTCGCAAGAGGGGGCCGAACGATGAAAAACAAGAAACGCTTAACCCGCCGCCGTCTCCTCCAAGCCGGCGCCGCCCTCGCGATCGCTCCGGTCGCTAACGCTCGCGGCTCTGTTGTTGCCGCTCAACGCGCACGCCAGAGCATCTACGAATCGCTCGGCCTCAAGCACGTCATCAACGCGACCGGGACTGTCACCAACCTCGGCGGGTCCGTCATGCCGCCGGAAGTAGTTGCGGCCTGGGGCGAAGCGGCGAGGCATTTTGTCAACCTGATCGAGCTGCAGGATCGCGTCGGCGAGCGCATTGCCAAGGTCATCGGCGTCGAGGCGGCGCTCGTCACCACCGGAGCGGCGGGGGCGTTGCAGCTCGGCACGGCGGCGGTCATTACGCGCGGCGATCGCAAGAAGATCGTGCGGCTCCCCGATACCACGGGCATGCGGAACGAAGTCATCCTGCAACGCGCCCATCACTCTTGCTACGACAATCAGCTCACCAACGTCGGCGTGCGCCTCATCGATGTCGAGTCGGCGGCGGATGTCAAACGCGTCGTCAACGAACGTACGGCCCTGATGTTCTTCATGAACAAGGATGATGCCGGGGGACGCATCCGCCGCGCCGAGTGGATCACGCTGGCGCGCGAGCATCGACTGCCGACGCTGCTCGATGCCGCGGCCGATGTGCCGCCCGCCGAACGGCTGTCCGAGTACAATCGCATGGGGTTCGATCTCGTCGCGTTCTCCGGCGGCAAGGCGATGCGCGGGCCGAACGACACCGGATTGCTGCTGGGCCGCAAGGAGCTGATCGATGCGGCCAAGCTCAACACCAATCCTCACTGCCCGAGCATTGGGCGTGGGTTGAAGGTGTCGAAGGAGGACATGATCGCCGCGATGGTGACCGTGGAGCGGTTCGTGCGGCTCGATCACAAGGCCGAAATTCGCGAGTGGGAACGGCGTATCGGCGTAATCGAGGCGGCCGTCAAGAACATTGCCAGCGTCCAATGCGAACGGATCGTGCCGCCGATCGCAAATCATGTCTCGCACTTGATTTTGACGTGGGACGAAAAGCGAGTCCCTATCGCGTGCGAGCGCTTCACGCGGGCGCTGATGGACGGCGACGCGCCGATCCAGATCGGCCGGGTGCCGGGAACGGGCGAGCGCGGCGTGGTCATTTCGGTTTTCACGCTGCAAACGGGCGAGGAGCGGGTGGTGGCGGAGCGGGTCGCGGGGATACTTCGAAAAGCCGCCGGGCGCTGACGGACGCCGCCTTTGCGAATTGGTAAACCATCCTGTGTCGAATCCGCTCATGCAGGTGGTTTCCTCATGTCTGTCAAGACCCTGACCATCGATGGCCAGCCTATTACGTCGCCTCGGGACCAGACCGTCCTCGACGCGGCGCGAGCGCACGGCATCATGGTCTGGCGGTCCTGTCAGTGCGCACCGGCATCGATCTGGGCGAGGGGCTGTGCAGCGACATCTCGCCCATGCACGACTTGGTGGCCCGCCTAGTGGCATCGCAGGCCGAGATCCATTTCCTGCGCGATCCGACGCGCGGCGGCGTGGCGGCAGTGCTGCACGAACTCGTCGAGCAAACGGGGCTCAGTGTGGCGATTGATGAAGCGGCATTGCCAATTTCGCCGGCGGCGCGCGGCGCGAGCGAACTGCTTGGACTGGATCCCCCTTACATCGCCAGCGAGGGCAAAGTGGTCGTACTGGTTGCACCGCCCAATGCCGATCTCGCGCTGGCGGCGCTACGCAGCCACATCCTCGGCCGAAACGCCGCCCTGATCGGCGAAGTGAGCGCCGATTTGCTGCCGAACGTACTGATGCGCAATCGTTACGGACAACTTCGGGTTGTCGATGAGCCAAGCGGCACGCCCTTGCCGCGAATTAGTTGTGGAATTAGCTCATAATAGATAGGTAAGATTGCTTGATTGTTTGTGGGCTTCGCCGAGGTATAATAAAATAGTCCCGCATGAAGGTTCCGATGTTTGGGCGACGTCGGTTCCGGAGTGCGGGACATTTTTTTTTGCGCTACGACAATTCATTTGTCACGTTTGCTGGGCGTTCCGGGTTGGACTGATGCCAGACGATGATAACCTGCTAACGCCTCCTCAAGGGTGTTGATTTGCCGCGGGGTGAGGAATCGAACTGAGTCGCTGATCCAGGTCGGCATGGTGAAGTTCTCCAGGTCGATCACGCTGCCAAAGGTTGGTCTTTTCGGCGAACGGGCGCAGGGACGCGCGAACGAGATCGAAAGCGTGGCGAATGCGGGCGGCGCCAGGATGTCTGGCTCCACCGTTTCGCTGGAAATCAAGACGGCCGCCGGGACCATGGTGGTGAGCTGTGGCCCGAACCATTCACGCGGCGGCTCGTCGGCGAATATCGGCACCTGCGGGGGTTGCGAGCGGGCCACTCGAGCGTGGCCAGATTTGGTTTCGCTTCAAAGAACAAGACCTGCGGCCTAGCTTGATTCGTGACCTCTTCGGTCACGTAGCCGGGCGTTGGGCCATTGGCAGGGGGCTGGAATTTGAGCACGGTAGGCGCCGGGGTTCGGATTTCTTGCGGTGGGCCAAGCGCGTTGGGCATGCGATTGACGCTGAGCGGAGATTGCACCAGACCGATCTGGGAAGTCAGGCAGCACGCCCAGCCCGCCACGATTAGCCGAAGCAATAAACGCCGTAGGTTTGCGCGAAGTGCGCGCAATCCCCACCTCCGTCCGGTTGACGCAGTTTAGCGACTATGTCCAGTAGTAACGGCGGGGAAAAGCGTTTATTGGACGGGTTGTCAACACCACACTCCAGGCGCTTGCGGCGTAGCAAGTGCTACGCCGCAAGCGGCCAGGCGAATCACGGAATCCGCTCGCCATCCTGATACAGCTTTTCGAGATCGTCCTTCGACGGCGTCTTGCTCGGGATGCCGTTGGCGGGCACTTCGAGTTTGGAGGTCCAAGCCGCGGCGTTGAGGAGGAGCGTGCGGAAGCTATCGTTGGTGAGGTTGTTGAAGTTGTGGTAGCCGGTGAAGCCGAAGCCGCGACCGCCGTCGGGGCGAACATAGGCCCAGGCGACGTGCTGCGGCTTGCCGGCCTTGACCGCGTCGAGCGCATCCTGGTTGCCGTTGTGCGCGCCGGGCTTGCCGCCGTTCCATCGTTTCGAAACGGTCTCCACGGGCGCCACCGCGGACAGGACTGGCGTGACCCCCTTCATGTCGTTTACGAACCGCATGTGAAAGTACCATTCATCATTGACGGCGAACGGCTTGACGCCGCGCGTGGTTTCGTGTTCGGGGATCTTGTCAAACTTCGGGGTCCAATGCGGGTTGACGGACCAATACGGCTCGAAGTAGCCGCCCATGAACTTGAGAAACTGCTCGCCTTGCTTGCCCTTGTTGACCTCGACGCCGTAGTGAATGGCCATGAAGCCGGCGCCGCGCTCGACGGCGGCCTGGATGTTCTTGTCTTCCGCCGCCCGGCCGCCGTGGTTGAGGAGCACGATGACGCAATCGGCATGCGACAGATCCTTGGGCCAGGCGGTGTGCTTGTGGACGACGGCGAACGCGTTGAGGTAATTCGCGTTGAGAGTTTGTGCCAGGTAGACGGCGCCGGCCTTGAACTCGTGATTGCCCTTGCCGCCGTGCGTGCCAGCGTCGGCGATGATGACGATCTTCTTGACGCTCGAGGCCGCCTTCTTTTGGGCGGCATAATTGAAGATGTCGCGAGCTCTTTCGCCTGCTGTCGCCGGCAGAACAATCACGGCGGCGAGAACGCAAACGCACGCCCAGCGGAAGAGGATTTTCATGGATTGGCTCCCAGGTGCGAGGGTGGTGTGATACAGTGTCGTGATGGCGATTATATGCGGCGGCCGGGCCCTGTCCCCTCTGCCCTTCGTAAATGAGTCTCACGCAAAGGCGCAAAGGCGCAAAGGCGGAGGAGAGGAAGAAAAAGGTTCGTTCTGCGCGATGAAATTGCACAAGTCAATCGGGTTTTGGAATCCCCGCAGCCTCGATCCTAGAAGACTCGCCTTATTTCTTTGCGCCTTGGCGCCTTTGCGTGAGCTCTTCTTCTCGGTTGCGCGCGCTCCGTCCGCAAATGGCGTCATGTTTTTAGGACGTGATGATGATCGAAGCGGATAACACCCTGGTCAGGCGTGCTCAGAACGGCGATCGCACGGCGATCGCACGGCGTTCGAGGAGCTCGTGCGCCGCACGTCCCGGCTTGTGTTCACACGCCTCTACCTAGCAACCGGCGATACGCATCAGACCGAGGACTTGCTGCAAGAAACGCTGTTGACGGCGTATCGCACCCTGGGGCAACTGGATGACCCTGAGAAGTTTCGACCGTGGCTTTTGCGGATCGCGATGAACGCGTCCATCGACGCTGTCCGCCACGATACGCGCAAGAAACGCACGCAGCCGTCCGAGCCCGAGCGCCAGCGTGGAGAAGCCCCGGATCCTGCGGACATCGCCGAGCGTGAAGAGATGCGGCAAAAGGTTCTTGAGGTGCTGCGGACGTTGCCGGAAGAGTACCGCGTGCCGATCATGCTCCGTTATTTGGTCGGCGCCGATTACGACGCGATTCAACAGCAGATGGGTTTGTCGAATGGTTTCCTGCGTGGTCTGTTGCACCGCGGCATGGAACGGATGCGCGCGGAAATGCAGAAGGTGTTGGGTGCGGATTATCCGCAGACGTAGGAAATCGCCGTTCTTCGTTTAGCGCCCGTGTGACGCCACGCGGGCGCTAAACGAAGAACGGCGACCGAAAAGGGAAAACTACCATGACCGATCACCAATGGCTCAAAGAAAACCTCGACGCCTTCTTCGCCGACGGCCTGGACGCTGCCGAGCGTGAGCGCGCTCAGAAGCATCTGGCCGCGTGCGCGGATTGCGCCCGGATTCACAAGGAAACGCAAGCACTGGAGACCTATATGACGGACCTATTTGCCGACGCCCGCCCCGACACTCGCCTGGAAGACCGCGCCATTCGCCGGCTGCCCAAAGTCCCGGTGGCGCGGCCAAGCTGGCTGCGCTTCGCCATCGCCGCCGCCGCGGTCGTGGTGCTCGGCGTGTTCGGCACCATCGTGCAAGCCGTCGTTCTCAACAGCGACCTGGGCTTCCCGGGGGCGAACGACCGCACGGTTGCGAGCAACAACCTGAAGCAACTGGCGTTCTGGCGATCCGATGCCAACGCGACCTTTACAACGGTTGGGCAGAAAATTGGCGGCGCCAGCGGCGGGGAGGGCAAAGAGAACGACATCCGCGTGTTGGATTCCTCAGGCAGCATTAAGAATGATCTCGCCACGCCGCTCGCCCTGATAACGGATGGCGTTTCCAAGACCCAGGAGTTCGACAAGGAAATTCAATACGACGTCGATCGCATCTCCGACGTCAGCGTGCCGGGCAGCATCCTGAACGCGACGACCCGCATCCAGGATGACGCGAGGCTGAAGAAGCGGATCGATCCGAGCGACCTCTACAATATCACGACGCGCCCGGCTGGCGGCGATGGCCGTGTGGAAATCGGCTCCCTCGGAAATTCAAAGCGAACGCCCAATGTCGGGGCTGGAGCGGGACTCGAAACGAACGGTACCTTCTACGGCCGCAGCGACGCCGCGAAGGAATACGCGGAGGCGCAAGGGATTAGTTCGGGCAAGGTTGATCCGTCCCCACAAGGAGGAAGCCAACGAGTTCATTTTGCACCAGTCTTTGTGAGCCCGGAGATGGGATGGGCGGTTCCTAATCAGGGGATGACGAAATCCAACCAAGGGTACTTCATGAATTCCCTCATCCCCGCGAAGCCGGGCGCTCCGGGAGATCCGCCGGCTCTGTCGATAAATAGTCCGCCTGGTTCGGATACGCCCAAGAAGGAATCCCCGAAGGACTCGCCGCCCGAGAAGAACCCCGAATCCGAAATCATCGCCAAGGACAAGCAGGAGCAGCCCCCCGTAGAAACGGGCCGCAAGATTATCCGCACCGGCGAATTGGAGTTCGAGGTCGAGTCGTTCGACAAGGCCGTCGATATCGTCCCCTCGCTCATCTACGCCGTCAAGGGGGGCATGAAGCTGAAGGACGACAGCGACAAGTAGAAGAACGGCAAGACCAAGGGCTTCGTGGTCGTGCGCATGCCGCCGGAGCATCTCGACAAGTTCGTCAAGGACCTGCGCGTCGCGCTCGGTAAGGTCGGCGAATTGAAGACGTAGCGCATCGGCAGCGCCGACGTCACCAAGCACTACACCGACACCGCGAACGAGCTGCGGGCTGCCCGGGCCGTCGAGAAACGCTTGCTCGACATCATCGACAAGGGCAAGGGGGATCTCAAGGACCTGATCGCCGCCGAGCGCGAGCTGGGCGTATGGCGCACCAAGATCGAGAAGATGGAAGGCGAAATCCGCTACTACGACAACCAGGTCGCCCTCTCGACCTTGACAATCAACCTCGTCGAGAAAGACATCCTGACGCCGTCGGCTCTCGTGGTGAACGCGAAGGAGCAATGGCGCGTCGAAGTCGATAACGTGCCGACCGCACGGCAAACCACCGAGAAGGCGGTCGCCGATTTGCAGGGCCGGCTCATCAAGTCCGACGAGAAGCAGCACCCCGCCGGCCAGGTCGAGGCGATCATCCATGCTGAGATTCCGCCCGCCAAGAAGGACGCGTTCCGCGATATCCTCAAGAAGCTCGGCATCCCGTCGGCTCATGAGGCGTCGCAATCGCAGACCACTGAAGGGGGCTCGGGCCGCCCGCTCGATCTCAAGGCCCGCACCAATGACGTCGTCTTCGAGATCACGCTGAACAACGTCGTCAACATTCGGCCCAAGAACAGCGTGGTGCTCGACCTCGCCAGCAAGGACGTGTCGGCCAACTACCACAAGCTGCGCGACGCGATCCTCACCCAGTTCAAGGGGCAGCTTCGCGACGGCAAGCTGAACGAGCCGGACAAGCAAAAGGTGACCGCGTTCCTCGAATTCAACGTGCCGACCGACAAAAAGGAGGCCATGGACAAGCTGATCGCCGAGGCCGGGCCGTTCCTCAGGCGTGAGAACGTGCAGGCGGCGATCACCGATATCTCGACGGAGCAGAAGTCCGGTTATTTCGTCAGCCTCTACAGCGTGGCGACGATCGCCCCGCGCGAGAAGGTGGTCTTGAGGCTCGACGATGTCGTCGACGTGAAGGCGAAGGCCGTCGAGCTGGCGGAAATGGCACGCACGAAAAACGGGCAAGTCAGCAAACCCGCGAGCGGCCTGACGCAGCAAGGGCAGACGACGGCACACCTGGTGATGCGCGTGCCCTTGAGCGCCAATGAGACGCTGGTCGGCCAGTTCATGAAGGAAGGAAAGGTCGTCGCCTGGAACCAGACGCCGAACCCGAAGGCCCCAGACAACGAACTGGCGACCGCGGAAATCGACGTGACGCTTCTAGGCGGCATCCCGATCGTCCCCAGCGATGAAGGGCTAGGCAAGAAGATCAGCTCCGGCCTTTACATGGCTTTTTGGGTGTTCTCGAATTGCATCGTGGTCGTCATCATCGGCATCGGCGGCGTCTTGCCCTGGGTGCTGACAATCTGGCTCGGCTACAAGGCGGTGTGCTGGCTGACCGGCAGCGCCAAACAGGTGACGGTTGTGCAAGGTCCTCCCGCGGCGAAGCCCTGAATTGGTTAGCCACGGAAGAAACACGGAAAATACCAGGGAACAGCAAAACAGCCACCCCGGTATTCTTCCGTGTTCTTTCCGTGTTTCTTCCGTGGCTAATTCTCTTTCAATGCACCAGCATGAAATCGCGGCTATTCAGGAGCACCCAGAACAAATCTTGCACCGCCTCGGCACGCCGCTCGCTGTGCCGCTTCAAAAATTCCGAGGCCACCTTCATCTCCGCGTCGCTCGGATGCCGGGCGATTGACCAAAGGTACAACTCCGTCACGACTTGCTGATCGGTTTTCTTTTCGCGAGCCAGGATGCCGGCCCGGCCATTCGGGTTGACGACGCGCGCCTGGATCGCCTTGCCGTTCAAGAAATGTAGCGCTTGCAGCATGTTGGAACCATTGTCGCGCTCGCACTCGCACGCTTCCATGCGCTGCGATTTGCCGAACAGACGCAAGAACGCGTTCTCGCTGTTGGCGTCCGGCAGCTGGGCAGCGCGGAAGCCGGCGGGAGCGCCGGGGAAGTTCTCCGGCACCGCTGTTGCCTGGATCAGCGAATCCAGGAGCGCCTCGGCCGGAATGCGGCGTGGGATGGTGTGCGAGAAGTTCTGCTCGTCGTGCTTATTGGAAGCCGTCGGAATGCTGGAACGCTGGTAGGTTGCGCTGGTGATGATACGTTTCATGAGGTGGCGGACGTCGAACTTGGCGTCCAGAAAATCCTTGGTCAAGGCGTCGAGCAATTCCGGGTTGATCGGCGGGTTGGTGCTGCGGATGTCGTCCACCGGCTCGATGATGCCGCGATGGAAGAAGTAGCTCCAGTAGCGGTTGACCAGTCCGCGCGCGAAGAACGGGTTCTTGGGCGTGGTGAGCCAGTTGGCATACGCCTCGCGGCGATCGACGTTCAGAGCCAGTTTGGGCTCGTCGCCGCCCAAAAACTTCGGCGGTTGGGGCCGACCCGAGCGTGGGTTGCCGGAGTTGCCGACTGCGAGATTGAGCTGGATGAATTTTGCGTTCTGCACCCCTTGCGGCGCGCGGATGTCGGGCCGGATACTGACCTGGTTGAAGAAGCTCGCCAGGCCGTAGTAGTCGGCTTGCGTCCAATTTTCCAACGGGTGGCTATGGCAACGGGCACACAACATGCGAACGCCGCAGAAGACCTGGGTGGCGCGTTCGAGTGTGTCGTTGGTGTCCTTCGAGATGGCGAAGTAGACACTCGCCGGGTCGTCGGCTGCGCCGCCACGGGCGGTCAGGATTTTGCGAGCGAATTCGTCCATCGGCAGGTTGGATGAGACGGCGCCGCGAATCCACTCGCGGAACAAATACACCGACGGCTGGCTGGCACTCGTGCGCGAGTTCTGCAGCAAATCGCCCCATTTGAGCGACCAGTGATCGATGAATTCCGACCGGGCGAAGAGTGTATCGATGAGCTTGTCGCGTTTCTTGGCGTCCTTGTCGGCCAGGAACGCCTTGATCTCGTCGGGTTTCGGCTGGATGCCGATCAGATCGAGATGGACGCGGCGCAGAAACTCCTCATCGTTGGCCAGCGGCGACGGCGTGATCTTCAGGCGATTGAGCTTTTCGATCACGTGCTTGTCGATGAAGCTATCCTGCGGCGCCGGCGTGGCTGTGAACTTGGCGTCGGCCTTGAGCACCATGACGCTGGTGGCGGCAAACACGCGCTCGAAACGCGCGACGATGGCGGTCTCGCCAGGATCCCCGGCGACGACCATGCCCTCGCCCTCGACGTCGGCGTATTGATTGTTGTTCGCGGTCAGGATGCCCAGGCGCGTCACGTCTCGCGATACGCCGTTGTCGTACTGGGCGATGAGCTGGACGCGATGCTTCTGGCCGGGCTTCAAGACGAGCTTGTCGGGCAAGAGACGCACGGAGACGACTTCGGCTTTGTCGGCGAGATCGCCGGGGGCGCCTTGCTGGATCCACTTATTCACGATTTCGTAGGAGAGGCTATTGCGCGCGAAGCGGACGCCGCCTTCGTGGGGCGAGTCGCCGGCCGGCTTCGATAGTAGAAGGCTCGTCTCGGGTGATTGAAAGTTGAGACGGCGCGTCATCGAATCCCTGGTGATTGCCAGGAAGTCGAGGTCCGGATCGGCCCCGCGCAAGGACAGCTTGAAGCCGTTCTTGCCGAGCGAATAGCCGTGGCAGCCACCGGAATTGCAGCCGCCGCGTGACAGCACCGGCATCACCTCGTGGCGAAAACTCATCGGCGGTTCGGTCGGCGGCAACTGCACCTTGACGGCAACCGTCTTCGTGACGCCGGCAACGTTGACAGTGATCTGCGTACTACCATTGGCGATGGGGCGTACCCAGCCCTCCGCATCGACGCTGGCGATCTTCGGATCGGCACTCGCGTACTTGGCTTGCGTCCGCAGATCGAGGGCGAAACCATCGACAGACGCGCCGAGCACCTGCAGCGTGTGTGGGTGCCGTTGATGCTTGATCTCGATGGCGGCCGGTTGGACAGTGACCGAGCCGGGGACGGCGATTTCCTGGGCTCGAACAGTGGTCGCCGCGAAAACGACCAGCAACAACGAAATGGCCTTTCGAAACATCATGGCTAGGTCCTTCGATTACTTGGCAGGTGCTTTCAATACTAGGGTAATATCCACCTCGCGGCTGCGCACACGCACATTGGCCAACTTGGAGTCCGGAGCGTAGGAGCCTGCGAGCTTGACGCCCTTGATTTCCCCGGGTGGGATGTTGGGGGGAAACGCGACGTTGATCGTGAATGCCGCATCAGTGGCTTTAACCGTGACGGCGTCGGCCTTCGCGCCGGCGGGCAAGCCGGTCAACGCGAGCGTGACATCGGCCTTCACGCCTTCAAGTCGTTCGATCTTGCCTTGCAACTTGAGTGCTGCGCCCTTCTTGGCGTCAAACGATGTTTCGATCCGAGTCGGCCCATCGAGCTTGACGACAATCGGGATTTTCACCGCCAGCCGGCGCACCGGGGCAAAGGCAATCGCAATGGGTTTCTTGGCGGCGTCGAGAAGCTCGGCCTGCACTGTCACATCGTACACGGAAGCGGACAAATCTACCGGAACCAAAGCGACAACTTCGCCGACGTTGACGGTCGCCGCCAATTCGATCGGCTTTTCCTGACGCAGTGCCTTGTTCGGGTCAGGCTGGTTATTCAGGAGCGGCGTGTTCTGGCTCGTCAAGAGCGTGAGCTTGACCGTATTCTTGCTGGCCGGGCGAGTCACTTTGATTGGCAATGCCAGCTTGACTGCGGGCACGAGGCCAGCGCTCACGGGCAGGGTGTTCCAATCGACGGCGAAGTCGCTGGCCGCTTGATTGGACGGCGCAAACGCGATCTCCGTCGCCAGCCAGGGTTGCAGCTTTTCCAGAGGATGATTCTTGATCGTCACGGGTTGCTCATTCCCGTCGTCGCTTTTGCCGCGCCAGCTCGTGACCAACGCTTCGAATGGTGCGCCGGTCCGTTCGAGTGTGATCAGGCTGCCGTCGGCGCCTTCCGGAATGGCCGTGCCGTCCAGTTTAACGCCCGGCAGTTGCGGTGCCAGCGCGAGGTCGATCTTGCCCAGGTAACCGCCGCGGCGATCGACCAGCACGGGGACGACCGCGCGTCCCCCGACCGGCAGCGAAATCTGCGGCGCCGTGGTCGTGAGCTTGAAGCCATCCTTCATGGTAAGCTGCGGATCGATGACAAGGCGATAGATGCCTCGCGGCCCGCCGCGCGCCTGGGCATCGACGACGCCGACGACGATGGCCGTGACCTTGTCGGGTACGGTGTATTCCAGGACGGGATCGAGCGTACCGGGCGAGTCCTCGGCACGAGCAAGCTGGTCGCCCTTGTCGTTGCGCACGACGAGGGCGATGTCGATGGGCGAACCGATGCGCTCGGCAAAGACTTCGAGCCGAACTTTTCGGCCAGGCGTGACGGCGACACGGTAGAGGTCTTCCTCATAAGGCGCGAGCAGCTTGCCGCTGATGCCGGCGGCGCCTGCGGGGATTTCTTGCAGCTTGTCTTTTTCGGGCTGTTCCACGAATTCCGCGTGCGGGCTGACGGTCACGAATGGGCGTGGGCCACTCCAGACGCCGGCCTTTGGAAACGTCAATGCCAGCGTTCCCGTAGTGTTGGCCGGCTTGACGTCCTCGGTAAAATTCTCGGCAGTTACTCTGGCGGCTTGGTTGCGGGCGATGAATGACGGAAAGAGTTGATCGGCCTGCAGCCAGGCGCCGATCTTGAGTCGAAAGAAACTCAGGGCGGGCGCCGCATACTCCGCATCATGCAGGGTCACGGTGTATTCGCCATCGTCGGGAAGGATCGCTTCGAGCCGGCAATCGCCGTGCAGGGCAGGCGTTCCCCAGGCCCAGGCGACTTGAAGTTTCTTTGGGTTGTAGAGATGCACGATCGGCCGCAGCTTGCCGCCCAGGCGTTGCGACTCGACTTCGACCATGATCTTTTGCTTCGCCTTGCCGAGAAATTTGCCCTCGATGATATTTGCGCCGGCAGCCGTGCCATGCAATGCGACCGGCAGTTCTTTGATCGGCTCGGTCACCAACTGTTGACGGAGGAGGTCGACGCCAATTACGGCGGGCAAACTGACGCCGCCATCGGCAACGACGCGCTGGTGATGGTAGCCAGGCTCGACGTTGGCTTCCAGCGTCACATCGAATACTGCCTTCTTGTCGGTGTTGCCCGGTTTGAGCGTTTGCTTGGCGGGGAAGGGAAGGAGCAGGCGAGGCGATTTGCCGAGGTCGTCGCCATCGATGGTGAGCGTCGTGGTGCCGGCGATCTTCAGGCCGCGGATGTCGAGGGCGCGAATAGTCGGTTCCGCAGCAAACACGGCCGTTGGCGCGTAACTGAGGATGACGGCGGTGGCGAGAACGTGCGCGTATCGTCGAGTGGTGGTATTCATGGAGTTCAACAATTGGACGATGTTAACGAGCCGCGACCGTTAGGGAGCGGTTGAACAAGCCGAATCACGGCTCCCTAACGGTCGCGGCTCGTTCGCACGTGTCAACATGCGCGGATTTCGCCCATTAGAACAACTGCCGAATCGGTTCCGCTTCGACGAGGCGGATGGGCCGTTCGCCGGGGCCGGGCATGGTGGTGGTGTCGAGGTTGATGCCCATGCCGTGGTAGATCGAGGCGAGGACCTGCGGCGGTTCGATTGGGTTGTCGTGGGGGCGGGAGCCGATGCGGTCGGTGGAGCCGATGACCTGCCCGCCGCGGATATTGCCGCCCGCGAGGAAGTTTGTCCACGCGTTGGGATAGTGGTCGCGTCCGCCGCGGCCGTTCAAACGCGGCGTGCGGCCGAATTCGCTTAAGACCGCGACGACGGTTTCCTGCAAGAGGCCCTTCTGCTCCAGGTCGTCGAGCAAGGCGGTGAAAGCCCAGTCGAACTGCGGGCAGAGGTGGCGTTCGTAGTCGAGGTACGTGTTGTTCAAGCCGCCGCCGTCGGCGTGCATGTCCCAGCAGGTTTGGCCGAAGACGGTGTCGAAATGGTTGACGGTCACATAACGAACGCCACCCTCGATCAGTCGGCGGGCCATCAGGCAGCTTTGGCCAAAAGTGTTGCGGCCATAGCGGTCGCGCAGCCGTGCAGGTTCGAGGTTGAGATCGAAGGCGTCGCGGGCACGCTGCGAAGTCAGGAGGCGGAAAGCGCGATCGTAGGAACTGTCGTGCGTTTGCGTGGTGCGCGATTCGGTGCGGCGCTGGAGTTGATCGAGCTGGCCCAAGAGTTCGCGGCGGGCGTCGAGGCGAGAGGCCGACATGCCGGCGGGGACTTCGAGATCGCCAACGCGGAAGTTCGGGGCGGCGGGATCGGCGCCGAGGAAGAACGGCTCGTGAGCGCTGCCGATGTAGCCGGCGGTTTGGCCATGGAAGTTGCCGGCGCCCGTGTTGCCGATCGGGCCGGGGAGAATAACGTTGGCGGGCAGTTCACTCTTGGGGCCGAAGACGCGAGAGATCACGCTGCCGGTGTGCGGCTTGACGGCGTCGGCGTTGAAGTCGTGGCCCGTCATCATCCAGCGCTGGCCGTTTTCGTGCGTCGCGCCGGTGCGGTGGTGCAAGCTGCGGATCAGCGCGATCTTGTCCATCTTGCGCGCCATCAGCGGGAAGTGCTCGCAAATCTGGATGCCGTTGACGTTGGTGCGAATCGGGTTGTACTTGCCGCGAACTTCCGACGGCGCCTGCGGCTTCAAATCCCAGGTGTCGAGATGGCCGGGCGAGCCGACGAGGAAGATGGTGATGCAATTCTTGATGCGCGCCCGGCTGCCATCGACGGAGCCTTGAGCTTCGAGCTTCATGAGGTCAGGCAGCCACATGCCGGCCATGCCGGCGACGCCGACTTGCAGAAAGCTGCGTCGCGTGAGGCCCGAGCAGAGGGAGACTTTTTCGTTGCCGATGTTCAGCATGGGAAACTCCGTTATCCGGCCTCCTGCTTATTCGTTTAGCGCCCGCGTGGCGACCTGCGGGCGCTAAACGAAGAGGGGACCGATTGATGGCTTAGATCCGGTAGGTCACAACGTTGGAGATATTATCGAAGCGGCTCGCGGTGAATTCGCCCGCGGGGTTCTTGGCGTAGTTGATGTAGTGCCACATTTGCAGCACCACGCTGTACTCGCCTGGCGCCGTGTCGGAGTGTTCGTAGGCCACGTCCGGCCGCGCGTTGATGGTGGCGACCACCTGGCCGTTGCGGCGAACCTCCCATTGCAGGCGCAGGCCCCAATCGTTGGTGACGTCGCTGCGGATGAGCCGGCGGCCTTCCAGACGGATGGCGGCTTGCGGCGTCCCCTCGTAACGTTGTTCCATGACAACCCCCCAGAATCGTACTCAAATGTGAAAACAAGCGGCGGGATGCGTTCGGGCAGCTGGTAACCGTCCAACCAGTTTATCGGCAGAACTTTACGCCATTCTAGCTTCTCCGTGCAAGCCTACAAGAGAAAAATGAAAAAAAACGACGTCAATTATCCGAATGTTCAGTAATTCGCTGATGGTCCCGACGCACGAGAAAAGAGCTTGCCCTGCTTCTGCGAATTACACACACCACGACTCCCGCCGCTCTAGGGGGCCGCCGTGAAGAAACTGCTGCAATTGGGGCAGGAAATGCTCGCGCCGAAGGCTTTGTTCGGGATGCGATACTTGGACTTGCAGAACGGACACTGGGCGAGAAACGTGCTGGTGTCGTGGGCCGGCGCCGGCGTTGGGGCCACTGGAAGCTTGCCGGAACACGCTGGTTCCGTGGCGGCGCTGCTGATGGGGGCTGCCTTGGCCAATGGCGCGAGCGCCTTGATCACGTTGTCCGGCGTCGCGTAGCGGCGGGCGGGGTCGCAGGAGATCATCCTGTTGAGCACCGCAATCAGGCCGGCGGGCAGATCGGCACGCAGTTCATGGATGGGGCGAGGTTGACGCGTTTCCGGAGTCAGCAGGGCTTGACGCGACATGATGTCAGGGAACGGCGTCTGGCCGGTCAGTAAGAAATAGAGCGTGCATCCCAGACTGTAGATGTCGGCCCGAATGTCCGCCTTGGCCGGATCGACGATTTGCTCGGGGGCGATGTAGCCGGGGGTCCCCATGATCTCGCCGGGCTTCAGCAACGTTGGAAGGTCCGCCCCCGCGGCTAGTTCGAGTTCGGCGAGGGATTCGGTCGCCAGACGGGCCATGCCGAAGTCGAGAATCTTGATCTGCCCCTTGCGCGTCAGCATCAAATTGTGCGGCTTGATATCGCGGTGGACCATGCCGGACTCGAACGCATGCTGCAGCCCCTTGGCGGCTTGCCGGACGAAGTGGCACGCATACGCGACCTCCATCGGCCCTTTTTTCGCGACCAGACGGGCCAGGCTCATGCCGTCGACATACTCCATGATGAGGAAATGCAGATCGCCGGCCTGCTCGGCATCATAGGCGGTGACGATGTTGGGGTGGGCGAGGCTGGCGGCGGCTTTGACCTCCTGATGAAATCGCTCGATGACGCGTTTGTTCTTGGTCAAACGCGGATGAATGATCTTGAGAGCGACTTGCCGATTCATGAGGCGATGCTCGGCCTGATAGACGGCGCCCATGCCGCCGCGGCCCAGGAAACGCCCGACCTTGTACTTGGGATGGTCGAGCAGTACCTGCGGGACGGCAACGCCTTGCTGCGGGACGGGCGCAACCTCATCCGCACCGACCGTCGAACTCGCATCCCGCAGGCGCGCGACGAGTTCGTCATCGGGAATCTCGCGCAGCGCCTGACCGCATACGTCGCAGGCATCAATATGGCTTGCGATCAGCGCCAGCTCGCTGCTCTCGAGCTGGCCGCCGAGGAAGGCGGCCAACCTCTGGCGCGACGGATGATCCCTTGCCGAATTCACGAGACGGACTCCCACAATCCGGTTTGCCGCGACTTGCAGCGGATCGCGTAATTCTGCCGGCGCTCCACTGCGCGTCGCGGCTAACCAAAGTTGCTCTCGCGTTGTGGCACGGTCTCCCGACCGTGCCACAACACAATTCATCCGCGCTCCGCGTCGCAGTTAACGTTACTCCAACAAATCTTGCCCTTCGCGGCGTAATTGATGCAGTACGCGTGACTTGGCGATGAAGACGGCGTTCGCGCTCATGCCGAGTTCCGCCGCCACCTGATCGACCGGCCTGCCCTGCAGGGCCACGCCGGTGAAAGCTTGCCAGGTCTTCGCCTCGAAGTAGGGCCGGATCAATTCGAGGAGCCGCTGGATGACGCGATCGTCGTGCTCCTTGTCCCACAGTCGGCTCAAGTCGCTTTCGGGATCCTCCAGTTGATCGAGCACGTCGCCGAACCCGGCGTTGCCGCCGGCCTTCGGCTGGTAGCGCTGAGCACGCCAGAAATTGCGCAGGCAGTTCACGGTGATGGTCCGCAGCCAGCGGCGAAAGGCGCCGATGCGCGGCTGCCGCTCGAATTCGTGGAGCTTGCGTACGACGACCGCGAGCACCTCCTGGACCAGGTCGTCGATGTCCTGGTTCAGCACGGTGTAGCGCCGCAGCCAGCCGCGGATGAGGGGCGTGTAAATATCAACCATGCGCTGCCAGGAGGCGTCCTCCGGGCCTTGCTGCAAGCGATCAAGCAGACTGAAGCTGGTTTCAATCATCATGGTTCATTGTAGCAGGAGTCAGGAGTCAGGAGTCAGGGGTCAGGAATCAGGAATCAGGAATCAGTAAAGAAGAGTGACCGTTTGTGGATTTTGCCCCCTGATCCCTGACTCCTGACTCCTGATTCTTCACCGCCGTGCGTTGATACGATCGCGTAAGTCCCGGGCGGCATCTTCGTAGATTGTGCGCGTTTTCTTGGCCGCGGCGGCGTTGCTGAAATTTCCGTGTGTTTGAATGAGGGCCTGGCCTTCCTCCACCTGCTTGAGCAAGGCGAGGGCCGACTCCAGGTCGAATACGCTCTTGCCTTTGAACGACACATAGACCGGCGAAGTGTGCGCGAACAGCGTCCGGTCGAATTCGTTCTTGGCGTCGCTCTCGATGCGCACCGCAAACCAGGCCGGGCTGTCGAGGCGGACCTCATGCGTGAATTGTATTTGCCCCGGCCGCTCGATTCTCGCGAGATGCGTTTTGATCACTTTCCCGTTCTGGATCAGTTGCAGCTTCTGCACCGGATGTCGGCCGATGGCCGAGGCCTGAATCTTCACGGTCTTGGTGTCCTTGAGATCGATCACATCGCCGATCTTGTGGCCATCGACCGTCAGTGTTAGCAGTGGCCCGTTGGTCGCCTGGCATCGGCCGGCCTTGACGGCGTTGAGCCAGGAGGCGATTGTCAGCTTGCCGCGTACTTCGGCGTAGACACGCGAGAAATCGTACATGAACCAATCGGTCCCGGTGCTGATCGGCAGGCGGATGCCGAGGTTCAGGTAGCGGTAGTAGGTTTCCTCGAACTTGCCGGTGCGGCTGCCGTCGAAAACGTTGAGCGCGTCGAGCCGGCCGGTGAGGGCGCTGGGCACGTCCTCGAAGCCGTTGGTGTTATGGCACCAGATGATGGTGCCGCCTTGCTTCTTGGCGTTGTCGATGCCGGGGCGCAAGGGGAGATCGTCAACGCCCTTGCCGGTGATGCCGGGGCCGATGCTGACCGGCTGCACGAGTTCCTTGATGTTGAGGAACATGACGTGGCCATAGCCTTCGCCGTAGCCCTTGAAGTTGTGGCGATGCTCCTCGCCATTGTTGAAGAGGACGCCGGTGGCGGACAGCTTGGGCAAATCGCCGATCGGGTACTTGTTGGTGATGTAGCTCTCGTCGTCCTTGTTGCGTTCGAGGTACGAGATGAACATGACGCGCAGCCCGTCGGCGGCTGGAATCTTGCGCAAGTATTCGTCGGCCAGGTCCTGCGAGAAGCCGCGCAAGTGCAGATGCGTGTTGCCGGCGCTCAGACCAGAGTCATCGGGCCGAAAGAGCAGCGGCAGCTTGAGCGTTAATTCATCAGGCGACTTGGTGCGAAAATCGAGGTCTTGCTGCGTGAGACCCGACTCCAGGCCCGATAGTGCGTCGATGTGCAGTTTGGCGCGAGGCAACGTGGTGTCGGCGCCTTCAAGGGGGACGCAGTACCAGTGCACGCCTGGGTTGTCCTTGGTGAGTCCGGTGATGCGATCGAAGAGACCGGGCAACTCGACGTACTTCTTGTCGGCGTCGAGAACACGGACGATTCCCGCCATTGGTTTTCCGGTGGCCGCATCGACGAGCTTGATGCGTAGCTTGACGCGCTCGGTCTGCGGCTGGGCACCGAGGTAGAAGGTGGCGCCTACCAGCGTCAGCGCGAACACGGCGGAAAAGGTTCTGCGCATGGGTCGTTTCCTGGAAGCCCAGGGACGGCTGTCCCTGGGCTTTCGAGTGGTGCTACTTCAACAAACCCTGCAACGTCGGATTGATCGCCTCGGCCCAGATCTCGTAACCCTTGCCGCTCAGGTGCAGCGCGTCGGGCATGACCTCCTTCGATAGCGACCCGTCGGAGGAAAGGAACTTCTCGCCGATGTCGAGATACTTGACCGTCTTGCCGCCGTCGTCGAGCTTGCTGATGATGTCGTTGATCTTGGCAAGCTTGGCGCGGATCGGCGTGCCGGCATCTTTGCCGCGGGGGAACACGCCCAGGAGGAGCACCTTGGTGTTCGGCGTCTTCTTGTGGATCGTTTTGACGATGAGGGTGATGCCTTCAGCAATCTGCTCGGCGCTATCGCGGCCGGAATTGTTGGTGCCGATCATGACGACGGCGACCTTGGGAGTGATGCTGTCGAGTTCGCCGCCTTCAGTGATGCGCCAGAGGACGTGTCCGGTCTGATCGCCGCCGATGCCGAAGTTGGCGGCCTTAAGGGGCACGTAGTGTTTCTGCCAGACTTTGTTGTTGCCCCAGCCCTGGGTGATGGAATCGCCGAGGAAAACGATCTCGACGCCCCCCTTCTTGGCGATGGCAAGAAACTCTTTATGTCGGCCAATGTCTCGATTCATCGGCGTGGTCGCCGGGTTCTTCTTTTCGCCCGCGGTCCCGTCGGACAGCATCAAAGCGGCTCCGACCGCGACCAGAAATCCGCACCACAAGATCTTCGCACAACGCATGGCAGGTCCTTTCATGAGGGTAAATTCGAACAGGGGGGTAGTGTTGATATAGTGGCGATTTCTCGTCTGGCCGCACCAAGTTGGGCACGCGTCAAACGGCGCATCGCCCGTCGCCGATAAAATGCTTGCGTGCGCCGGCGCAGATCGGTAATGTCGGTACTGTCTTTGCACGTCTAACAGTCACGCCGGATCGTCTGTTCAATGAGAACAACATGAAAACCCTGAAGGCCAAGTCGAACTCCCTCGCTTTCGTCGTCCTCCGCCAGACGGTCAGCCAGGCTCTCTACGAGCATGTGTTGCAAAATGACCAGGACGTCAGGTGGATGGACGCCCCGCCTGTGTTACCTGTCGGCGCCAAGGTTGCCCTGATGCAAGGCAACCCCGGAGACAACGGTCTTTGTTTCATGCGCGTCAAGTTGCCGGCCAACTAAAAGGTACCCGCTCACTCTCATCCCGGCGACGAGCACGTCGTCGTCCGCTCTGGCACTTTCTACGTGGGCGCCGGCAACAAGGTCGACACCTCCGCCTCCTTGTCGCCCTGTCTGCTTTCGAGGAATTCGCATCGCTGAACAGCGCAAGATCGTGACTGCAACGCCGGAGAATAGCGAGACGCCGCTCGATACCGTGCGCGGCTGGGTGACGCCGACTCCGCTGTTCTTCGTGCGCAATCACTTTGACCCGCCGAAGCTCGACCTCGACCGCTGGTGTCTGCGCGTCGAGGGATGCGTCGATCATGCGATCGAATGGTCGTGGCAGGAACTGCTCGACATGCCGGAGCGGACCGTGTTCGCCACGGTCGAGTGTGCCGGGAACGGGCGGTCGTTCCTGGAGCCGCGCATGCCGGGGGTGGCCTGGGGCGCCGGCGAGATCGGGCATGCCGGGTGGACCGGCGTGCCGGTGCGGTATGTGCTGGAACGTGCGAAGCTGCATACGAGTGGGCTAGAAGTGCTGTTCGAGGGGGCAGACCAGGGGACCGAGCCGGACCATCCGGAGCGGATGCACTTCGCCCGCAGCTTGCCGCTGGCCAAGGCGCTGGATCCCGACACTCTGCTGGCAATACGCATGAACGGCGAGTTACTCGAACCGGTGCATGGCGCGCCGTTGCGATTGTTCGTGCCCGGCTGGTACGGCGTCGCATCGGTCAAGTGGCTCAGCCGCATCGAGGTGATCGAGAAGCCTTTCCGTGGCTACTTTCAGACGAAGAAGTACACGTTCCAGCGCCGTACACCTGGCGGCATGGAGACCGAGATCATCGGGCCGATGGCAGTGAAGTCGGAGATCATCCGTCCACGCAAGGACGAAGTGCTGGGCATCGGCACCAATCGCGTCGTCGGTTTGGCGTGGGCCGGCGAGGAGGCGATTGCCGAGGTGAACGTCAGCACGGACGGCGGGCGAACCTGGATGCCGGGCATCCTGGTCGGTCCGCGGGCACCCTACTCGTGGAATATGTGGCAGTATCTGTGGGAGCAACCGCAGGCGGGAACCTTCACGCTGCTGGCGCGGGCGACCTCGGCGGCGGGGCGAGTTCAACCGAGCGAATATGATCCGCTCTACCTCGGCTACATGATTCAGTTCAGCCGACCGTTGACCGTGCAAGTGCGAGCGGATAGCCGCAGCGATGCACGCGGCGGTAATCTCGATGCGCTCTTGTTCGACATCAATGCGTATGCCGAGGAGAATCGGCGCATGCCGCTGGATGTGGATGCGCAGTATTGCGAGGGGAGCGGGATTTAGCAGCGCGAACGATTAGGCTAAGCTG
>SHZY01000160.1 GCA_009692065.1 Gemmataceae bacterium
GCGCAAACCGAGCTTGGAGTTCCTTAAACTGTTGTTCCAGCCTGGCGCATCCTGCGCACGGTAGCGTCCCTGCGGGGGTCATAACGCGACATGATAAGCAGTGGCCGAAAACCGGGCAAGCCGAAGCCAGCTGCCCGTGAAGGGCTACGGGAATGGAAACAACTACTCCATTCTTATCGTTCGAGATTGCCTTGCCGACGTGATTGAGAATGCAACGACCGAAGCCGCCCAATTGGCAGCAATTCACGGGAGATTGGCGAATTGGCTCGAGATACTTTTCGAAGACGGAACGCTTGAAGATGGGCTCAAAATGTCGGGCTTGAGTTCTGGCATGAAGTGAATGTCCAAAGGAAAGCGCCATGACGATCCTCCCCAACCTCCAACCGATCCCGCGCCGCACGTTCCTCCAAGGCGCCGGCATCTCGCTGGCATTGCCCTGGCTTGACGCCATGCGTGTGCGCGGCTCCGTCCAGCCTGTGGAGACGCCGCGCCGGGCCGTCTTCTGCTTCTTTGGCCTGGGGCTCAATGGTCGCGACTTCACGCCTGCGAACACCGGGGCCGATTACACCGTCACGCCCATTCTGCGGCCGCTCGCGGAACTCAAGCGTAACTTCACCGTGATCTCCGGCCTGAGGCTTACGCATTCCGGCGGCCACGTGGGCGACCGCACCTTTCTCACCGGCACCAACACGCGCAGCGCCGGCGCACGCTTGCGCGTCTCCTGCGATCAGGAGCTGGCCCAAGCAATCGGCCGGCACACGCGTTTTCCATCCCTCGCCCTCGGCATCAAACGCGGCACCGGTTTTGGCGGCTATTATGACCAGACGCTCTCCTGGAGCCCCAGCGGCACGCCCATCCCGGCTGAAAATCGTCCGCACATTCTGTTCGATCAGTTGTTCCGCCCCGATACGCAGACCACGATTCAACAGCGCGAAGCGGAGTTTGTGCGCCGGGCCAGTGTGCTCGATTCGCTGCGTGCGGAAGCGCGCCGCCTCAATGAGTCGCTCGGCGCAGAAGACCGGGCCAAGCTCGATGAGTACCTCACCGGCATCCGCGATCTGGAACGGCGGATGCAAGACGAGCGTGATTGGCTGCGCCGACCCAAGCCAAGAGTTGACGCCCTGACCTTCGGCAACATCCAGAGCCTCGACCCGGACCGGGCAGGCCTCGAATATCGCCGCTATCAACGGCTCATGTTCGACGTCATCACGCTGGCCCTGCGGACCGACAGCACGCGCGTCATTTCGTACCTCGCCCGCATGGACGGGGCAGACGGCACCGGCGCCTGGCGCAGCATGGGCAACCCGTACAACTACCACGAGATGACCCATCACGGCGAAGATCCCGACAAGCTCCAGTGGTTCACCCGGGCCGATGTGCTGTACATGGAAGACTGGGCGTACTTCCTGAGCAAGCTCAAGTCGGTGCGCGAGGGCGACGGCACCTTACTCGACCACACGCTCGTCGCCTACGGCTCCAGCGGCGGCGCCATCAACGCACACCACAACCATCATCTGCCGACCATGCTGGCGGGCGGCGCGCGCCTCGGCCTCCGGCATCAGGGGCACATCGTGAAGGAAGACGTCCGCCTAGGCAACCTCTGGAGCACCATTTTCGACCGCATGAACGTGCCGCTACCCCGGAATTTCCAGGGGGGCGAAGCGGACGGGATCATCAGGGAATTGGTGTGACGTTCGAATCCTCACGCCCGTTTCACTCACCCGAAATGCGACGTCACCTGGGACGCAGGATCATCGGCCACGTGAATCCAGATGTGCACGTGCGGCACGCCGCGGAAGAACCAGACGAAGGACGGGCCTTCGAGCCGCCAGTTGTCCCATTCGCCTTCCCAGCCGATGGTGTGTTCCTGATAGAAGGCGAGCCGGCAGCGTTCCAGGCCGCCTTGACGCCGCAGGCAGGCCAGCACCTGGTCCCTGTATTCCTGGCGGTAAGGCTCCAGCAAGGCTTCGAGCACACGCTGCACCGCTGCACGCTGATCGCAGGTCATCTCGGAAACAAGTAAGCCAGGCGGCGTCGCGCGCGGACCGCGCAAACGCACGTCGGGTTCCAGGGGCCGATCGAGTCGGCTGTCGGGGAGGATGATGCGCCGGTCGATCCGGCCGTCGAACTCGTACCAGGGCATGCCGCGCGCGACCAAGGCCTGCTGCCGCTGTCGGCCATTCAGAATTTGGTAGACCTGATGGGCGCGCTGGGCCTGATACCAGAAGATGTTGCCTGGATGGCCGACGCGTTCGTTGAAGCCGCTCGGCTGATGGCCATGGCAGATGGCGCCGCCGAAGGCCGTCTGACCCGGAGCGCTCTCCAGCGCCCGCAACGTGAGATGGAAGCCGGAGATCACGCACTGACATTGGCCCGTCCCCGGCCGTCCGAAAATTGCGATCTTGCGGTCGCGAGTCCACGCCTGCCCGGTGTCGTCGCGTGCCTGCTGTGCCAAGCGCGCCGGCCAGCCTTCGGCGAGAACGCTTTGCAGAATCGCATCGATCAACGTTTGCTGTTCGCGCGTAAAACTCTCAACTGCCGCCGGCGAGACCGCCCAGTTATTCGTAACGTGCAAGCGCAACGGCAATCCGCTCGGTCCGCGCCGGTCCCAGTCGAAGCACATGGTGCGGCGCTGGCCGTCGGTGAGGGATTCATAAAACGCGCGAATGGGCCGCGCTGAAGGCCCCGCAGCGGGCGGCGGGTTGTTCTGTGCCGTGGCCCACGCCGGCGCCGCGGTAGACCCGAGCGCCGCAGCGGCCAGACTGCCCAGAACTTCGCGACGATTCACTACGCCGGCCGGCAAGGTAGGTTGCGCAGGTCTCATGTTGCCTCCCCAGCAAGGATTGAAGCCGAAGTCCGGGCGGTTGATCAGATGCGAGTGCCCCAGTGCAGTATATCCTCAATTCATCCTCTCGCCCTTATAAGTGGTTCCTTCCTGGGACCGCAAAGTTCAATTTCCAGGGCCGGCGCGTTTTGCTTCCAACTCTTCCCAGCGACCATAGAGCCGCCCGACAATGTGCTGGGCCTCCTCGAACGCTCGGCAAGCGTCGGTTAGCACGACATGGCCCGAAGTGGCGGCGCGCTCGACGGCTGCCTCACACTCGGCCAGCGCTTGCTCGGCGGCTAGAATCGCGGACTCCATCTGGTCCCATTCCTGCTGCTCGCGATAGCTGAGCTTGACCGGCTTTACGGCTGCCGGCTTCTTCGCAATCCTCTCTGGGTTGCTGCCGGCTGCCGGCTGCTTGCTGCCGGCTTCATATGCGGTAAGCCATTGATCGACACTGCCGTAAATCGCCGCGCCGCCGCGGCCGTCGAGACCGACGACTTCCGTACATAAGCGATCCATCAGTGTGCGATCGTGGCTGACAATCACGAGGGCGCCGCCGAACTCCGCGAGATTGTCCTCCAGCACTTCGAGGGCCGGGATGTCGAGGTCATTCGTCGGCTCATCGAGCAGCAACAGATCGGCAGGTTGCAGCATCAACTGAGCGATGCGCACGCGTGCCTGTTCGCCGCCGGAGAGTTGGCCGACCATGACGTCGAGTTGTTCCGGCGGAAAGAGAAACTTCTTTGCCCAGGCCGCGACATGCGTCGGTCGATCACCGAACATCACGGTGTCGCCATTGGGGCACAGCGCCTGGCGCAGGGTCACCGCCGGATCGAGCATGGCCCGGCCCTGCTCGAACATCACGGCGCGCAGTCCGTCCGCCCGCACCACCGATCCGGCATCGGGAGCGATCGCGCCGGCCAGGACGCGCAGCAGCGTGCTCTTGCCGCTGCCGTTGGGACCGAGCAGACCGAGCTTGGACCCGGGAGTCAGCAGCAGATCGATTCCGGAAAAGAGCGATCGGCCTGGGACGGACTTCGCGATGCCGGTGACGCTGAGCAGCTTGCGTGTTTGCCGACCGGTGGCGACGAAGTCGATCCCCGCGGCGCCGGCGGCAGCGTTGCGGTATTGCAGTTCTTGCAACTCCGCGCGGCGATCCGCGGCGGCATCGATGCGCGAGCCCGCTTTGCGCGTGCGCGCTGCTGCCTTGCGTCCGAGCCATTCCGTTTCGCGGCGAACTTGATTCGCAACCGACTCCTGCTGGCGCGATTGCGCTTCGAGGAACGCCTCACGCTTCTCCGCAAATTCGTCATAGGTCCCTGGAGCGCGGAACGAGCCGCCTGGATAGACCCGGCTGACCTCGATCACCTCGTCGGCAACTGCACGCAGGAAGGTCCGGTCATGCGTGGCGACCAGGTATCCGAACGGTGCAGCCCTGAGCAGCCGCTCCAGCCAGACGATGCCGGGCAGATCGAGATGGTTCGTCGGCTCATCGAGGAGCAACAGATCGGGCTTGCGGACGAGTTCGCGTGCAAGAGAAAGCCGTTTGCGCCATCCGCCCGAAAGATGCGCGGCCTGCTGCTCGAAATCGGTAAAGCCGACCTGGGTCAGCGTAATCGCCGCTTGTGTTTCGCGTTCATAGTCCTCGATAGGCTCCTCGGCCTGCGCGTGGAGCATCACGGCGTGGACCGTCTGCCCGACCGGAAAGACATCGTTCTGAGCGACGTAGCCAACACAGGTACCGCGCCGCAGGGAGCGGGTGCCGGCGTCGGGCTCATCGCGGCCTGCCAGCAATTTCAGCAACGTCGATTTGCCGGAGCCGTTCGGGCCGATCAGCCCCAGCCGTTCGCCGGCGCGCAGATCGAGAGACAGATCGGTAAACAAGGGCCGCGGGCCGAATCGTTTGCTCACTCCCTGAACGCTCAACAACAACGTCATTCGCCTGCTCGCTTGCGGATTGGCACAACTCGGTCCGCTACGGGGAGCTGCCCACGAGCGGAGGACCCGTAAATGCAGTGACGACCAGGGCTAAACAACCTGCCGAATCACCTCGCCACGGCTCACCGCAATCGGTCGGCCCAGCGTGTCATGGACTTCGGAGCCCGGTGCGATGCCGAGCAAGTGGAAGATGGTCGCGGTGATGTCTTGCGGCAACACCATGCCTTCGCGCGGGTAGGCGCCCAGGCGATCCGAGGAGCCGTGGACGACGCCGGCGCGGACGCCGCCGCCGGCCATGGCCAGCGAGAAGACGGAGCCCCAGTGATCGCGGCCGCCATTGGCGTTATGCCTGGGAGTGCGACCAAACTCGCCCATCCAGACGACCAGCGTCTCGTCGAGCAAGCCGCGCACCGCGAGATCCTCGATGAGAGCGCTGCACGCGCGATCCATCAAGGGCATCAGGTGGCCGCTCAGCGATTCGGCGTTCTTCTCGTGCGTGTCCCAGCCGCCCTGGTTGGGCAGGTTGGGCCCCATGCGCGTCCAGTTGATCTGCACCAGAGAAATTCCCGCCTCGACCAACCGTCTCGCCAAGAGAACGCTCTGTGCATAGCGTGATCGGCCATAGCGGTCGCGCAGGGCCGCCGGCTCCTGCTGCATGTCGAATGCGCGGCGCACCTGGCCCGCTTGCATCATGTCCAATGCTTGGCGAAACTGGTGGTTGTAGTTAGTGACCGCCGCCGACCGGTCGAGCGTATCGAGATGGCGATTCACCTGGTCGAGCAACGAGCGGCGTTCATCGAAACGCAGCGGCGTCATCTCGGCAGGCATCGCGAGCGCGGGTGCATTGAGGTTCGCGGCCGACGGATCGCAGTGCAACAGCCATGGATCGGTGGCACGACCGAGGAAACCGGCGTCCTGCCCCGGCCAGGGCACGTTGCCGTCGTTCCAGATGTGTTCGGGAATCACGACCGAAGCGGGCATGCCGCCGGGCCGCGACTTGAGCCGATTGACTAACGCCGCCACGCTGGGCCAGTTGTTGGGTGCGCCGGGCCGCGCGTTCTCGACGTTCGCGGGCAAATGCGGGACCCCCGTCATCATGTAATAGCCGCTGGACGAATGAGCGTTGTCTCGCGTCGAAGCCGCACGCAGCACCGCGAAATGATGGGCCTGCTGCGCCAACCGCGGCATCAACTCGCAGACCTGCAACCCCGGCACCGAACTCGCTATCGGCTGGAAGGCGCCGCGTATCTCCGCCGGCGCGTCCGGCTTCGGATCCCACGTTTCATGCTGCGGCGGCCCGCCAGTCAACCCGACGAGGATGCACGCCTTCGCCTTGCCAAACGATCCGGTTCGCGCCGCCGGCGCCCGCGCGCTCAACAGCGTCGGCAACGACAGCCCGAGCGCCCCCAGCCCGCCGATGCGCAGCCAATCGCGGCGCGTCAGATGATCACAAAGCGTTGTACCGGAGTCACGAATCGTCAGCATGAGACTTCCCCCTAGTAGGACCAAGTGATTCTACCATGTTTCAACGCGCGCGGGAACGGCGAAACCATCCGCCAGATAGTGTCTTCCTCAACACCTGCATTTCTGGTATACTGGCCCCGTCCTGTGAGTGCCATTGAAAGAACCGAGGCCCCGCATGCCGAACCCACGCAGCCCAGGCCGCCGCCAATTCCTGCAAGCCGGTCTTACCGCCGTCGCGAGACTGTCGTTGCCGAATCTGTATCGGCTGCAAGCGCAAACCGAGCGGCCGAACACGCAGGAGCGCACATCTGTCATCCTGGTCTGGCTGCGCGGCGGCATGAGCCACCTCGACACTTACGATCCGAAGCCGGACGCCCCGTCCGAATACCGTGGCCCATTCACACCTATCGACACGCGGGCCCCTGGAATGCGGCTCAGCGAATTGTTGCCACGCCACGCGGCGATCGCGGACAAGTTCAATTTGTTGCGTTCGATGGCGCATCTTGGCGGCGGGCATCCGGCGGGGTCGCTGCAATTGCTGGCTGGCGACCCTGACCCGCAGGACAAGCTGCGGCCCGTCTACCCCGACTTCATGACGGTGGCCCACTACCTGCGTTCCGATGTGCATCGCACCATGCCGAATTACGTCGGTGTCAACCCGATTGTCAACTACGACAACTTCACCATCGCCGGGCCAGGCTATCTCGGCGCGTCGTACGCTCCGTTCGCAGTAAGTGGCGATCCGAGCGCCCCGAACTTCCGGGTGCCCAATGTCGGGCTCGATGATCCTCGCCAGGCCGTGCAGTTGCGCGAACGCGTCAATCTGCAACGGACGTTTGATACTTTCCGCCGTGAGATGGACCGCTCCGGCGTGATGCAGGCGATGGACCGCTTTGAATCGCAGGCGCTCAACCTTCTCACCAGTCCCGGGGCGGCGACGGCATTTGACCTCAATCGTGAGCCGGGCCACGTGCGCGATCGCTATGGCCGAAATCAGTGGGGGCAGCAGTGCTTGATGGCCCGGCGCCTTGTGGAGGCGGGCGTGGAGATCGTCACGACCACCTTCGATGGACCTCCATGCGGCCGCGTGCAAAACTGGGACGACCATGCCGTCAACCAGCACGTCTTCGAGGCGTTGCAGTTCCGCCTGCCGACGTTCGACCAGGCGGTGACCGCGCTCGTCGAAGACATCTACGCGCGTGGCCTCGATCGCCGAGTCCTGGTGATCGTCACCGGCGAGTTTGGCCGCACGCCACGCATCTCTTACGAACCGAGCAGCGGCGGCGGCGTGGCAAGCGCCGCAGCGGGAACCGTGCAGCCCGGCCGCGATCATTGGCCCCGCGCCAACTCCATGCTCTGGGCCGGCGGCGGCATGAGCACGGGCCAGGTGATCGGCAGCACCGACCGCCGCGGCGAGGATGTGGTCTCCCGCCGCGTTGGCCCGCACGATTTCCTGGCGACCATCTATCAACACCTCGGCATCGACTTCGAACGCGTCACCATCCCCGACTTCTCCGGCCGGCCCAACGCCATTGTGCATCAGGGGCGGCCGATCACGGAGTTGCTTGCTAGTTCTTGATTGACGATCCCCTCAAGGGCAGGTGATCATCGGCCAGTGAATAGGCCGAATCACCTAGAAATCGCCAAAAACGCAGGATTTTTTAGCCAATTTGACCCCGCCTGCTCATTTCCGGGGGGGCTAAGGGAAAGCGGTGCGGCCCAATTCGCCCAAGCTATGGGCACGCCGTGGCCAAGGTTGGAACGGCGAATCAGGCACAACCGACCTTGACAAAGCAGAACTACTCGGGATCAGGACGGCTGGAATCGACGGGCGCACTCACGTCGCCTCAACCGGATTCTGGATTTGTTTTGACGACCAAATCCTCCCCTGTTACAATCGAGCCGATTCAACCGATTTGCAAGTTCGGCGGCTCATTGAGGAGGGCTTCACTATGCGCAATCTCCTGATGCTTGTTGGGGCGTCATTCTGCTTGATGGCCTATGTGGCGATGGTTGCCGCAGCAGACGAGCCAACCACGGCCCGCGGCTATTATGAGCGCGCCGGCAAACACGAGAACAACAAACGCTATGCCGAAGCCGTGGCCGATTTATCCAAGGCGATCGAGCTTGATCCAAAGTTCGTCGATGCTTACTTCAGTCGCAGTTCGTTGTACTACCAACAGCCGTCTTTGGACAAAGCGGCTTACGCGAAAGCGGTCGCCGACCTGACCAAGGCCCTCGACATCGAGCCCAAACGGTTTTCTTTTCGATTCAACCGCGCTCTCTATTACGAATCCCTGCGCGAGTACGACAAGGCGATAGCCGATTACTCGGAGGTGATCAGCGGCGATACCGACTTCTCCAGAAACGGGAACGGGAAGGAGGACTGCCTAGCGAGGGCGCATCATTACCGGGGCCGCGCGTACCAGTGGTACAAGAGCGACTACGCCAAGGCAGTTGCCGATTACACGGAGGCTCTGCTACTCGACCCGAAAGTGGAGATGGTGATTTTCCGGCGGGGCCAGGCGTACCATGGGCTGAAAGAGTTTGGCAAGGCCCAGGACGACTTTGCCGTGGCGCTCGAGCGCAACCCCGACAATGCCAACATCCTCGAATATTGGGCCTGGCAATTGGCGACGTGCCCTGACCGCAAATACCGTGACGGCAAGAAGGCGGTAAAGTACGCCACCATGGCACATGAGAAGTCGAGAGGGCAGAGCCCTGGAAGCCTGGGTATACTTGCAGCCGCCTATGCGGAGGCCGGGCAATTCGATGAGGCAGTCAAGATGCAAAGGAAAGGGATCGAATTACTCGGTCCCACCGCGAATGAACAACGGAAAACCATGCAGGCGACACTGAAACTCTACGAGGCTGGCAAGCCATTCCGCACGGAGTAACTCTGCGGGTGCCGCCGAACGATTTTATACCTCTTGTAAGCTCAAGGAACGCATCATCCCCATCGACCTTGGCGTTTCGTTTTGCACGTCGTCATCGCTGCGATCGTCGTCGCGGTTGAAAAAACAAACTACCCCCTTGAATTCGCCCAGATCGAGTGCGAGAATCGCAGCCGTTCCAAGCCATGGGAATTGGCAGCGATTTACGGGGGCGCCCATTTCTTTACGGGGAGTCTGTCATGAAATCCATCGGTATCGGCAGTCTGGTCCTGACCATGGTGCTCGGCGCCATGGTCGTCGCAAATCAGGATGACGCGAAATCGGCCACGAAGCTTGACGGCAAGTGGCAGGTGGTGCGTCTCGAGGAGAGGGGAGGCCTGGTGCCCGCCATCGTCAGCAAGCGGCAGAGCATGGTCATCAACGGCACCAAGATGGAGTGGTACATCGGCAATCCCGCTGCCAACTTCGCCGCCGATCTCACCTTTGACGAGGAGAAGAGAAAAGGTGTTAGGACCCTTTTTTTTCGCTCCTTTTTCTCTTCGACGCGGATCAGCGGCAGGTATTCCAGCAGTGTTTGGCGCGGACTTCCACGTTCACAGGTTTCAGTTTGGTCGGGCCGAAGGTCGGATACCTTGCTCGCGCTCAGCGGCTCCGGATTCATCATCAGCATATCGTTGGTTACAACGCTTCAGCCGATCAGGACGTGATCGTGAAACACGCTGTAGGAATCCGGCATCGCCATGATCGTCGGCACGGTGCGGTCCTCCAGAACTTCAACGAAGAGAGCACGCCGTTTCGGCCGTTTCACGATGGGCTTGCACAGCCCCCCCAATACTTTATTTTACCTTGCCAGCCGCGAAAGGTTTTGAATATGCTGGACGATCCTTGTTGCAAGAGGGGAAGTGCAGGCATCAATACCCTACTCCACGGTAACAGTGCGGCCCGAGCCGCGTCAATCGCTATCTCGGCTACCTTGACGAAAATCGCCGCTGGCTCCATCTCGGCCAAGCCTCCCGCCCCTATACTTTTGCGGATATTTCGCGTGGGCTGGCCAAGGAGCCGCGCCATCGCTACAATGCTCTTGTCCTCTACATAGCTGATGCCTACCTCTTTCCCAGAACCTTTTCGTTCGGATCTGGCGGACATCAAGCGTGCGGAGCAGGACGCTATATCGTCCTTGTATGCACGGTGATGCCGACCTAAGCCGCTTTTCCTTTTCACAAGAATATGCGTGTTAACGGCCGAGTTTTCCACCGTGGCAGCCGCGTGGACGGGCGAGCAGTATGGGAGTAAGCCCGGCCGCGTTCCCAAGCTGGAGCTTGGGAACGAGAGGAATTACCAAGGGATTCCCGCCACCACGCGTGGAAAAAATCATGGCAGCACAAAAGCAGGAAGAGAAGCACCCGGATCACGACAAGCCGGTGCATCCGCAGATGAACGGTATCGTCGGCGAACAGGTAATGCATCAGCTGGGCCAGCCGAGTGGCTTGCTCCGGGTTCAGGTGCGAAAGTTGTGGGAGGATCGTTATCGCGTGAATATCTTCGTCGGCGTCGATGCGGCTTGCGCGACGGTCGCCCATAGTTATTTCCTGGTGGTGGATGGCGAGGGCAAGATCGTCGCCTCCACGCCGAAGATCACGCGGAAGTATTAATCGGCGCGGCGGCACAAGGATCCATCATGACACCGAAGAGCGTCGCGATCGAACTCGAGAACATCGAGGAAATACGCCGCCAGGAAGGCATTGATGATGTTGAACTTCGCGTCGAGATTCGCGCGCTCAAGGTGGGCGACTTGGTCAGGCTGACCTTCCTGACCGGGACGACATCGTTCGAGACGCTGCTGGTCCGGATCACCAGCGTCCGCGGTTCGGCATTCCGCGGCAAGCTGGCCAAGAGGCCAAGTTCGGCCGCCTTGAGAAAAATGGGGCCCGATGCCCAAGTCGCCTTCACGACTGCCCATATTCACTCGTTGGTGAAGCGGCTGGAAGTACAGGAATAAGGATCTTTTTCGTTTCTGAGTGTTTCTTTTTTTAGGAGTTCGCAAATGGGTAAGAAGCTGTATGTCGGCAACCTGAGCTACGAGGTTTCCGACAGTGACCTCTCGACGATGTTCGCCTCCCACGGGACGGTGGAGTCGGCGCAGGTCATCATGGACCGCGACACCGGCCGCTCCAAGGGGTTTGGCTTCGTGGAAATGGGGAGCGACCAGGAGGCTCAGGCAGCCATTACCGCGCTCAACGGTAAAGAGTTCAACGGCCGCGCTTTGACCGTGAATGAAGCCAGGCCGAAGACCGAAGGCGGCGGTCGCGGCGGCGGCGGCGGCGGTGGTCGCGGCGGTTACGGCGGCGGTGGTGGTGGCCGGCGCTACTAAAACATAAAGGTTGTTTAGCCGGCGAGCAAGCTCGCCGGCTAGACAGCATGTCATTTGAAGGAGAGCGTATGTCCTTACGAATGCGGGTCCACGACCGTGAACCCATCGGTGCGGCTCTGCGCCGCTTCAAGAAGTTGCTGGAGCGCAGCGGCCTCACGAAAGAGCTGCGCAAACGCAAGAACTACGAAAAGCCTTGCGAGGAACGGCGGCGTGCCGAGATGCGCAAGAAGAACAACATCCGTAAAGGCAAGACCACGAAGGTCCGGACCGGGCCGTCGTACTGGTGAGATTGCAACTTGCTGATTGAAAAGTGCAGTAAGAACTGCACTCTTCAATCGGCCCCCTCTGCCCGCCGACCTTCATCGACCCCTGAGGCGCACGACTTCCATGGCCACCAAAGCAAAAGCCTCATCACGGGCCGCCGCGCCAGCCGTCGCGAAGAATGCGCCAAGTCCTCCCTCGAACCACCCGTTGACCATGGAAGAACGCCTGCACCGCATCGATGCCATGCGCAAACGCATTGACGACTACATCCACTTCATGTGCCAAATCGCCGGCATGTCCGGCACCTCTTCCGAAGTGAAGGAACGAGCCGTGACCGTCTTCTACGAGCAGATGGTCGTCGTGGAACGACAGCTTGGGCGAATTCATGATGAGTTTCGGCTGGAGTGATTGGACGCCAAATAAGCCATCCGCCCGACGGCCAGAACCGGACCGATCACTTCTGTCGCATTCACCTCTTGTCATTTTTTTTTTGGGCATTGGCCGCACCAATGCCTTCTTGTCGCGGATGAGGTGACCAACGGGAATCGGCTCGGGTGCCAACTCAATCAAGCCGACCACGGGCCTTCCTTTCAGGCCGAACGAGCTCGTCGTCGTCGACCGCAAAGCCAAGTTGCCCAAACGATCCTAAAAAGGCGCTAGCATAAAGGGTCCTGATCCTGCCACCTTTTTCCCGGAATAGATATTACCTTTCCAACGGCTTTTGTGGGGGTCGGCAGGTAACGCCGAGACGCTCTTTATCGTTGGTGAAAGAAATAATCGACGCGTGCGTCCAATCCGAAAGACGCTGCCATTGCTGCTGCTCCGCCGCACCATGCTCGAATTGCGGCAATTTATTGGTACGCCAAGGAGCGAAGCCTCGAGCCTTCAGCGATGTTATGATATCATCATGGACCGTGGTCGCGGTGATGATTGTCCATCCACGATTTTGACCTTTCTGAGCTAGCAGCCCGTTGATTAAGTCGATATTTCGGCATCGATCACGTCGAGCGAGACGGCGACGGTCCAAAGGTCGGTCGTCGGAACATTTTCACTTCGGCGCGACCGACGGCCGCAGGTTCGACTCCAAAGCATCTCGGTGGCAAAATAGAGAGACCAAAAAAGGCCAGCGAGGCCTTGCAGGCTCTTGGCAGTGCCAATTC
>SHZY01000161.1 GCA_009692065.1 Gemmataceae bacterium
TTCGTCGTATCTTAATGTTCACTCGAAACTCCTTTTTCTGGCAGCCTGAGAAAGATTGGTTACTTCTTCAGACGCTGCAGAAATCCAGGAGTTTCGAGTACTTTCCGCTTTTTTTCTCGCCGACCACCGGAAAGTTCGCTTGTTCAAGGGCTAGGGTACGTTGATATCCCCAACATCTGGGCAACAGCATACCATGCCTGTCAAGAGGCGTTTTTCAACGGGCTGCTAGGATTAAAGCATTGGAATAGGCAAGCCGATTACAACAGGGGGGAATCTGCATGAAGACCAAAATCTCGCGCCGCCAGATGCTGCAAATCGGCGGCGTCGGTATGCTCGGCCTGACCTTGCCGCGAATGCTCCAGGCCAGCGCGCCGCGAAATGGACAGAAATCGTGCATCTTCATCGTCCAGTACGGCGGCGCCAGCCATCACGATAGCTGGGACCTCAAGCCCGACGCGTCCGACGACATCCGCGGGCCGTATCGACCCATCGCAACCAACGTCCCCGGCATTCAGGTCGGCGAGCTTTTCCCGAAGCTTGCGAGCATGGCCGACCGCTACACCATCATTCGCTCGATGACGCATGGCAACGGCGGGCACGACGGCGGCATGCATATCTGCATGACCGGGCATTCCGCGCCGACGGTGGAGACGCCCTACTTCGGCTCGGTCGTCGCGAAAGTTCGGCCCTCGACCGCCAACATGCCGTCCTACGTCTGGCTGCAAAACCTGGCCGGCGACGTGCAGCCGCGCTACCTCAACGGCGGGTTCCTCGGCGCGTCCTACAGTCCGTTGCGCGTCGGCAACGACATGGACAACCCGGCCGAACCAAACTTCCGCGTCCGCGCCTTCGACACGCACGCCGACGTCTCGCACGAGCGTATGCGCCAACGCTTGCAACTGATCAGTCAACTCCCCTCTCCCTCCGGGAGAGGGGCTGGGGGTGAGGGTGCTTCGCAGGCGAGCATGCAAATGTTCCAGGAACGCGCCGTCGATCTCCTCACCGGCCCCGAAGCACGCCGCGCCTTCGATCTCGATCACGAAACCCGCGGCACCCGCGATCGCTACGGCCGACATGCCCTCGGGCAGAACTTGCTCATGGCGCGTCGCTTGATCGAATCCGGCGTCCGCCTCGTCAGCGTCACCGCCTGGGCCGGGTTGCCGCGCGGCGAAACCTTCCGCAATGTGCAAACCTGGGACATGCACGGCAACGGCGCGGGTCTCGGCAGCATCTTCGGCAACGGTGCCTTCGGCCTCGGCTGGGCACTGCCCAACGTCGATCAAGGCGTGTCCGCGCTCCTTGAAGATTTGCACGTGCGCGGCATCTTGGACGACACGCTAGTCGTGATGGTCGGCGAGTTTGGCCGCACCCCGCGCATCAGCAATGCCGGGCGCGATCACTGGCCCGCCTGCTACTCGGCGATGCTCGCCGGCGCCGGCATCCGCGGCGGCTACGTCCACGGCTCGTCGGATCGGCAAGGCGCCTATGTGCGCGACGCTGCCGTTCGGCCCGAGGCCTTCGGTGCGACGTTGTTCCATGCTCTTGGCATTCCGCCGGAGACGCGGCTCTCGCCCGATGGTTTTACGCGGTCGGCGAGTGCGGGGCAGCCGGTATTGAATCTGTTTGCGTAACCCGTTCTGCGTTTAGCGTTCACACCGCACCTGCGAGCGCTAAACGCAAAGCGGCGAAGGGGGGTATTATGCTTTCGATTCTCGGCTCCAATCACCGCCTTTGCGACGGCCTGTCGCGCCGCGATCTGCTCAAGGTCGGCGCCCTCGGCGTCGGCGGGTTGACGTTCGCCGACGTGCTCCGGGCCCGAGCACAAGCCTTCGCGCCGACGCCGCGCAAATCGGTCATCATGGTCTATCTCAACGGCGGCCCGAGCCACATGGACATGTATGACATGAAGCCGGACGCGCCGGTCGAATACCGCGGCGAGTTTCGGCCGATTCACACCAACGTGCCCGGCATGGACATCTGCGAGCACCTGCCGATGCAGGCGCGCATCGCCGACAAGTTCGCCATCATCCGCAACATGCGCTTCCGCCAGCAAGGGCACACCTCGCCCGAGCTTTACACCGGGCAGCTCACCGGCAATCGGCCGTCGATCGGCTCGATCGTCAGCAAGCTGCGCCGCGATGCGGGCGTCATCGATTCACTGCCCCCGTTTGTCTCGATGGGGGACGGCAACCACGTTCCGAGCCCCGGCTTCCTCGGCAAGGCGTATGAGACGTATCAACCCGGCTCGCGTGCCGCCAACCTCGGACTCGTCAATGGCGTCACGCGCGAGCAAGTCGGCGATCGCCGCAGCTTATTGGGTACCTTCGACACGCTGCGCCGCGATCTCGACGGCGGCCGCGGCAGTTTACAAGGCATGGACGCGTTCACCGAACAAGCAATGGAGATGATCACCAGCAACCGCGCCCGCGACGCCTTCGATGTCACGCGCGAGCCGCAAAATGTCCGCGATCTCTATGGCCGGGGAACGGACTATCTCCTGGCGCGTCGCCTCGTTGAGGCCGGGGTGCCGGTCGTCACGCTGACGCCGCAGAATTACAATGTGCCGCGAGATCGCGATTGCAATGGCCAGTGGGACCACCACGATCACGTCTTCCCCTGCTTGAGCGCCATCTTGCCGGCGTACGATCGTTCGATCTACGCGCTCTTGACGGATTTGCACCAGCGCGGGCTCGATCAGGATGTGGCCGTCGTCATCTGGGGCGAGATGGGCCGCACTCCGAGAATCGGCGCCCAGCGCGGCACCGTCGGCGGGCGCGATCATTGGCCGCAATCGGGCTTCGCGCTCATGGCCGGCGGCGGCCTGCGCATGGGCCAGGTGATTGGCGCCACCGACGCCCGCGGCGAGAACCCGCGCGGCCGAGCTTACACGCCGCAGAACGTCCTCGCGACACTTTACTACGTGCTCGGCATCGACCCGGTGAGGACCGTCAACGACCATCAGGGCCGGCCGCACTATTTGCTCGATGATCGCGAGAAAGTCGCGGAGTTGGTTTGAGTCGGGGAGTCTTGCATGGCCTCCGTTCGCCAAGTCATTCGCAGCGGGCTATGGGGCATCCTGGGTCCGGTCGTACTGAGCATAATCCTCGCCGCAATCTTCGGCCCGTTTCGCTACGACAATACCAATCTCGACGCGCTCGTCATCACGGCGTTCACCAACGTGTTCAACGTTTGGCCTCTGTATTTGATACAGGCGCTCCTTGGCTTGGCCTACGGCGAGATCCGCGGGTTGCGCGGCGCTTCGAGCTGGCCACGAGGGATGTTAGTGGGGGGCATCGTGTGGGCGATCGCCGGCGTGCCATTCCTCCTTGGCGGAGCGGTGCTTGCCCTCATGGCAAGCGCGATGCCGCACGGGGGACCGTCGTTTTTTGAATCGTTCTTGGCAATCTTCGGATGGTACGCGGGACATGTGCTCTGCGGCGTGGTCGCGGGGATTCAGGTCGAGACGTACTTGCTGCGTTGCGACCAATCGGCGCCGCCGGCGGTCTGAGCGGCCACGGTCAATAATCGTCAATCCCCAGTTGCAGCTTGGCCGCCTCCGACATGCGCGCCGGCGTCCAGGGCGGGTCCCAGACAACGTCCACTTTTGCCGCCGTCACCGGTTCCACGGCCATTACCCTACGCTGCACGTCGCCTGGCAACGTTCCTGCGACGGGGCAACCGGGCGAGGTCAGCGTCATCTTGACGTCCACCGCGCCGGTGGGCGCGATCACGATCTCGTAAATCAAACCAAGCTCGTAGATGTTGACCGGAATCTCCGGATCGAAGCACTTGTAAAGCGCCTCGACGATACGCTGCTGGAGCGCCTCGATCTCGGCATCTGTCAGCGGCTGCGCGAGTGGCATCCGCGCGGGGGGCGGTTCGGAGGGCGGCACGGGCGCCGCAGGAAGTTCGCCTTCGACCGGAAGTGGATGACGTTGATTCATTTTGAACTCTTTTGGGCAACCTGGCCCGCATAGTGCTTCACCCGCGCAATCATCTCCGACAGCCCGGTGCGCCGCCCCGGGCTCAGGTTGCGCTCCAGGCCGATGCGTTCCATGAAGCCCTGAATGTCGAACGCCAGGATTTCAGCCGCCCGCTGGCCGCAATAGAGCTTTTGCAGAAGTGCCAGCTCGCCGCGCACGATGTCGGCGTCCGAGTCGGCGAGGAATTCGATCACGTCCGCCGTACCGGGCCTCGTGCGGGCGTGCATGAACACCGTGCTCTGACAGCGCTTGACGCGGTTGGGCTCGGTCTTCAAGACCTCCGGCATCGGCGCCAGCTTGCCGCCGATGTCGATCAGGTACTGGTACTTCTCCGCCCAGTCGTCGACGGCATCAAAGAACTCGGCGATCTCGTCGGCGGCTTGCTGCGGGTTATCTGCCACGGGCTCCGGGTAGATCGGTTGCCCGTTTGTCGAGACAACCACGCGCGGTCTGGCGCTGGCGACGATCTTCTCAAGGGTGTCGGCCAGCACGTCCACTTCTTCGATCGTGTTGTACATGGCAAAGGACGCCCGCGCGGTGCCGGCGATGCCGAAGCGTTCCATGAGCGGCTGGCAGCAGTGATGCCCGGTGCGGATCGCCACGCCATCCAGATCGAGCCGGGTGCCGACGTCAAGTGCCGACATCGGCGGGTCGTTGACGATAAACGAGAGCACGCTGGCTTTCTCCTTGGCCGTGCCGATGATGCGCACGCCGGGAATCGCCGCGACACGCTCGGTGGCGTATTCGAGCAGCTTGTGCTCGTGGGCGGCAATCATGTCCTTGCCGATCGCGTCGATGTAATCGACTGCTGCCGCCAATCCAATCGCGCCGGCGATGTTCGGCGTGCCGGCTTCAAACTTGTAGGGCAGCTCGTTCCATGTCGTCTTCGCGAAGCTGACGTAGCTGATCATGTCGCCGCCGGTCTGATAAGGCGGCATCAATTCCAGATGCTGCGGCTTGCCGTAGAGCGCGCCGATGCCGGTCGGCCCATAAACCTTGTGCCCGGAGAAGACGTAGAAATCGCAATCCAGCTCGCGCACATCGACGGCGAGGTGCGGCGTCGCCTGGGCGCCATCGATGAGAACGTAGACGCCGTGCTTGTGGGCCAGGTCGATGATCTTCTGGATCGGATTGACGGTGCCGAGCGCATTGGAAACGTGAGCCACTGCGATGATCTTGGTGGCGGGGTTGATCATCTTCTCCAGCTCGTCGAGCCGCAATTCGCCCGCATCGGTGACCGGGACGACGCGCAGATGGGCGTGCTTCTCCCAGCACAGCACTTGCCAGGGGACGATGTTGCTGTGATGTTCGAGGGCGGTCAGGATGACCTCATCGCCCGCGTGCACATGCACTCGGCCAAAGGTCTGCGCGACGAGATTGATCGCCTCGGTGGCGCCGCGCGTGAAAATCAATTCACGCAGGCACGGGGCGCCGATAAACTTCTGCACCTTGATGCGGGCTTCGTCGTAAAGGGCCGTCGCGCGTTCACTCAGGGCATGCACGCCGCGATGGATGTTGGCGTGATCGTTTTCGTAATAGTGCTTGATGGCGTCGATGACAGCGCGCGGCTTCTGCGCCGACGCGGCGTTGTCGAGATACACGAGCGGCTTGCCATGGACTTGCTGATGCAAGATCGGGAAGTCGCCGCGGATGCGCTCGACGTCGAACGACGCGGGTTTCATTTTTGGTAGGGTGATACTCGTCGCGTTCATTTCAATCGTTCCCGATTCCGCCGCTCGCGGCGTAGCAGGCGCGTGCTACGCCGCAAGCGGCTAGCGCACAATGCGCTCCTCCAACTCGGCGCGAATCGCCTCGATCTTCACGCGGTTGACGACGTCATTCGCAAACGCAAACGTCAACAAACGCCGGGCGGCGTCGAGCGGGATGCCACGCGATTGCAGGTAGAACAGTTGCGTCGCATCAAGCTGCCCGATCGTCGCGCCGTGGGTGCATTTCACGTCGTCCGCAAAGATCTCAAGCTGCGGCTTCGTGTTGATGGTCGCGTCATCCGAAAGCAGCAGCACCTTGTTCGTCTGCTTGGCATCGGTCTTCTGGGCGTCCTTGCGCACGAAGATCTTGCCGTTGAAGACGCCGTGGGCGCGCTCGTCGAGGATGCCCTTGTAAAGCTCATGGCTTGCACAGTTCGGCTGGGCGTGATCGATGACCGTGAAGTTGTCCATGTGCTGCTTGCCGCTCGCAAGGTAGAGGCCATTGACGGTGGATTCGGCATGCTCGCCGTCGAAGCGGACACGGACTTCGTTCCGCACCAAAGCGCCGCCCAGCGACAGATAATGGCTCGTGAACGTACTGCGCGCTCCTTGCACGATCTGCGTGTTGGCGATGTGGTACGCCTGCAAGCTTTCCTGTTGCAGCTTGACGTGATCGAGGACGGCGCCTTCTGCGAGCGAGATCTCGGTGACGGCGTTCGTGAAATAGGCTCCATCGCCTTGGTAGCGCTCGACCACGGTGGCCTGGGCGTTCTTGCCGACGACGATCAGCGTGCGCGGGTGCGAGACAATGGGCTTGTCGGTTGACCGCGAGAGATAAACGATTTCGATGGGCTGTTCGACAACCTGGCCGTCGGAAATCACCACATAGGCGCCATCGCATAGGAAGCTCGTGTTCATCGCCGTGAAGGCGTTGTCTTTGTCCGCTGCAATTTGCGCGAGCAAGGCAACATTCGCCCCGGCGTCAGCGAGAGATCCAACCTGGAGACCCGCTGCAATCGGCGCCGACAACGCTTTTGCAAATCGGCCGTTGACGAAGACCAGCCGCAGCGTGTTGGTCGCCGCGGGCAATTTCAAGTCGTCACACTTCACGGGTAGCGCGAAGGTCGTTTCCACAATTGGCGCGACGCTCGTGAAACGCCAATCCTCGCAGCGCGTCGTCGGCCACGCCAACGATCCGAGTCGTTCGCGGCCCGACTGGCGCAGGGCGCGATATTTCGGCGCCGCGTTGTCGCGGTCGAAAGGGGTGAACAGGTTGGTGAAGGTGGTCTTATCCATGGTTTCGCGCCATCGATCCCACAGGTTCGCTGCGCTCACCTGCGGGCTTCCGTGGTTTTCAATCTGCAATCTTCAATCTGCAATTCCTGCCATGCCCGCCTTGATCGGGTCGTAGCCGTGCTGCTCCAACTCCAGCGCCAGCTCTTTGCCGCCGGTCTTGACGATGCGGCCTTCCGACAGCACATGCACGAAATCCGGCACAATGTGATCGAGCAGCCGCTGGTAGTGCGTGATGACGATCATGGCGCGGTCCTTCGAGCGCAGCGCGTTGACCCCGTCGGCGACCGCTTTCATCGCATCAATGTCGAGGCCGGAGTCGGTCTCGTCGAGGATACACAGCTTCGGCTCCAACACCGCCATCTGGAAGATCTCGTTGCGCTTCTTTTCGCCGCCGGAGAAGCCCTCGTTGACGGAGCGTTTGAGCAAATCCTCCGGCATTTGCAGAATCTTGATCTTCTCTTTGACGATCTTGAGGAACGCCGCCGCATCGAGTTCGGTCTGGCCGCGATACTTGCGCACGGCATTGAGCGACGCGCGCAAAAAGTAGTTGTTGGTGACGCCGGGGATCTCGACGGGATACTGGAAGGCGAGGAAGACGCCCTCGCCGGCGCGTTCCTCGGGATCCATGTCGAGCAGGTTCTTGCCTTCGAACAGAACTTCGCCTTCGGTGACCTCGAAGGCTTCCTTGCCGGTCAGGACACCAGCGAGGGTGCTCTTGCCGGAGCCGTTGGGCCCCATGATGGCATGAACTTCGCCCGGTTTGACATCGAGGTTGATGCCGCGCAGGATGTCCTTGCCGACGACTTTGGCGTGCAGGTTGTGGATGGTTAGCATATCGGTTTCGTTGTGATCATCATTCGTCGATGCGGTGAATCTCGACGATCTTTACAATCCGGTCTGGCACACTGATTTCGCAAAGCGCAACAAGCGAATCACGTCGCAAATAATACAGGTTGTCAATTGGGCTCACTTTGGTCAGCGGATCGGTCTTGAGTTCGCGCTCCATCCAATTTGCGGCATCCGTAATCGTCTGAGGATCGGCCGCCTCGTAGTAGAGGGTGGCGAGCGTTGCATCCACGGATTCAAGTGCAACCACGGTGAACTTCATCCTTTTTTCTCCGCGAGATTGTCGATCATCTCGCGAAACGGCCGCGCCTTTTCGGTCGCCAATTTTTGGCGTGCCTTGTCCAGGTCGAATAGCTTCTTGATCTCCTCGTCGGTCTTTCCCTTGGGCGTAAAGGTTCCGACCACGTTGCCATTGGCATCACGAATTTCCGTGGCTACTTTCACCTGGCTCAAGATCGCCAACATGTTTGGATCAGCAGTAATCGTGGACATATCTCCTCCGCATTCAGAATTATTTTTCCGTATCGGCCGCGGGCTTTTCCTTTGGGTCCTGGTCGTGGAGGAGGTCGGCTGCGTCATTGGTCAAGGCGACCCAATACTTCCAGCCGAATGCAGTCACCATGGCGCCATTGATCGCGCAAATCACCGCCATCCATGTTGCGGTGTCTTCCTCCGTTCGGACTCCTGTCAGGTTGGCCAGCAAGATCAAAATGTATCCGAACACGCCTCCCAAGACGGTTCCAGCGCTGAGACACAACCATCTGTGGATTCTGCTCATGGAGCCACCTCGCAGCCTATTAACCCACGCTCCCCTCCAGACTCACGCCCAAGAGCTTCTGCGCCTCGACGGCGAACTCCATCGGCAGCTCGCGGAAGACTTCCTTGCAGAAGCCGTTGACGATCATGCTGACGGCGTTCTCCGCGCTAAGGCCGCGCTGCTTGCAGTAAAAGATCTGGTCCTCGCCGATCTTCGATGTGGAAGCTTCGTGCTCGACGACGGAGCTGGTGTTCTTCACCTCGATGTAGGGGAACGTGTGGGCGCCGCACTTGTCGCCCAACAAGAGCGAATCGCACTGGCTGTAGTTGCGCGAGTTCTCAGCGCCTTTGAGCACCTTGACCTGACCGCGGTAGGTGTTTTGCCCCCGGCCGGCGGAGATGCCCTTGCTGACGATGGTGCTCTTGGTGTTCTTGCCGACGTGGATCATCTTCGTGCCGGTGTCAGCTTGCTGCTTGTGATTGGTCAGCGCGACGGAGTAGAACTCGCCGACGGAACCTTCGCCGATCAGGATGCAGCTCGGGTATTTCCACGTGATCGCGGAGCCCGTCTCGACCTGCGTCCACGAGATCTTGCTATTGCGTCCGCGGCAAGCGCCTCGCTTGGTGACGAAGTTGTAGATGCCGCCCTTGCCGTCCTTGTCGCCGGGGTACCAGTTCTGCACGGTCGAGTACTTGATCTGCGAGCCTTCGCCGACTGCAACCAGCTCAACGACCGCAGCGTGCAGTTGGTTCTCATCGCGAATCGGGGCGGTGCAGCCTTCGAGATAGCTGACGTAGGCCGCTTCCTCGCAGACGATCAACGTGCGCTCGAACTGTCCCGTCTCCTTGGCGTTGATGCGGAAGTAGGTGGACAGCTCCATCGGGCAGCGCACGCCCTTGGGGATGTACGCGAAGGAGCCGTCGCTGAAGACGGCCGAGTTCAGTGTCGCGAAATAGTTGTCGGTGTACGGGACCACGGAGCCGAGATACTTCTTGACGATGTCCGGGTGATTGTGCACCGCTTCGCTGAACGAGCAGAAGATGACCCCCATCTCCGCGAGCTTGCCCTTGAACGTGGTCGCGACCGAGACGCTGTCGAACACCGCATCGACCGCGACGCCGGTGAGCCGTTTTTGCTCGTCGAGGGAGATGCCGAGCTTCTCGAAGGTCTTGAGCATTTCCGGATCGACTTCATCGAGGCTGGTGAGCTGCTTCTTCGGCTTCGGCGCCGAGTAGTAGATCATGTTCTGGTAATCGACCGGCGGGAACGAGACGTTGGGCCACCAGCGCGGTTCTTCCATGGTGGTCCAGTGGCGATACGCCTTGAGCCGCCAGTCGAGCAGCCAGGCGGGTTCCTTCTTGAATGCGGAGATGCGCCGCACAATGTCTTCATTGAGCCCCTTCGGCAGCGCATCGGCTTCGATGTCGGACGTGAAGCCCCACTCGTATTCCTTGCTGGCGAACTGCTCGATGGTTTGGGTTGCGGTGGTCATAAAATCCTCCTCGCCGCAAGCGGCAAGATACTATTTCATCAGATTCAACGACACCAACTGCGGCTCATCTTCCAGGACCGCGGCGGCGAGGCGTTCACGCAACAACTCCGGCAAGCGGCCTTCGTGGCGGATCAGGTCGGCGAGCGTAATCTGATCGAGCGTGCGTCGCAGCCAGTGTTCCAGCGTTTGCCAGAGCGACTTGAGGGTACACGTCGCGTGGTTCATGCATACGCCGCCCGGCGCTTCGGTACCGGCGTGTTTTTGACAGTATTCGTGTTCTTCGAAGAGCGGTTCGCCGAGCGTCAGGAGGAGTGAGCCGAGGCCAATCTCGTCCGCGGGCCGCGCTAGACGATAGCCCCCCGATCGGCCGCGAGCACTTTCCAGCACCCCAGCGTTCTTGAGGACCGCCATCAGCTTGGCAACGTACGGAAGCGAAAGTCCTTCAGCAGCAGCGACTTCCGGTAAGGTGATCGATCCGCTCTCGGCCTTTGCGAGCCGGAGGACGCAGCGGAGGCCGTATTCTTCCTGAGCCGTGATCTTCATGATGCGATTCCTCCACGCCGGGGCTTCTACCCTCATCTTAGTAATGTGTACTTTTTCGTCAAGATTCGATTCCCTTCTTCGTTTAGCGCCCGCAAGACGCCGGCGGGCGCTAAACGAAGAAGGGAACTCGCCCAACCCTCACAACCGCTACGCGCCGCAAGGTTCCCGCAGCCCGCAACCCTTTACAGGGTAATTCGTTTGACAGGACTGTGGAACTGTTTAAACTGGATGGAATGAGCGACGCCCCCGGGCGCCCGCGCTCTCACGCATGTCCTTCCTTACCAAGTGTCGCGTATTTGAGGTGATCCCATGGCCGGTCTCAAGAAGAAGAAAAAAGAACCAAGCTCCAGCCCGAACGTCGTTGTCGTCGTCTTCCTGGTTTTTTTCGTCCTGGCCACGATCGTCTTGGGATCGCTTTACTACATGTCGTTCGAGGAGAAGGGCGACGCGCGCCGCAAGCAGGTCGCTGCCGTCAAGGACGCCGAGCTGAAGCAACGCGACGCGCTCCTTTACAAGCTGGCGTACTACGAAATGCGCGTCGCGGCCACCGGCGATCAACTGAATGCGGACGATGAAGAAAAGACCGCCAAGGAAGGAATGCTCCTCGATCGCGACGAGTTCCTCAAGGAAGACTTCGGCAAGTTCGGCAACGGTCCAAAGGACAAGGATGGCATCCGTAAACTCAGGGCCAAGATCCTCGAAAAGCTGGAGGCCGCCGCCAACGGCATCGACTTCAAGTCGAGCCTTGAAGAGAAGCTCAAATTTGCCCTCGACGACAACATCCGCTTCAAAAAAGACTACGCCGACGAGGTCGCCAAGAATAAGCGGATGGAAACGCTCGCCAAGAAATACACCGACAAGCAGGATGCCTTCCAGGCCGACATCACCAATCAGATCAAGGCCGAAAACGACAAGATTTACAAAGCCGCGGTGATCCAAACCGAGGCCTTCAAAGAGTTGACCAAGGAGCATGCGAAGCTGAAAGACAAGCTGGAGGAAAAGAACCAGGAGCTCCTCGCTGCCAAGGAGGACGCCGAGAAAGAAGCGAAGAAACTTACCCGCAAGGTCAACGTGCTGGAACAAGCTCTACGGGAAAACGCGGGCGGCGCGGGCGGCGGCAACCTCGGCGGCAATCGCCCCGCCGGCGATGCCTTCCCCCTCGTCCTCGATCTCACCCCGGGCAAGCCGCTCTGGGACACCCCCGTCGGCAAGGTCGTCCGTGTTGATCTCGATCTCCGCCAGGTCTCCATCAACCTCGGCTCCGCCCACGGCGTCGTCCCCGAACTCACCTTCAACGTCTTCGGCACCGGCCCGACCGGCCGCGCGGAAAAAGGCATGCGCGGCACCATCGAGGTCATCAAGGTGATTGACAGCACGACGTCGCTTTGCCGCATCACCTCGGTCTACGATGCCGAGGGGCGCGAGATCCCGCTGACCCTGTTGCGCGATCGCCTACTGCGCGAGTCGGACCCGCCGCTCCGCGAGGGCGATCTGCTCTTTAACCTGTTCTGGGGCACCCGCGTCGCCGTCGCCGGCTACGTCAGCTTGACCGGCGATCCCTCCGACAACCCCGCCGAGCAGATGCGCCAGGTGGAAGACTTCATGCACATCCTCAAACGCAACGGCATCCAGGTTGACGCCTACGTCGATCTGCGCGATGGCCAAGTGCGCGGCAGCATCACGCCGAAGACGCGCTACCTCATCCGCGGCGACGACCTACGCGTCGCTGCCGCGAAAATGCCCGACGAGGAGAAAGACAAGGACAAAGACAAGGAGCCGAAGGCGAAGGAGGGGCAACCAAACGCCGAGCGCAACGAGACCATCAACAAATCGAACAAGGCCTTGCGTGCCGAGGCCATCGAGCGCGGCTTGCTGCTGATCTCGGCTGAGAACTTCGCGACGGTGGTCGGCTACCGCAAAGCCCGCAGCGTTCTCGCCAACGAGGCCTCGAACTTCCGCCCCGGCGTCCCCTTTGCCGGCCAAGAACGCATCGGTGCCGCCCCGGTCAATCAACCGCCCCCCGAAGAGAAGAAGGCCGAGGAAAAGAAAGATGTGGAAAAGAAGGACAAGGACGGCAACTGATACTTCGTTTCCCTGCTCGCCCGCAGCAAGCAGCCAACCGCGAACCGAATTCGTCCAAGAAGCCTCCTTACGGGGAGGCTTTTTGTATGCGCGAAGGTCGAATTGACAGCACGTGCGCGCCGTCCTAAGATTACGCCACGTTGGCCGCCTTAGCTCAGTGGTAGAGCGATGCTTTCGTAAAGCGG
>SHZY01000162.1 GCA_009692065.1 Gemmataceae bacterium
GCAAACCGAGCTTGGAGTTCCTTAAACTGTTGTTCCAGCCTGGCGCATCCTGCGCACGGTAGCGTCCCTGCGGTCGTCATAACGCGACATGATAAGCAGTGGCCGAAAACCGGGCAAGCCGAAGCCAGCTGCCCGTGAAGGGCTACTCGCGGCGGTGGCTGAAAGGAAAAGACTTCGACTGGGTTTCGTGATTTCAGCCGGAAAACGAGTAGCCAAGTTCCATACCGAACCATGAATCGTATTCTTCTGGGTCTCAAGATTTTCAGCGTGGATCTTTTTCACCAAAACGCTGTATCGAATTCCCCCCGGAGTATTGGCGATGATGGAGCGCGCCAAGTCTTGAATTTGTTTCACCGTTAACCTGGCCATCGATCACTCCCTTGGTGGACACAATGATCACACACGTCCCTGGTCCGACGATCAACTAGCGGCTCAGTCCAATTCCTTGCGCAAATCCCGCAACGAGGTCGCCGCCCATCTTCCTTATGCCTCTGCATCGGAAACAACCCGGTCAGCGGTTCCCGCAGTCTTCGCCACACCAATCAGGCGATCCCGGTACTGCTCCTGTATCTGGATGTAATGGGCAACCAGTCGTGCCGGGTCGTGGCCGAACTTCTCCGAGATGCGATGGCGCACTTCGCGAACCTCGTCAATCACCGGATCGTTCTGTTTCGATTCCATTGCTTGCTCCAAGTAGCTCCAAGGGTGTCACCAATGCGGGCGAAAAAAGCCCCAGCAAAGCGTTCACCCTGCGGATGTGTCCGAATTTGTTTGCGTTGGCTAAATGCCGGCAGTTCCAGGTTACCAGGAAATCGCACTTGTGAAAAGACGCCAGAGCCAAATGGAGTGCGTCGCCGGCGGGGTCGGCGGGCATGACCTTGTGTTGCAGATAGGCCTGGACGATTTCCGCGATCGCTGGCTCGATGTTCAGGAGCGGCAGGTTGCGAACAAGGAGCAGTCGTTCAGCACTGCGATCCGCATTGCCGCCGGCAAGCTCCTCAAGGACTGCGGGGCTGGTGACCAGTTGGTAACGGTCGGCCGCGCCGTCCCACCACTGCCGAGTCCAGTTCCGTCGGGCCACGATGTCCGGTTCCGTGCGATCTTCGTGATAAAAGCTGGGAACGGTCGTTTCAACATACACCCGGGGTTTGCTGGTTGGTTCGCTCATGGCCGCTCCGGGTGAAGTACTTCATCTCATTGTATTGGTTGGTTGGCGCCAGGCGTGGTTCTCGCCTATTCCTCCCCATGCCAGTCTGGCAACTGATTCGAGCCCTCCTTCGTGATCGCCACGAACTCCTCGTCGCCGTTGACGCGCTGCACGCAGATTTGCCAGGGGCCGTCCGCATTCGGCGCTCGGCAGAAAATAATCATCGTGCCGTCAGGCGAATAGCGGGCGTCATGCTGGATGTCGGCACCGAAGGTGAGTTGATCGGGGGATTTGCCGTCGATGCCGACTTCGTGGATGTGGCCGTTGACGGTCTGGTAGAGGATCTTCTTGCCGTCCATCGACCAGACGGGCGTGCAGCAGGCTTCCTCGGTCTCGAGCTGGACAGTCTCCTTGCCCTCCTTGTCATTGATGCCCAGGAGGAAGATGCGGATATCGCCGAGGTGCCGGCTGGCGACGGCGACGCGTTTGCCGTCGGGACTGAACGAGGGGACGCCGCAGCGCTCCCAGGTCTTGGGGATGACCAGACGTTCCTTGCCGGTAGCCAGTTCGCGGACGAAGGTCTGGTTGTCGTTGATGAAGACGATCGACTTGCCGTCGGGGGCCCAGCTTCCTTGCGAGCCCTTGGTGACGAGTTTGGGCTCGGAGCCGTCGCGGTTCATCAGCCAGATTTCGGGGAAGCCGCCGCGCAGCGTTGTGTAGAGGATGCGTTTGCCATCGGGGGAGAAGCGCGGATCGGCGTCGGCACCCGCGCTCTTGGTGAGTTGTTTGGCGTTCTTGCCGCTGGCGTGCATGGTCCAGATTTTCATGCTGCCGGAGCGATCGCTGCTGAAGACGATGGTGCCCTTCAGGGTGGCGAGGTCGACCTTGCCGGAAGTGGGCGGGAGTTTTGGTGGGTCGGGTTTCTTCTCGACAACGGGCTTCTTATCCGCGGGGTTCGCCGCGCTCACCGCTCGGCTTGGAGTGGCGTTCTTGGCGCGGCGGAAGCCGTAGCTGTCGGCGCCGAAGCAGGCGTCGGTGAAGGCGGGGAACTCCTTGTTGCGATACGCGACCCGGCATTTTTCCGGCGTGGAATCCCAGGCGCCGCCGCGCAGGACGCGCATCTTGCCGGTCGTTGGGCCGTGAGGATTGACTTTCGGGCTTCCCTTGTAGTAAGTGTCGCTATGCCAATCGTTGCACCACTGCCAGACGTTGCCGTGCATGTCGAAGAGGCCCCAGCGATTGGGCGACTTCTGCCCGACCGGCTGGGTTTTGCCGAGCGAGTGAGGCTTGAGCCAGGCGTACTTCGGCAGTTCCTTCTCGTCATCGCCGAATCCGTATTTGCCGGTGCTCCCGGCCCGGCAGGCGTATTCCCATTCCGCCTCGGTCGGCAATCGATAACCGTCAGCAGCAAAGTCGCATTCCCAGGTGTCAAGGTTGTAGCACGGCGCCAGACCCTCCAGTTCGGAGACCTTATTGCAAAACCGCACCGCATCAGTCCACTGCGTTTTCTCGACGGGGCACTTCGGGTCCTTGCGTTTTGAGGGATTGACGCCCATGACCTTCGTGTAAAGCTCCTGCGTCACCGGCAACTTGTCGAGGTAGAACGCGCTGACCCCAACCTCGTGCGGCGTCTCATCCTCGCGGCCGGCGCTATCGCCCATGGTAAACGTGCCCGCGGAAAGCAAGATCAACTCGCCGCCGGCCTTGGATTGGATGACCGGCAGCGACTCGACGTTTACGTGGGGCGGTGCGGGATCGCTGCGGCGGCAGCCGGCAGCCATGGTAATGAGCAAAACTACGACTACCAATCTGAACATCGTGGCCTCATCAAAGAACCACGGATCACACGGATGGCACGGATAAGAAGAAGATCCCTCTCCAATCCCTGCCATCCGTGTGATCCGTGGTGAATCCTAGTGCCGCGCCCCTTCATGCCACGCTGGATTGCGCAGCATTTCTTGCGTGCGATTGCGGATCTCGGTCGCGATCAGCGCCACGCGCGGGTCGAGGGCCATCAGGATGCCGGCGCGTTGCCGCAGCGTGCGGACCGCCCAGCGGCACTCGCCCGACAGCTCGTCCTGGTTGTCGCCGATCACGACCAAGGCCTGCGTGTAGGCTTTGCAGCGGGCAATCGCGTCGGGGCCGTCGTAGCCCAGCACGTTCTTGCGGAAGTCGGCGTTCATCTTGACGACATGCTCCGGCGTCTTGATCTTGTCAGCACGGGCCGCGACCTTCTCATCGATCACCTGCGTCAGCAGATCCATCTCGTTGATGAACTCGGCCAGCTCCGGGAGCGCCTTCTTCTGCTCGGCGAGATGCTTGCGCATCTTTTGGCCAAACGCGATGTAATCATTGATGCGGCCACGGATGTGCTTGACGAAGATCAGGCCATCGTCGAGCGTCTTATCGACCTCGGCGCGCTGGATCTTTTGTTCGCCGGCGGCATAAATCGGCGTGAGCTTGTCGCGCACACCGCAGGTGGCGCGGCCCTTGTATTCCTCCTTGTGCGATTGCACGTCGAGGATGTGCTCGCATGGCCCGACACCGAGCGTGTTGCGCATCACATCGACGACCGTGAAGGCGTTGAGCGGCGTCTGCTTGACGCGGTGGATGGGATAGATCAGAGCCGGGCCGGCGAACTGGAGCTTCTTGCTCTTGATCGGCTGCAAGTAGCCGCGGCCTTGGGTGTCGGACCAGCACGGGTAGGAGTAGGTTCCGAGCACCGTGTTCCAGCGATGGCGGTCTGACGCGATGACCTCGTCCTCGCCGCCGAGCCAGGAATGCTTCATGTAGGTGCTGTATCCGGTGTCCTGCAACAGCATCTCCCAGCTATCGGTCATGTCGTTGGGGCGGCTGAAATCGACACGCCACTGAGCGGGGAACGGCATCGTCCAGTCGAGGCTGATGAGCTTGCCAGTGTCCTTCGGCGTCAGTTCGCGCGTGTGCCAGATCTGCGGGGCCTCTAACAACGCGACCCAGACTTTCTTTTTTTCGAAGCCGATCTCCGAGCCGGTCACCTGGCGTTCGGCGCCTTTGCCGACGAGGGTGACCTTGACGTCCTGCTGGCGATTCTCGAAGACGCACATGGTGATGGCGTTGCCATTGGCGGTCGGATGCAGGACGAAGTTCTCGCTGGGCAAATCGAGCGAACTCAAGGGCAGCTTGGTGGCGTCGAGGGTGATGTCGTCGGCGAAGAAGTCGGGCAGGATCACGAAACGGCCAGGACTCTCGACGCGCAGCTTGCCCGCGCCAGGCCCTGGCTCGATTTGCACGGCAACGTCGCCGCGCTTGAGGCGGAACTTGCCGGCCAGTTCGATGCCTTTCGCGGTTTTGAAAGTTGCCGACAGCGTGGCGCTCCCCTTGGCGTTCTCGACCAGGGCGACTCGTTCCACGGATACGGCCGGCTCGCCGGTACCCGTTTGCAATCGCAACCGCGATCGGGCGACCGTGCCGGTGGCGTAGACGGCATGAATCTCCACGCTCGCGTCCTTCTGACGTAACACCATGGCGATCCGGTGATTGCTCAGGACCGCGTCGCCCCTGAAACCATCCACAGTCTTGTCGAGCGGGATGGCAGTCCAGTCGTTCTTCAGGAGCCGTAGCGACGCCGGAGCAGCCGTGCCGGTATCCCAGGCGGCGATGCCGGCGGGCGTTTTCGGTCCGCCGATGCCGAAAGACGGCGAGGGTTGCGCGAGAAAAATCAACACGGCTGGCACGACAATGACTACCCATCGCATGGCGCATCTCCTTCGTTGAAAATCTTCCATACATCGTAAAGTCGGCGAAGGCTCCAGGCAATCAAAAAAGCTCACGCAAAGGCGCAAAATCGCCAAAGGAAATCTAAACCCGCCGGGGCCAATTGGATAGGCTATTCGAGGTGGACTCTTATCTGTCCCCCTCTTCTTTGCGCCTTGGCGGCTTTGCGTGAGGTATCTTCCGCATCCAGGATGCCGCTAACGACACGTCTCAGCGAAAAGCGTGGATTCTGCTTGCATTCGCCGCCCGATCCTTTAGAGTAGAATTCCCACGTACAAGCCAGCGGTATCGCCACTTCCCACGGGTCGCGAGCCCTATCGGCACAGGAATTACCCCCCTTTTTCCAAGAGTGAACGCATGCGCTCCAATATGTGGCGGCGTCTCGTCAACTGGCTTAATCCGGCGGCGAAGCAGATCCCGCCTCGGCGACACGACCAGAAGGTGCGCCGGCTGGTGGTCGAGGTGCTGGAGGATCGATTGGCGCCGGCGCTGACCAGCCCAACCTGGGTCGAGCAGGGCCCCGGGCTCAACTCGAACGGCCAAACCGAAGGCTTGATGAACAACCCGACCTCGGGGGCGGTCGAGGCGATCGCAGCTCATCCAACCAACGCCAACATCGCCGTCATCGGCACCGTCAACGGTGGCATCTGGACGACCGCGAACGCCACGGCCCCCGTTCCCATCTGGTCGCCGCGGACCGATGACTTGCCATCGCTGTCGATCGGCGCGCTCGCCTACAGTCCGACCGACCCTGACGTCCTCTACGCGGGCACCGGTTCGTTCTCGAGCAGCGGCGGTGCAGGCGGAGCGGGGATCGGCGTCCTCAAGTCAGTCGATGGCGGCGCATCGTGGACCGAGGTCGGCGGCACGACGCTCGACAACCAGCTCATTCGCACCGTTCGGCCGACCACTCTCGGCGGCGGCGATGTGGTCTTCGTCGGCTCGGTCAACAGCGGCGTCTACCAATCAACCAACGCCGGCGCCACCTTCACCCAGCTCTCCGGAACCGGCGGCTTGCCAGCCGGTGGATGCTTCACCATCGTTGCCGATGGAGCGGACGCGGACACATTCTACGCCTCGATCGGCATCAATTCCGAAGATCAGGGCGTCTACCGCACCGACGACGCCGGCGACACCTGGACGGACGTCAGCGACGGCATCACCGGCCTTGGCGGCGCGGCCGTACGCATCGAATTGGCGGCACATTACGATGCCAACGATACCAGCAAGGCTCTCTACTGCGCCGTCATCGCCCAGGCCAACGGCGAGTTGTCGGGCATGTTTCGCTCCGGCGACGGCGGCGGCACCTGGGTCAAAATGGACGCGGTGAAGACCAACGAAGGCCCTCTGAGCATCGGGCTGCATCCGAGCAACAAGCCCATCGGGTCCGGCGTACCTGATAGCCCCGGCGGGCAGGGCTCAACGCATTTTTCGATGCTGGCGGATCGCACGAACGAGTTCATCATCTACGTCGGCGGCGATCGGCAGCCCGCGAACCCTGGGCCCGACGGAATCGCTGGCAACGCGGACGACACGCTGCCCAACTCGATTGGCGCTGCGAACTCGTCCGGCCGGCACTTCCGCGGCGATGCCTCCGAACTCGCCGGCACCCAATGGTACGCCATCAACGCCAAGGGACTTGCCAGCAATCCCAACGACGGCGCCAACGGCACCTCGCCCCATGCCGACTCGCGCGAAATGGTCTTCGACGCCAACGGCAATATCATCGAAGCGGACGACGGCGGCATCTATCGGCTCTCCAATCCCAACATGGCCGCGCGCAAGTGGTCGTCCGTCAACGGCAACCTGCGCGTCACCGAGTTCTACAGCTTGGCCTACGATTCGCTGAATAACGTCGTCCTCGGCGGCACGCAGGATGTCGGCACGCTCAGACAGAACAGCACGGACGAATTCCCCTGGACGACGATCCAGGGGGGCGATGGCGGCGTCGTCAATGTGGATGTGACGTCCAGCCCCGGCAACGCCATCGTTTACACCAGCTCCCAGAATCTCGGCGGCTTCACGCGCCGCACCTACACCAGCACGGGCCTCCAGACCGGCGCCGCGGCGGTTGGCCTCATCGTCAACGGCAGCGGCGGCAAGACGCTGGCCAAGTACGACACGACCATCCAGTTCATTCAACCCTGGGTGCTCAATGCCGTCGATCCCAAGCGCATGCTGATCGGCACCACCGACCTGTATGAATCACTCAATCGCGGCGACGCCCTCACCGATCTCAACTACGGCGGCAGCGGCGCCATCGGCGCCCTGGCCTTCGGCGGCAAGCTTGCGGGCGTCAAGAACGCCAACGTCATCTATGTCAGCGCCGGCGCCACCCTGCGGCTCCGCACCATGGCCGGCGGCGCCTTCACGGTCCTCGCCGCTTATGCGGGGAGTTCGATCCGCGATATCACGCTCGATCCCGACAACTGGCAGCGGGCGTACGTTCTGGATTCCGCGGGGCGGGTTTGGCGCACGACCGATGCTGGTGTCACCTTCACGAATATCACCAACAACCTCCTCAGCCTGCTGCCGACCGCATCGACCGATCTGCTCACGATCGAAATCTATAGCCGCAACGCCACGGCGGATCTTACCGACGCTATCTTTGTCGGCGGCATCGGCGGCGTCTATGCGACCGGGGACCCCGAGGCCGGCGCTGCCGCGACCTGGATCGAGTTCGGCGCCGATCTGCCGAACTACCTCGTGCGAGATCTGCGCTATGATGCCAAGGACGACGTGCTCCTCGCCGGCGGTTTCGGCCGCGGCGCCTGGATGGTGTCCGAGCTGAGCAGCTTCGTGGATGACGTGACGACGGTGACGCTGGACGGCACGAACAACCTGGTCGTCACCGACCTTAGCGCCGCCGGTAAGGACGACACGCTTACCCTGAGTCGCAGCGGCGCCAACGTTCGCTTCTACGATCCCAACAACGTCCTGGCGGCGGAGGTCGGCGCAACCCAGGTGGACGACAACACCGTCGATGTGCCCCTGGCGGCCATCACCGGGCCCAAGGGCATCGTCGTCAATACGCTAGGCGGCAACGATTCGCTCACCCTCGACGATGCGGCCGGCAACCCGATCCCCGCTGCCGGCTTGATCTTCAACGGCGGCGCCGGCGCCGACTCGCTCGTCGCCAATGACGCCGACAACATCTGGAATCTCACGGCTGCGAACACCGGCAGCATCAGCACGCTCTTCGTATCCTTTGCCAGCGTCGAGAATCTGACCGCCGGCGACGGGCGCGATGTCTTCCGTCTCACGACCCTCGGCAGCAGCTCCGGCAAGATTAACGGCGGCGACGGCAGCAACTGGCTCGACTACGCCGATGCGACGAGCAGTGTCGTGGTCAACCTGGCCACCGGGGCCGCCACGCGCGTGACCGGCGGCGTGCTCGGCTTTGACAACGTCATCGGCAGCAAGAACGGAAATGACAAACTGATCGGCAACGCCAACGGCGGCGTCCTCGTCGGACATGGCAAAGGCAACACCATCACCGCCGGCGCGGGCCGCAGCGTCCTCATCGGCGGCTACGGCATCAACCGGATTGGCGGCGGCGGCGCGGACGATCTGCTGATCAATGGCCGAACTGCCCACGATCGCAACTACATCACGCTGGAAGCCATCCTCGCCATCTGGCAGAACGCTGACACCTACGCCAATCGGATTGCCGCCCTTCAAGCCGTGGGACCGAACCAGCTCAAAATCGGCGCCACCATCTTCGTCCATCCAGGCACCTATGCCGGCGGCGTCGGGCCACGGTTGGGCAACGGGAACTTCGTCTACCAAAGCACCCTCACCGGCAACGCCGGCAGCGACTGGTTCATCAGCAAGTTCTTGGGTGCGGCGTTGGATCGCAAGCCGGGCGAAGTGGTGACCACGTCGTGATGGTTCACGGTTTGTGTTTAGAGCGTCTAGAACAAAGAACCACGGATCACATTGATAACACGGATGGGAAGAAGGAGAATATCGGACGTGTGAGGATTTGCCCGAGAACAGCGTCTGTTGATTTCCTTATCCGTGCCATCCGTGTGATCCGTGGTTCTTTGCTTTAGGCGCACTAATCCTAAACCGGATCATCAATACCGGATTTCCAAACCAACCTGCAAGCCCTGGGCCCACAGCGACGATTCGCGGATCGTGGTTGCGAGCGGCGCCGCGGTTCCGACCAGGTTGCCTGGCGGGACGAAGAACGGGTTCAGGTTCGGATTGATGGTGCGATCGATCTGATTGCCCGGGCGCGCCGCGTTGCTGACGTAGAGCCCCTGGTACGCAACATAGGAGCGAATCCGCGGCGTGAGCGCCACGCTCGCCTTGAAGGTTAACTCCGGCACGACCGCGAAGACCATGTGGCCCGTCGTGCCAATATTGCTCGGCAAGGCAAAGAGGCCGCCGATCGTCGTGCCGTTCGCAAACCCGAAGGCCCCGTTGGTCACGATGGTGTTGCCATTGATGTTGACGACCTGGCTCGAGGAGCCGACCGCGACCTTGACTGCCGTCTCGAGGCCGAAGCGACCGACGCTCATGCCAAACCGCGTGCCGAGCTGTCCGCCGTAAAACTGGCTGCGCGTCGCATACGCATCATTGACCGAGAGAGTCCCGCTGTTGCCGGCGTCGTGGCTCGAATGGGTCAGCGTCAACTCTTCGCGCAAGCCGACGTAGCGAAAACCGAGGAGCGTCGACCAGTAGAAAGTCTCCGTGCTCCAGAGGTGAATCGTCTCGTTCAATTCGCCGCCAAACAAACGTGACGCGAGATAGACCGTCGCGCTGCTGGGAGCGGCGCCGGCGTTCAGCGCCGATTCGCCGGCCGGATTCCCGTTGAACGGATCCGTGGCGTTGAACGGAATCGACACGACCTGGGCCCCGCCGCCAACGGTGGACGCACTGAACAAGAAGCCCCGGCGTTGCAGCAAGAAAGCGGTCGCCTCCAGGCTGTATTCATGATCGTCCTCGAGCCAGGCGCCGATCGTCACGCGCCCGCCCGAGAATTTGCCGAAGTTCACGTCAGGGCCTGAACCCGCGCCGAATAGCACCGTGGTGCCCGGCTCGTTGAGTGCGCCGATCGCAGGCGGGTTGTTGGTGGTCACGAGCGGCACAGCCACTGGCGCGCCCGTCACCCGCCACAGCAGATATTCGCCCCTCGCCCAGAACCGAAAGCCATCGGTCGGGCGTGGTTCCTTGAAATCCTCGGCCGAAACATTCGACGGCACGCTGCTGGAATCTCTGAAGTCCACGGTGGTGATGGCAGCCGGCCGATAGGGCGCCGCGCGTTCCACCTCGTAAACCGCCGCCGGCACAATGAAGATCTTCTCCGCTTGCGGCACAACCTCCCCGGGGGTCGCCAACGAATGGTTGCGAGGCTCCTGTGCCCGTACCAATCCCACGCCGAAGAGCAAAATCGCCAGGGCGTCGAGCATTCGATGCATCATGTTGACCCCGATTTCGCCGTGCTCCCCGCACTCAATGCGGGAAGAGACAAGACATTAATCTATCATCGTTCTTCGGCGCGAATTTCTTGAAATGAATGTGAAGAAGTCACGGATATTCGCGTTGTAGCGATGTGGGGTTTTCGGCAAGGTACGGTACGAGCCAACAGCGCAAGCAAGGAATAGGAAGAACCTTGCTTGCGCTGCGGGCTCGGTTGTAAACTTTACGCCAGCACCCCCTGCACAGGGTTGCCCCCCTGGGCGATCGGCAGCGGTTGGCCGATGCGGTTCAACACCGTCAAGTGCGGGTCGATGCCGAGCAGGTGGTAGATCGTCGCCACCAGGTCGGCGGGCGAGACCGGAAAGCTGGCCGGATACGCCGCGTCCCGGTCGCTGGAACCATGGACGTGCCCCGCGCGAACGCCGCCGCCGGTCAGCAAGCTGAAGCCGCACTGAGGCCAATGGTCGCGGCCTGCCTTGCCATTGATCCGCGGCGTTCGGCCCATCTCGCCCATCACGATGACCAGCGTCTCATCGAGTAAGCCACGCGCTTCGAGATCCTCGATCAATGCGGGATACAACTGATCCAGCAGCGGCAGATTGAAGTCCTTGAGCATCGAGAAGTTGTTCTCGTGCATGTCGTAAGCGTGGCCGTAGCGCCCAAAGATTTCCTGATGCACGCTGACGAACGGCACCCCCGCTTCGACCAGCCGGCGCGCGATCAGCAAGCTGGAGCCGTAAAGATTGCGGCCATAGCGATCGCGCGTGCGGCCTGATTCCTTTGAAAGGTCAAAAGCGTCGCGTGTCTTGCTCGACGTCAGCATCGCAAAGGCGCGCTGCTGAAATCGCCCGAGACGTTCCATCGCCGGCGAACGGCGCGTCTGTTCAAAGGCCCGATCGACCTGCTGCACCAGCGACTGTCGGCCGTCGAAACGGTTCACCGTCATCTCGGGCAGATGATCGAGTCCGGGCAGGAACGGCTCACCGATCGGCATGACCGGGTCGTAGTAATTCATGCGCGGCTCACGCGTGAAACGGGGATTGCAAAGAGAGAAGAGCGGATCGTACTGGCTGCCCAGGAACCCGCCGTAGGGCCCGCCGCGCTTGTAACTCTCGCCCGACCCAGGGAAGCAGGGGAGGCACACCGCGCCGGGCAATTCGCGTCGCCCCATGCCGAGATACTGGCAGATGGCGCCGATATCGGGCGGGTCCGACGGCTGGGCCTGCAACTGCGGATTGGCGCCGGTGAAGCCGGTCATGATCGGCAGCGGGTCGTGCGAGTTGTAGGTGTGCGTGATGGTGCGGATCAGGCAGGCCTTGTGCATCAACCTTGCGATGTTCGGCAAATGCTCGCAGATTTGCACTCCGGGCACCGACGTCGCGATCGGCCGAAACTCGCCGCGCACCTCGGCAGGCGCCAGCGGCTTCAGGTCGAACATATCCATATGGCTCGGCCCGCCGAGCAGGTTGAACAGGATCACCGACTTGGCCCGCCCTGCGGAGCGATTCGCTCTCGGCTCGGAGGCTTGCAGTAGGCGCGGCAACGTCAGCCCGCCGAACAGCGACAACCCGCCGACGCGCAGGAACTCGCGGCGGTTGACGCCATCGCACAGTTTCGAGCCGTGACCGAGAATGTGTAGCATGATTGTTGCCCCCCAAAAGCCCAGGGACGGCCGTCCCTGGGCTTTCCGCGAACTGCATTGACTTTAGTCGGTTTGGCTCTCAACATCAAGTTGTTTTGCAAAATGATGGACGAGCCGCGACCGTCAGGGAGCGATGCGGCGCACCTCCACCCCGCTCCCTGACGGTCGCGGCTCGTTCGGAGAAAATGGCCATGCCCCATGATTCGTGTCCCGGCCCCATGTCGCGACCTGGTCAAGACATGCGCTTCCGCTTCGGCTCCTTCAGCCCGGCGGTCAGCGGGGCGGTCAGCTTTTCGTAAAGCGCGAACAGGAACTCGACGCGCTCGCGGTCGCTCTCAAACGGCTTGGCGCGGTAGCAGGCGTCCACGGCCCGGTCGAGGTCGGCGTGGGCTTTCGTCAAGTTCGCGGGCATGGTCAGCGGATCGTACAGGTCGGCCAGGCACGCCTCCGGATGGGCCGCCCGCGCGTCCAGCACCGCTTGCGCCTTCGCTTCCACGTCGGCTTTCTGCTTGTCCGTCGGCGTTTCGGGCCAGGGGTAGTTGTTGTAGACGAGGGTGGTCGAATATCGGTAGTCCGACTTTATCCTTCCACAAAGCAAGCGCATCCAAGCCATGTGAATGGCCGACGATAGGACGGCAAAATGATATAGCTGCACTGCGCCCCTAGCGATGGACCAGTAACATGTACCTTACTGGACCACGCTAGGTAGTTCTTCTATGTCTCGTCCCCGACGTTCTTTTCCCGCTGACTTCAAAGCCCAGATCGTTGT
>SHZY01000163.1 GCA_009692065.1 Gemmataceae bacterium
CCCACTCACCATGTTAGCACGACCCAAGACAGGGTCGCCCACACATGGCCGTATAAGAAATTTGTCTCAGTAGGCCCCAGCGTCGGCTTGTGATGGATCCCCGCTCCTGCGACCAAAGGGCCGTAGCGTTTGATCGGCGTGTCGTCGATGGCCAGGAACAGCCGGTCGCCCGGCTCGATCACCCGCACCGCGATGTGGCCGAGGATGGCTACGACCGATTTGACATTGCGTCCGAGACTGCCCAGGAAATAATAATAGAGCCTGAAATCATCGCCGAGATCACCGCTACGCAGCCAACTGGCGACCGCCTGCCCGCCATGGTGGTCAGGTTTGGGGCTCCGTGAAGCATTGGAGCTTTGCTGGGACCGCGACGAAAAGCTCCGTAACGACCTCACCGAAGGGCGATCGAGTTCAATTGACCGTCGAGTCGGTCTCGCTAAGGACGACCACCTGGACCGGGACCGCCAGGACCAGGCCCACCAGGTAGGCCGGGACCGCCCGGACCAGGGCCACCGGGTAAGCCGGGACCGCCGGGACCAGGACCGCCAGGACCACCGGGTCGGCCAGGGCCACCAGGACCGGGACCGCCGGGTCCGGGAAAACCTGGGCCGCCGCCCGGGCCAACACCTGGACCGGTAGTTCCCGCGCCGCCCTTCGTGCCGCCGCTACTCTTAGTCTCGGCCGGCTTGGCGTCTTGCTTGGCGCGCATGTCCTGGAAGATGTCCTGGGCCACGCTGTTGTCTAGATTGGTGGATCGCATCATTTCGAACCATGCCCCGGCCATGTTCGTCAAATTGATGCGATCAATCTTCCGGGGATCGCTTGCATCGGTCAGTCCAAAGGCCTTTCCGAAGCACGCTTGCAGAACCTGATCGTTCAGGTCCATGTCGCGAGGCAACTTGTTCAACTCCTTGCCGTAGTTGAACAAGTAGTCCAGCTTGCGGGTCTGAGCCAAGTAGTAGATGAAGGCCCACGAAGTGCTACGGGAAATTTCCCAGGATTCGCGGGAAGCCCTTTGCAGATCCTCGTTGCCACGGTTCTCTTGTGCATCCTTGCCTAACTGGCGTGCCTCCTGAAAGTATTGATCGGTGAGGACGTTGAATAGCGTCTCCGACGGACTCGAGAATCTCTTGGCCTTGTCAAAGTGCTTGAAAGAGATCAGGTGAGTCCAGCTCGGGGTGCCGATTGTTGGGTAGAGCGCGTTCGATGGAGTTTCGAAGAACGCGGCCAGGCCTTCCACCATCCAGTCGGGGATCTGCACGTTGCGCGGGAACATTTCCGACGCGATGAGCAGCTGGCGGATCGTTTCGTTAGTGACGGTGTGGCGCTCGGCGCCGTCTTCCAGAGCTTTCGAGACGACCACCGCGGTTTGGGCTGCGGCCACGAAAAAGGCGGCCTGCTCCCGCGCCATCTTGTTCTCGGCGATCTTGCCCGAGAGCAAATCCTCGCGCGAAATGTTCTCGATTTTGAATTGCTGCTGCAGCTTGAGCCTTACGTCTTCGAGCTTGGCGTTGAGGATGGTCTCGAATTCTTGAAAGACCGGATCCTGAATGCGCGGCTTGGAGGACATCACGACGAGGTTGTCGCGCCGCGGGGTGAAGCCGTCGGCCACCATGGCCACCTGACCCCACTTCAGATGCTCCGTGGTGAACGACTCACCGCCGGTCAAAAGCGAGTTCAGGCGGTACTTCGGCAAGTTGGGCTGCGGCGATTTTTCCTGGAGCGCGAACCAATAGTAGAAGCTGTCGATCGTGTCCTCCATCAGCGCCAGGCGGCGTACGACCGAAGCACGGGTCGCCATGTCGTTGGTGGCATTCGGCGTGTAGTACATGCGGAAGTAGCCGCGCTCGCTATTGATCTTGGCGCTGTTTCGGGAGTTGATCTCCGCCAGCAACTCGGTCTGGGCGGGATCATCGTTTGCGAACGGGCGCAGCAGGTCCTTCTTGACTCGCGAATAGTTTTTCACAAGGGGACTGTTGGCGTCGAGTTTTTCGGCTTCCGCCATGACTTTGTGGAATTCAGCTATTCTGCCGCGGGACAGGGTCCAGCGCGCCAGGCGCAGGAAATTGTCAACGGTTTTCTTCTTGTCGTTCTTTTCGATGTTGAATTTCGTCTCGAATTCCTTGGCGAAGGACTTGTGATCGATTGGTTTCAACTGGAGCTGCCCCTGGAGATAGGGCGAAACGGGGAGCCAATTGTTCTTGCCCCATTTGTGTCCGTAGCCGTAGATATCGCCCAGCATTGTCTTGGCAGGTTTTGGCTGCCAGTAGCTGAGTTCGACGACAGCAAAGATCCACTTGGCGTTAGGATCCTCGGAAGAGGTTCCGCCTTTGCCGCCGTTCGCTTGGCCGGGGCCGCCGATGCCGCCGCCAATGCCGGGGCCGCCGATGCCAGGTCCGCCGCCGATGCCGGGCCCACCGCCGATGCCGGGCCCACCGCCGATTCCGGGCCCACCGCCGATTCCGGGTCCGCCACCGAGCCCGAGCCCACCGCCAAGTCCTGGTCCGCCGCCGCCGAGTCCTAGTCCAGGCCCGCCGCCGACGCCCTTGTTGCCGCCCATCATGCCGGCAGCGCCGCCTTGACCGCCGCCTCCACTTGGGAAGAAATTCAGCTGGTTGATGTTAATCTTGACGAGCACGTAATCCGCCGACGCGGTCGCCGTGCACAACAAGAGCAATACCGGGACGTACAAGAATTTCTTCATGACAGGTACAACCTCCCACGAGAGGGTATTTCACCGCAATACTACCATCTTCCGTGTTCGCAAGGCTAGATACAACATTAATTTCTGGTTCGTGGCGAGAAATCTTCGGCCTGATGGCGGCAAGCCGAACAAAACCGCCTTTTCTCTTGGCATCGGCCTGGCGGAGCACTATGCTGGCGGTTGCGTCGATCCATGTCCTCACAGGATAACATCGGGCAGTTCGTCTCGATGCGTTCAGCGAAAGGTGGTGCGTCATGAGCTTCAAATGGGATCGCGTGCATGTCTGGTCTTGCGAAATCACCGATGCGCCGGGCAGCGTGTCGGAAAAGCTGTCCTTTCTGGCTCAGGCGGACGCCAATCTCGAATACATCTTCACGAAGCGGTGGCCGAACAAGCCAGGTTTTGGCGTGCTCTACGTCGCTCCGGTCACCGGCGCCGCCCAGGTTCGGGCGGCCAAGGCGGCGGACATGCATGAAGCCGATGCACCAATCGTGCGCCGCATCGAGGGGGACAACGAGGCCGGCCTGGCCCACCACGTCACGCAACAATGGGCGATGGCGGGCATCAGTTTGCAGGGCTTGACGATGGCAGTGTTGGGCCCGAAATTCATCGGCTATGCCGCGTTTGATACGGTGAACGACGCCAACCGGGCCGCACAGATTGTGGCGGATTTGACGCTGGCGGCGGCGGCGGAAGTGCGGGCGAACGGGAAGTAAACCTCTCTTCGTTTAGCGTTCGCGCGGCGCCGTGCGAACGCTAAACGAAGATCTGGTTCATCACGGCACCATCAACTTCAACTTGCTCGGCTGCAGGCACACGCTCGAATCGCACGCCTGCACATCGATGACGATCTCGAGCGGGTTCGTATCGCCGTTGTTGCGCTGCACCACGGCCTGAATCTTGACGACGCCTTCGTAGATGTCGTATTTCTCTTTCTTGTCGATATGGACCTTTCCGGCGGGATACATCACGCGCACGCCCTTCAGTTTCGCTTTCGAGGTGATCTTCACCTTCGTTTCCGCGCCTTCGAGAAATTCATGGTTGACCGGGTTGGCGTAAAGATGCCAGCCCTTGACGATATCGAGCGTGATCGTGACGGTCTGAGTTTCCTTGGTGTCGATCTTCGAGGTCTCGACCTTCGCCTTGACCTTGGATTCGGATTTCGTGCCGCCCGCATCGGCATCTGCCTGCCAGGCGAGTGCCGCAACGGACATGGCGAACACAATGCCGAGGTGGTAGTATCGCATGATGGGGTTCCTCCTATCGTTGAAAAATCAGGTGTTCCCTTGGCTTCGGCGGGGTATGGCGCCGTGCATTATCCTACATCAATAGACGCGGAAGGTTCCAGACCACTTCACGCGGCGTGCAGGGAATTCTTGTTCCTTCCAGAAAAACCGGTTGAATGCTTGAAGTCCGCCTGCCCTACGTGTACGCTATTTTGACCAACCTCAACATCCATCAGGCGGGGACTCTCCCATGGGCTTCAAGCAGACCGACAAGCATCGATACGGCAAAACTTCGTATCACCAGATCGGCCTCGTGCGCGGGCAGTTTGGCAACGTGGCCATGGACGCCTGGATCAAGTTCGTCGCCGACGCTGGCTTCGACGGCTGGGAGGAAGCCAGCTGGGAACTCGACCTCGCCAAGTGCGAGACCGACGCCGGCGCCGAAGCCTATGCGAAGGAACGCTTCGCACTCGCCCAGAAGCACGGTCTGGAGATCTTCACGATCGCAACGCACCTCCAAGGTCAAGTCCTCGGCGATGAGCCGAGCGCGAAGACGCTGCAATTCATCGGCGGTGAGGCGGTAGAGATGTACAAGGCCTGGCGCGCCAAGGGAAATAATCCGCCGCGAACCAATCCCTACTACGTTCCGGACGACGTCGGCAAGCAGATGCACAAGCAAGCCGAGCAGAGCTTGCTCCGCTGCGTGCGTCTGGCACGCTACCTTGGCAAGTTGCAAAATCGGCGCGTGGCACTGCCGGGCTTTGTCGGCTCGCCGGCGCACTGCTGGAGCCATTTCTTCTTGTTTCCGCCTCTACCGACTGCCGTCGGCGGCTACGCGATTCCCGATGCCCGCCAGGTCAGCCTGGAACTCCTCGTCGAGCGCTTCGCCCCGGTCTGGGACGCGTGCAAGAAGGCCGGTGTCACCTTCGATCTGGAATGCCATCCGAGCGAACGGGCCATGGGCGACCTCGAGTCGGCCAGCGATTACCTCAACCACATGTGCAAGGCCGGCTACGAAGGGGTCGTCGGCTTCAATCTCGACGGCAGCCACCTGGAATGGCAGGGCGTCAGCGTTGTGCAGTTCATCCGCGAGTTCGGCAAGCACATCCACTGCGCCCACATCAAGGGTGTGCAAGTGAGCCGAGAGCACACTCGCGCCGGCCTGTTGGGCGGCCATCGCCCGATGGGGCACCCGCTCAACGGCTGGAACTTCGTGACCGCGGGAACGGCCCGCGATGCCAATAGCTGCGAGGAGATCTTCATCGAGCTGAACCGCGTCGGCTTCGACGGCGCGGTAAACATTGAATGGGAAGACAACGACGCCGAGCAGCACGCCGGCGCCAAGGCCGCCCTCGCCAATTGCCGCAAAGCCGACCTGCCGCCCAGCGGCATGCGGCACGATGAGATGCTGAAGGCATAGGGCGCCGTCGAATCCTCGTTTAGCGCCCGCCTGGCGCCTCGCGGGCGCTAAACGAAGATAGCCAATCCCGCATCCCAGCCACGTCGCCGCGCACCTGCCAGGTCACCCAAGGCTCCTTCGCATCGGCTGGCGGCGCTTCCACTTTTTGCGACGTCGCGCCGGCAATCTTGACTCCATCGAGACGCTTCTTGAAGCTCGCCGCTGACTTCGCGTCACCGACCTGAAAATGCCCGGTCAGCGTCAACCCGTCAATCGGTTCCAGGCCGATTGCGAATGTACTAAATCCCGTGAGCGCGCTCACGTCGGAATTCACAAACGGCATCAACGACATGAACGCCGACAAATCCCTGAGCCTGGCCATTCCGGCGGGCTGACCGACCGCCCACGCGAATTGATACTTCGCCAGTCGTTCCTTCAGCGCGTCACGTATTGGCGCGGCCAGCACTTCGTCGATGGGCCGCGGTGTCTTCGATAGTCCTTGCAGGTGATCGATCTTTGGAACGTCGAATCGGATCACGCAAAGCGCAGTCCGTTCATCGATGCACCACACGAGCGCCTCGCCGTCGGGTTTCAGCGTAAACTGGTACAGGGGCTCCTGTTGATAAAGGGTCGATTCCACCGGCCCGGCCTGGGCGATCTTCTTCAGATCGATCGGCCGACGCGTCTTCACCACCAGCGTCAGTTGCGGCGACTTGATGTCAAGCGCGCTCGCCGCCAAGACGTGATCGAGCTCCGTCAGTTCCATGCCGGTCGTGCGCGTGATCTGCTTGAGCACCCAATCGAGCCCGGCCCGCTTGGGTTCGTCGAGCAGCGGCTTGCCAACTTTTCTGTCTTCAAGCAATTCGGCAATTTGCAGCCCGACAACGATCTGGCTGCCCTTGGGAAGATAGCCCAGGCCATCGAGTTCCAGCGGCCTGCGGAACTTGACCGGGGCCAGCAGCGGCTTCGGATCGCGGGCACGGCGGTCCTGGACCGTCCACAGCATGTAGCCCAGGCCAACGACCGCCATCGTCGCCATGACGCCGAGGACGACCAGCGCCGTCGGGCGATTGCCGGGCGTGGCATGCGGCGAGGCAAGCGGCGGCGGGCCCTCGCGAATGGCCGTCGGCTCAACATGCCAGCGGGCCGCGGGGACCGGTTCGCCACAGCGCGGGCACGGCAGCTTTTCTGCGCTCGACGGCGCCCCCAGCGGTGGGAGGGCTGCGTTGCAAAAGGGGCACAGGTGGATCGTTGTATCGACTTTTGGTGGATCCGATTGCATATCGTATTGTTCGCAATCGCCGTTCCATTGTCCAGCGAGCGAGGAAACACCCTTTGCCTCTCCATATACTGTAGGGACCGGGAACACGACCCCGCCCCCGCAGCTTCGCACTCGTATTGACCCGATTGGCCGGGAAACTTAGACTGACTTTTTGGATTAGCTTGACTTTGCAGGCCGCACCGGGCAAGCCCGGCGGCTAAATCATTGGGTAAACGTAACATGGCGACCGAAACGAACTTGGATGTTGGCGTCTGGGAGAAGTTCACAGACACCTTGAGTTCGATCTCCGAAGGTTTCGTCGGCTTTCTCGGTCGGCTTTTCGGGTCCAGCAATGAACGCCTGGTCCGCTCGCTGGGCTTCGTGCGGCCCAAGGGGAGCGATGAGCATACTGTCGTGCCGGGCTCGGTGCTCGATCGCGTCAATTCCCTGGAACCCCTGATGCTGGAGCTGCGCGACGACGAGTTCGAGAAGCTGACGGCCGACTTCCGCGCTCGGCTCGGCATCGAGCACAAGCCGTTTGTCAAGAAGGGCGAGGCTCCCGCTGTTCTTCAGCCCGTCGAAGGCGCAACTGCCCTCAGCACGAACGGCGAAGCGGCTGTCGTGGAGCCGAGCGAATCGTTGACCACGTTGATCGCGATGCTCGATTCGTCCGTCCCCGCGACGCCGACGCTGGAGGACCTGCTCCCTTACGCCTTTGCCGCCTGCCGCGAGGTCGCCCGCCGCACCAAAAACATGCGCGACTTCGACGTGCAGATCATTGGCGGCGCCATTCTGCACGAGGGCAAGATCGCCGAGATGGTGACCGGCGAAGGCAAGACCCTCGTCGCCACTCTCCCCGCCTATCTCAACGCCCTGATGAGCGCCGGCGTCCATATCGTCACCGTCAACGATTACCTGGCCCGCCGCGATTGCGAATGGATGTCCCCCATCTACCACGGCCTCGGCATCACCTGCGGCTACATCCAGAGCGAGATGGACTCGCCCGAACGCCGGCAGGCTTATGACTGCGACATCACCTACGGCACCAACAGCGAGTTCGGCTTCGATTACCTGCGCGACAACATGAAGCCGGCACGCTGGGGCGATCCGAATTTCCACCCGCATCTTCATCAGTGCCAACGCATCCCGCTCAACTTCGCCATCATCGACGAGGTCGATAACATCCTCATCGACGAAGCGCGGACGCCGCTCATCATCTCCGGACAATCCTCCGGCACCCAGAAGATGTACGGCGAGGCCAACCGCATCGCCATCGAGTTGACGCGCCTGGAGAAGAAAGCGCAGGAGAAACTGCGCTCGCTCGGCCACGGCGTCAACATCCCGAATCATCCGCTCTCCGAGGAACAAGCGGAGGAAGCCGAGACCGCGGGGCAGGACGTTGCCGTCATGCAAGGCACCACAGCGGAAGCGCCGAAGCAGTCTGAGGAAGACGAGGCGGCCGAGCAGGCAGAGGATGAGAAGGTCGAAGATTACGTCGCCAGCGCCAACGTCGAAAAGAAGGAAAAACGCCTCGGCTTCTTTTTCGAGGTCAAAGAAAAAGAACGGTCCTGCCACCTGACCGACCAGGGCATCCGCAAGGCCGAGGAGCTGGCGGGCGTCGAGAGCTTCTACACCGCCGGCAACATGGAGTGGCCGCACCTGATCGACAATGCCCTCAAGTCGCACCATCTCTACCAAAAGGACAAGCAATATGTCGTGATGCGCCATCCGGAGACCGGCGAGCAGAGCGTCATCATCGTCGATGAGTTCACCGGGCGTCTCATGGTCGGTCGGCAGTGGTCGGACGGATTGCATCAGGCGGTCGAAGCCAAGCATGCCAAGGACGGTGTCGTCCTCAAGCAGGAAACGCAGACGCTGGCCACCGTCACCTTGCAGAACTTTTTCAAGCTCTACAAGAAGCTCGCCGGCATGACCGGCACCGCCATGACCGAGGCCAACGAGTTCTGGAAGATCTACAAGCTCGACGTGGTCGCCATCCCGACCAATATGCCGCTCACACGCGTCAACTACCGCGATCTCGTCTACCTCACCGAGAAAGAAAAGTGGGAAGCCGTCGTCGGCGAGATCGAGCGCATCAACAAGTACGACACGCTCCATCTCAAGGACGGCAACGTCCTCGTCGGCACCATCAACTCGGAAGAGGGGGACGCCCGCGAATTCATGCTGAAGGACACGCGGGAGACGCAGACGATCAAGGACGAAGACGTCACCCAGGTCGAATATAAAGGCCGACCCATTCTCGTCGGCACGATCAACGTCAACCAATCGGAACGGCTGGCGAAGATGTTATCGCGCCGCGGCGTCAAGCACGAACTCCTCAACGCCAAGCCCGAGTACGCCGACCGCGAAGCCGAGATCGTCGCCCAGGCCGGGCGCATCGGCGCCGTCACCATCGCCACCAACATGGCCGGCCGCGGCACCGATATCGTCCTGGGGGGCAACGCCGAGACGCTCGCCTGGTCTCGGCTCAAGGACAAGTACGCCACGCTCCTCGATGTGCCCGCTGACGTCTGGAAAGCCACCGTCGATCAGATCCGCGCCACTGAAAACATGGTGGAAGAAGGCCGCGAGGTCGCCGGCATGGGCGGGCTGCACATCGTTGGCACCGAACGCCATGAGTCGCGCCGCATCGACAACCAGCTGCGCGGCCGAGCGGGCCGGCAGGGCGATCCGGGTTCGAGCCGATTCTTTCTGTCCCTGCAAGACGACCTGATGCGTGTCTTCGCCGGCGAGTGGGTCGCCAACGTTCTGGCGAAACTCGGCATGGAGCAGGGTCAGGCCATCGAGAGCGGCATGGTCAGCCGGCGCATCGAGGCCGCCCAGAAAAAAGTCGAAGAGCACAACTTCGACATCCGCAAGAACCTCCTCGAATACGACGAGGTCATGGACTATCAGCGCAAGCGCGTCTACGGCTACCGCCAGGAAATCCTCAACGACGCCAATCCCAAGCTCCGCATCGTCAACATGCTCATGCAACAGATCGATCTGGCCCTCGATCGCTATCTCGATCCGCTCTACGGCGCCGGCAGCTTTGCCGAGCTGGTCATGTTGCAAATGAGCGTCGAGTGCGCAGCTGCCGACTTCGCCAACTGCACCTTCGACGAAGCCGATCAGGTGGCGCGCGAGAAGGCGCTCAACAACATTCAGACGCAAATTCAGGAAGCGCTGGACGAGAACCTCGATGAGGAAATCGAGGCGGTCGAGTGGAACTGGCAGGCGATGGCCGACCGCGTCAACAAGATGTGGGACCTGAAGGCCACCGACCGTTCGCTCAAGAAGATTGGCCGTGAGAACATCTCGCAGTACCTTTTCGCCGAGGCCGAGAAGGTCGTGCGGAGCGGCGACCTCAGCAAGGGCCGAGCGTACATGCAGCCGAACTGGGGGTTCAACGAGCTTGCCTCCTGGTTCAAGCGGAAATTCGATATCGACCTCGACATCACCCAGCTCGATGCCGATGTGCCGCGCGAGCGCCTCCGCAAGATCCTGGTGGACCACGTTCACAACCTGTATCACGAGCGCGAGGTCGTGTTCCCCGTCACCGTGGGCATGGCCCAGTTCATGAACGACAAGGGCGAAGGCGGCGCCATCGGCCAGCGCTACGATCGCCTCGGGCTATTCCAGTGGTACATGTTGCGCTTCGGCCAGGACGCCGGGGTGACGGAGGAGCAGTTCCGCAACGAATCACGCGCCAAGCTATTCGAGCTCTTGAACGACGTTTGCCGCAAAACCTGGCCAGCCGTCGATCAAGACGCCATTGATGAGCATCTTTCTGAAGCGTTCGCGGGCACGAAGGTTTCCGAGCCGGCCGACGCCCAGGAAATCAGCGAATGGGCCAAGGCGAACATCGGCATGGAGATCGACCCGGAGGCCCTGACGGGCATCAGCCACAATCAGGCGCGCGACATCCTGTGGAGCGCGTTCGACGCCCGCCATCGCCCCGAGATGCGCCGCATGGAGCGCGGCCTCTTGCTCAACCAGCTCGACAACGCGTGGAAGAACCACCTGCTGGCGATGGACCATCTCCGCCAGGGTGTCGGCCTGGTCAGCTATGCCCAGGTCGATCCCAAGAGTGAATACAAGCGCGTCGGTATGAAGGAATTCGACACCATGTGGGAAGGGTTGTCGGACAAGGTTACCGACATCGTCTTCCGCGTCGAGGACGACGAGGCCTTCAAGGACACTGTGTGGGAGATCGGCGCCATGGTCCACGCCGCCGCCCCGCAACTGCAAGCCCCGCCCCCCGGCAGCATCCAGGGCCAGCAGCAGCAAGCCATCGAAGGCAGCCAGCAGACCGGCAAGAAGCAAGAGCCGATCCGAAACTTTGGCACCAAAGTCGGCCGCAACGAGCCGTGCCCCTGCGGCAGCGGCAAGAAGTACAAGAACTGCTGCATGCGGGTCGCGGGGAAATAGTCGCTTGTCGTGTTGCGTTCGCGCTGAAGCGTCCGCGCGAACGCTAAACGGCAAGCGGCGCGTCAAACAATGTTCCGATTAATTTGCCTGTATCAAATCTGCGGCCTACAGTGGAATGTGCGGCACGAAACACCAGCGCGTTTCGCGCCGTGCTAGAGAATTCCCCATTCTCGATAAAGGCGAACCCGTCGTGAGGCGGGGACGCAAAGCCATGGGCTCTTGACCGTTCCACGCGGAACGGATAAGGCTGCCAGGCTACCGACGGGATGGACGAGACCCGTAAGTATGCTTGGTGACGCCAGGCTCTCGCGCGAGAGTCTGGCTCTTTTTTTGCGCGTCGCCTCCCCGTTTAGCACCCGCCTTGAAGCGTCGAACGCCCGACGTTTCAGCGCGGGCGCTAAACGAGGATGAATTCAATCCCGATTCATCAAATCAATCAGCTGCCGCAACCGCCCGAGCTTGTGTCGATCGAACCGGAACACCAGTCGCGGCAACCCCAGCAATGCTATCTCAGCGCTTTCTTCCGGCAGTGCATTCGTCTGCTCGAAGCTGCCCCCTTTGACGATGTCGGTGAACTCCGCCCGGATTTGCTTCAGTGTCGCGTCGGAAATGGCGCGATTTAATCGCAGCACCAGGTCGCCGCGGACGTAGCGCATGCTGTGGTAGACCCGATAATAATTGACGATCTCGGCGACCGCCTCCTCGACGGAATCGGTCACCTTGAAGAGATGCAGGTCTTCCTCCGAGATAAGTTTCCGTGCGAGCAATACATCCTTGGTGAAGCGCAAGAAATGTCGCCAAAAATCGTTGCCCGGCGCGTCAACCATGACAATCGGAAACAGATGGCTCTTGCCGGTCTGCACCAGTGTCAAGACTTCGAAGCCCTCATCAAGAGTCCCGAATCCGCCAGGGAAAAGGGCGACGGCCTCGCATTCCTTGACGAACAACAGCTTGCGCGTGAAGAAGTAGCGCAGGTGCATAAGCTTCGGATCGTTCAGGATGACGGAGTTGGGATGCTGTTCGAACGGCAACAAAATGTTGAGACCGATGCTGTTTTCCTTGCCGGCGCCGACGTGCCCGGCTTCCATGATGCCGTGCCCGCCGCCGGTGATAACCATGAACCCCGCCTCGGCAATGCGGCGGCTGAAGTCGACGGCCTGGAGATACGACGGATCGGTGGCTGCAAGCCGGGCGGACCCGAACACGGTCACCTGGCGGCGATCGGCGTACTTGGCGAAGACCTTCAAGCAATAACGCAGTTCTTTGAGCGCGACGCTAAGCATCTTGACATCGCCGCGGTTGGCGTGATCTTGCAGCAGCTTCTCGGCAGTCTCGTGAAGTTGCTGCACGTAGTGCTCGATGCCGTAGGATTTGCTCTCTTCCTCCGGCTGCTGCGGCGTGTGGTCGTGAATGGGATGGAACGACTTGTTATGGTTTGGCAGCGGTGTCATGCCCGATCCTCGTGGCAACTGGTTTTGTATTGCCGCTTGCGGCTTAGCAGCCCGTTGATTAAGTCGATATTTCGGCACCGATCACGTCGAGCGCGACGGCGACGGTCCAAAGGTCGGTCGTCGGAACATTTTCACTTCGGTGCGACCGGCGGCCGCAGGTTCGACTCCAAAGCATCTCGGTGGCAAAATAGAG
>SHZY01000019.1 GCA_009692065.1 Gemmataceae bacterium
CTTGCCTCCCAAACACCTGTTGAACCATTGCGCCTGTGACGAATGGGCGTGGCCGTTTGCCATACCTCGTCTCGGGGAAACAAAGCCATTCGGCCGAGATTCTCACCGACCAACAAGCTGAAAACTCGCTCCCTGCTTGTTTTCGAGCGAGGTTGAGTATTTTGGCCATACGGTATCGCGAGTCACCCCGATTCGACTTACGGCGAACCGCCGAGAAATGGCAGCGACATTTGATCGCGCTATTCTTCGGCGGTTTTTTTTCGTGCGCCAACCTGAGTCGCAATGCTTGGCGTTCGGGGCCGACGACTACTGCTTGATGTCGTAACAGAGTATCTGATCGTTGCCGCGCAGGTAAAGTCGGCCATGGTAGATGACGGGGTGCGGCCAGCCGTTGCCGCCGATTTGCGGGCGGAAGGAACTGAGCAGCTTGTAGCCGCTGGGCGTGGCTTCGACGAGGGCCAACTCGCCGCTTTCGTAGCGGAAGTAGAGGCGTCCGTCGGCGTAGAGGACAGCCGCGGAGCCGCCGCCCGCGCCACGTTCCGGGCCCCAACTAAACTTTCCGGTCTTCCATTCCAGGCAGAAGGGAAGCCCCTGGTTGTGGCCATGGCCGCCGTAGATGTAGTCACCGAGCATGACCATTCCGCCGTGATGGTTTTGCAGTTGGCCACCTTTAAGGAAATATTGCTCCTCGACTTTGGCGCCGCCGGCGCCGTCGGGGGCGATCTTCAACAGGGCCGAGCCGGTGCCGTAGCCCGTGGAAGTGAAGACGAGATCGCCCTTGACGATCGGCGTCGGGATGTTGGCGGTGCCGTTGGCGATTTTCTTGTAGCTCCAGAGAAACTTGCCGGTCTCGGCTTCGACACCGATGATGCCAAGCTGCGGTCCCATGAGGGTGATGTACTGCTTGATGCCGCCGACTTCGGTCTTGACGATGGAAGCGTAGCCGGCGCCGGCGCCGGTGGGAGCCTGACATTTCCAGTAGACATCGCCCGAGAGTTTGTTGAGCGCGACCATTACCGCATCCTTGCCGCCGGGCGTGCAGATTAGCTTGTCGCCGTCAATGGTGGGGGACTCGCTATAGTCCCAGCCGGACATCATGTTGCCGCCGAAATCTTTCTTGAACTCCTTCTTCCAAAGGAGCGTGCCGTCGCTGACCTTGAGACACGTGAGGATGCCCTGGCGTGTGACAGAGTAGACTCGCTCACCGTCAACAGTCGGGGTGCAGCGCGGGCCGTCGCCTTGAGCGGGACCGACCTTGGTCTTCCAGAGTTCCTTGCCGGTCTCGGCATCGATGCAGAAGACGTAGCCGTCGCCGCGGCGTTCCGTTTTCTTGACGATCTTGTCCCCCTTCTTGACCTCGGTAACGAAGGGGACCGATTGATCGCCCATGGTGAAGATTTTGCCCTGAGTGATCGCCATGCTTGAGTAGGCAGTGCCGACCGACTGGCCGCCATTGACTTTGCGGGCATCCCAGAGGAGCTTTGGGCCTTCCTTGGGCCATGATTTCAAGAGGCCTGTCTCGGCGGAGATGCCGTCACGCTGCGGGCCACGCCACTGCGGCCATTCAGCGGACTTGATGGGACCACCAGCGCCGGCGATTGCCGCGCAAAGGGAGAAGTATGAAACGTAGAAAAGGGTGCGCATCAAAGAACTCCGAGAACGAGGCGGGCAGGTAGTAACTTGTATCACTCAGGCAGGATCGTCGTGGGGACGACTACCGCTATCTAATGGAAAAAGCGGGGAAAGAGCAAGGGGAATTCGCCGAGCCGGGGGTTTGGGCTTGAGGAAATTTCTGAATATTCTCTCAACTTTTGGCGGCAGCCGCACGATAACCTAACAGAGCCAGAAAATGCGGAAAAAACGGCAGACTTTTCCCGGATTGCCTCGGGATACAAGAAAGGCGAAAGCCATGAATACGGCGGGCCGCAAAGGATTGATTCTGCTGGCGGGACTGGGCTTGGCCCTGTTGAGCGGGTGCCAGACCTACGTCATGGAGGCCGGTATCAACGTGCCGTCGGGAGGCTATCTTCGCCATACGCCGCAGTACTTCCCGCCTTCGGATCCGTTCTCGCTTCCCAAGGAATTGCGTAGCTTGGAGGACGCGGCCAAGAAAGCCGCCGACGACCAGCGCCAGCAATAGCTTGTCGGTTAGCGACGCTTCGCAGAGGCGTCGGCAATTCTTGGATTAATTCAGGCCGGACCAACAATTTGCTTGACATGCATAGGACGTCGTTTAATCTACGTCTCCGTGTATCGTATTGCCGCAAGACACACGCCCTATGACAGGCACAACATGGCCGAGGAGAATGCTCCGAGCAGAATCGTGGTTGCCCTGTTGGCCATTTTTCTGGGCTGGCTGGGTATCCACAAATTCATGCTGGGCAACAGCACGGCCGGCATCATCCATGTTGTGGCGACCCCCTGTTTCGGTATCGGCACGCTAATTGGTTTCATCGAAGGAATTCTCTACGCCCTGAAATCCGATGAGGAATTCCACCAACTTTACGTTGTCGAAAAGAAAGCGTGGTTCTGAAGGGCCGCAGCGGCAAGCCCTTGCCGAAGCGTGAACGGACGACAGCCGACGTGATTGCTCCTTTTTTCAAGACGGACAATCACTCCCTTTTTGGTTGCACGGCGCTGGGTGATGGCGGTAGAATACCCTCATCGCTGGATGCCGTGCTCCGAGCGGTTCTTTGGGACAACGAATGGGCGCCACGCTCCCCAAATCCATTGCGAGATTCTGCGGCGGAGGCTCCCCGTGGCAGGAAAAAAGAATAGATTATTAACAGCGGAATAAGGTCGTGCCGCTTCAAGCTAGGCCAATCTCGGAGAGAAACCCGCAAGGGTTGAGGTCAAATCATGAAAATCAGCTTGATGGTGCTTTCCGCCGGCTCAGCAGCTGGCAAATCGCTGCCCGTCAATGTGGCTCAGTTCATCATTGGCCGTGATCCCCAGTGCAATTTGCGTCCGGCCAGCGCCATGGTCAGCAAACGGCACTGCGCAGTGCTGGTCAAGGGTACGCAGGTGTTTGTGCGAGATTTCGACAGCACCAACGGCACTTTTCTCAACGACGAACAGGTCAAGGGAGAAGTTCCCGTCACGGACGGCGATATTCTCAAGGTCGGTCCGTTGAGCTTTCAGGTGATGATCGATGGCAAGCAGGCGGTGATCAACCCCACGCCTACGCCGAAGCCCCGTGAAGCCGAGTTGAGCGACGAAGATGTGGCCGCAGCGTTGATGTCCATCGATTCCGAAAGTGGCGACGTCAGCATGGCCTCGCGGGAAACCGCCGAGGACGCCGTCCTGAGCGGCTCCACCATCATGGAACTCCCGGCGTTTGTGCAGCCCGGGGCGGAGCTGGCCACAGAAGAGAAGAAAAACGACGACAAGAAGACCGCCGGCAAGAAACATGCCCAGGGCGCCGCTCAGGATGCCGCCAAGGCGATCCTCGACAAGCTAAAACAGGGCCGACGTAAGTAACTGCTGGCCGTTTAGCGCCCGCGCGGCGAACACATTTACCAAAAATTTACATCCCACGGGCGCTAAACTGCAAGCGGCGTCCGAAATGGCCATTTCACCACTTCAACCTCAATCATTCTCGCGTCGGATTCTCACGTGGTTTCGTCGCCACGCCCGCTCCGTACCGTGGCGCGATGATCGCGATCCCTATCGCATCTGGATCAGCGAGGTCATGCTCCAGCAAACGCAAATGGCGACGGTGATCCCGTACTTCGATCGATTCCTGCGTCGCTTTCCGACGCTGACCGAACTTGCCCAGGCCGACGAGCAAGAAGTCCTCAGGCTCTGGGAAGGTCTCGGCTATTACCGCCGCGCCCGCGCGCTGTCGCAGTCCGCACGGCTGCTGCAGGAGGCCGGCCATGAGACGGTCCCGGATGATCCGGACCTGGTTGGATCGCTGCCTGGGTTTGGCCGCTATACGGTGAACGCCGTCCTCTCGCAAGCCTACGACCGCCGGCTGCCAATTCTTGAAGCGAACAGTGAACGCGTGTTGTGCAGACTGTACGGCATCCAACAAAATCCACGCGACTCGGCGGTGCGCGCTCAGCTTTGGAAACTTGCGGAATCGCTCTTGCCAAAGAAATCGGCGGGCGATTTCAACCAAGCCCTGATGGAATTAGGAGCCCTCGTCTGTACGCCGGCGCAGCCGAATTGTTCGGCCTGTCCGCTGCGGGTTCACTGCCAGGCGAAGGCGCAGAGTCGCCAGCATGAGATCCCGCTGCGTGCGAAGTCAACGGCAACGGTCGCGGTGGACGAGGTCGCCATCGTGGTGCAAAAACGTGGGGGGGTACTGCTCGTACAACGCTCCGACGAGGGACGCTGGGCCGGCATGTGGGAGTTTCCGCATCACCCGCTCGAAGAGAGGGAGTCGCACGAAGCGGCGGCAGGGCGGCTGCTGGCGGCATTAGGCTTGGAGTGCGATCAACTGAGCCCCCTCGCGTTGATTCAGCACAGCGTGACGCGGTTCCGGATCAGCATGACTTGCCTGCAAGCGAGATATCGCCGCGGCGTGGTGCAAACCCCTGGCTACCAAAACTTCGCCTGGGTCTATGCCGATGAGCTACCGAATTACCCGCTCAGCGCGGCCCAGCGCCGGCTGGCACGGTGCTTGACGCAATCCGGTCGAGTGCCGATGCGCTCGCCCAAGACGAACGGCTAAACGCAAGCTGCCCGTCTTGCCGATCTTTGCGCCGCCGTCGCCCTTTTATCACCGGATTCCTGCTGACAAAACCGTTTTAGCACGCTATCGTGCCTCGCCTTGCGTGGGAGGCGTGGTGACGCGTCCGCTTGCTCTTTTGCTGTTACTTGCGCTGACTCTGGCGTTCCCGACCGCCGGCTGCACGCGCATGCGCCTGTTCAAACGCACGGAACCTGCCCGCACGGCGGCAGCCGGACCGCAGGTTGGCTTCCCCGCGCCGGAGATCGACGGCGAGGATCTTTTTGGTGAACCTATCAAGCTGAGCGATTACCGCGGCCAGGTCGTCATGGTGACCTTCTGGGCCAGCTGGTGCAAACCATGCCGGGACCTGATTCCTCACGAACGCCAGCTTGCCGAACGCTTCAAAGACGCGCCCTTCGTCGTTCTCGGCGTCAATTTTGACGATGACATCGTGAAGGCACGCAGAGTTGTCTCCATCCACGGCATCGCCTGGCGAAATGTGCAGACGGGCGGCGATGATCATTCGATCAAGAAACGCTGGCCGATTGAGGCGTTGCCGACGACCTATCTCATCGATGCCCAAGGGATCGTCCGCCATATTCGCGTAGGCGCCCCTGTCAGCCAGGAAGCCGTCCAGGCGCTGTTCCCCACGCTGGAAACAACACGGCGTGAATGAGTCTACGGCAAGATGTGCACGCGGCGGCCTTCGATTTTCAATCGCTTTTCAGCAAACAACCGAATCGCCTCCGGATAAGCAGTGCACTCTTCGGCAAATACACGCGCGGCGAGCGTTTCTGGCGTATCGTCCTCCAGCACCGGCGCCGTGCGCTGCAGGATGATCGGCCCATGATCATATTGATTGTCGGCAAAGTGCACCGTGCAGCCGGTCACCTTGGCGCCGTACGCCAGCACCGCTTCGTGGACGTGATGGCCATAAAATCCCTTGCCGCAAAACGCAGGGATCAGGGCAGGGTGGATGTTCATGACGCGGCCCAGAAACTCGTCCGGCACTTGCACGAGTTGCATGAATCCGCACAGACAGACGAGATCGACCTGAGCGTCACGGCATGCAGCGAAGATGCGGCGGCTGAATTCTTCAAGCGACCCGGCTTCCTTGCGTGATATATGCAGGCCGGGGACTCCCATTGTGTTTGCTCGCTGCAACCCAAAGGCGTCGGCGTTGTTGGAGATGACGAGTACGATTCGCGCGGCAAGCTGGCCGACCTGGCCAAGGTCGTACAAGTTTTGCAGCGTCGTGCCATTGCCGCTCAGGAGAACGGCGATGCGGATTGGTATTGCCATGGGTCTTGTTGGTAGGGTGGGTCGAGCGCAGCGAGACCCACCGAGCAGTTGCAAGCCAAGGGTGGGTCTCGCTGCGCTCGACCCACCTTGCGGGTTCACACCCCAAAAATTCGCTGCGAATTCTCACGCAGCAGCAATCGGGCCAGGGCAATTGCCTGGGGTTCCGAATACACACCGGGCTTGACGAAATCGTCCGCAAGTATCTGTGCCAGGATGCGCCGGTACATATTGTACTTCGGCAGAATGAATTCCAGCTTGTACGCGTCGCTGTAATAGCCGATCTGCTTCGTCTTCGGCACCGCCTGCAAGCGCGCGCGTGAGTCGGGCACGATGTATGCGGGAATATTCGAGTACCACCAGTGCCCGTTGGTGACGACGTTCGGGAAAATCCAGCTATAGCTGACAAGTTCCTGATTTTGCACGCTCGTCAACACCGAGATCGGGAACGTCACGTCAGGGAACGCATTGAATAGCTCCGCATACTGGATCAGGGACGTGCGTTGATCGAACAGATCCTGCCCCTGGTAAACGCCGCTGCGATAGACGCGACGGTTGACGCCGATCATCAGATCGAATGGCAGACCAAACTCCCGGCAATGCTCGGCAAGCATCCAGAAAACGCCGCTGGCGCAGGTGCGTTTGGCGCCAACGTCCTCGGAACCGGTGACCAACTCGCCGAGCGCGAGGCCCAGATCGTAGCTCGAAACAGGTCGCGGCTCGAAATCGGGCGGCAGCGAGATGGCGCAGGCCTTGGCCCCCTTGTTGGTGAAATGCTGAAACAGCTTCCCCACGGCATCACGCAGTTGCCGATCGTCGATCGCGTCGATGCCCGTCGCCTTGGCGAGCCGTTCCCGCGTCGCAGGTTTGTCGAGATGGAAAACCAGGTCATCGGTCCTGAGGCACGGCACATAGCGACGGGTGTCGAAGCCGGTGAGCGGATCGTCGAAATCGTTTGTCAGAAAGATCTTCTCGACGTGCGAGCGCCGCAGTACCTGTTCTTCCCAATCAGGCTGAGCCATCTGCCGATCGGCAGCGTCGCAAAGGGCATCGCAGTCGTTGCCCGAGACGGATTGGCCCTGGAAGCCGAGGAAGGTTTGCGCGATCTCCAGAAACCAACTATATTGTGCTGTATTGTCGATCCGATCTAGATGCTCCAAAATGGCGCGAACGCGTTCGCGCGGCGGCACTTCCTTGCCCAACGGCTCCTGGCTCATGCCGGCGGAGTGGGCCAACTCTGTGTAGTAGTGGTAGCCGAGGATATCATCGAGGGATTTCGCCGCCGCCGCATGGGGGTTGATATGCGAATGCGGGTCAATGAGGGGAATTCGGCAAATCTCGGTGTAGAGATCGCGTGTCAAGCGGTCGGTGATCATCGTCAGGTTCCGGTGAGCGGGCGAGCACTGAACGAGGCTCCTGTTGGCATTCTTACAATTTCGATTGTAAAAACCAACCCGCCGGCAGAACTTTCCAGTGCTGCGGCAGGCGCGCGAAAGGCACTACGAGAAACTTCGCTAGCTGCAAATCCTGATGTCGCTGGGAGTAACCGCCATCGCATGATTGCTGGCGGGCGCGATTTTGCGAATTGGCACGCGGGTTGCTTTATTCTATTTCGGCAAGAAAGAACGACGAACCCTCCGGAACAGAGGGCCTTCCCCCAAGGCCAACGTTCGTCGCGAAGAGTTGCCAGGTTCCGCGACCCAAGGCCGAACCCCCGTCGGCCTTGGGTATCCAACCCCCGCGGAAACGACCCCTTCCAATATCCCGTCGATCCCACTCACCCCAACCTCCGGTCACCGCGTTTCCCCTCACCCCAGGGGAGACGCTCTTTTTTTGCGCGCAAATTAGCAATTGACAATTAACAATTAGCAATTTCAGATTCCACCACGGGGCTTCTTCCCAATTTGCATTTGCTAATTGTTAATTGTCAATTGCTAATGCCCCCATCACGCCATGTGCGGCGTTTCCTACAATCCACCTAAGAGCCCAACCCAACCCACGGAGCGATACCATGCCATTTGAAGTCATCACCTTCGGCGAGGCCATGATCCGCCTTAGCCCGCCGAACTTCTTGAGGCTGGAGCAAGCTCGCAGCCTCGATCTGCGCGTCGGCGGCGCGGAGCTTAACACCGCCGTTGGCCTGGCGCGACTGGGCCATACGGCTGCATGGATCTCCCGGCTCACGAACAATCCGTTGGGCCGGCTGATCGCCAATCATGCGCGCGAGGCCGGCGTCTCGACCGAGCATGTCGTGTGGACCAACGATGATCGCGTCGGCCTTTATTTTTTGGAATTCGGCGCCGCCCCACGCGCCTCGAGTGTGCTCTATGATCGCAAAAATACCGCCATCGCCAGTCTCAAGCTCGGCACCGTCTCATGGGCCAAGGTCTTCGCCGGCGCGAAGTGGTTCCACGTCACCGGCATCACGCCGGGCTTGAGCAGCGACGCGGCTGCGGTAACCAAGGAAGCGCTCGTCGCCGCCAAGGCTGCTGGATTGCAGACCAGCGTCGATCTCAATTACCGCGTCAAGCTCTGGACCCCTGCGGAAGCCGGCAAGTGCATGGCGGAACTGATGGCGCATACCGATGTTCTCATCACCACCGAGGAAGACATCGAACGCGTCTTCGGCATCAAGGGCAAGAACTACGAAGAAGCCGCCGAGCTGATCTCCAAGCGTTTTGGCGTCAAGATCATCGCCATCACCGTGCGCGAGAATCCGCTGGTGTGGAAGAATTCGTGGACGGCCATCGCCTATCAAGACGGCAAAATCCTGCGCACCAAGAGCTACGAGGTCGAGATCGTCGATCGGCTCGGCGCCGGCGACTCCTTCGCGGCCGGCCTGATCCACGGCCTCTTGGAAGGCGATCTGCAGAAGGCGCTGGATTTCGGCGTGGCGGCCAGCGCGCTCAAGCACACGATCCCGGGCGATTTTGCGTGGATCACGCGCGACGAGGTCGAGGCGATGCTGAAGGGGTCAGGGCTTCGCATCAGTCGATAACCCATTGAAAAACCGTTGCGGAAAAACAATACGCTCGGCGGTATAGCGAACTACAGATCGCTATACCGCCGAGCGTATCATCTTCCGTATCAGGTCATCGGGTCCGGCTACGTCAAGTTCTCCAGCCGCCCCGTGCTGTCACCCAGCGTGTCCATCGAGGTGCCCATGCGATCGAGCATCGATAGCCAGAGGTTGTTGAGCGGCGTGTTGTTGCGGTAGCGGATGTGGCGCCCGGCGCGAATGGTACCGGAGCCACGGCCCGCCAAGAGGATCGGCAGGTCGTCGTGGTTGTGGCGGTTGCCGTCGGAGTTGCCGGAGCCGTAGGCGATCATGCAGTTGTCAAGCAGCGTGCGTTCGCCTTCGCGGACGTTCTTCAATGCGTTCAGGAGATAGGCGAGCTGCGTGACGTGGAAGCGGTTGATCGTCGCGATCTTGCGAAGTTTATCGCGGTCGTTGCCATGGTGCGATAGGTCGTGATGGCCTTCGCGGACCTCGATGAACGGATACGGCTTGTTCGAGCCTTCGTTGGCGAAGACGAACGTGCTGACCCGCGTGATGTCGGCCTGGAAGGCAAGCACCAGCAAATCGGCGAGCAGCCGCAAGTGATCCTGGTAGCTGGCCGGAATTCCGGTTGGCTGCGTCAGGTTGGGCCGCGGCGGTTCGGGCAAGCGGGCGGCGCGCTCGATGCGTTGCTCGATGTCGCGGATGGCCCCCAGATATTCATCGAGCCGGCGGCGATCGTTCGTACCAAGATTCGGCTGCAAACTGGCGGCATCTTCTCGCACGAAATCGAGAATGCTGCGGCGGTTGCGATCGGTGCGGATGCGGTCGGCATCTGGACCCGTCGTGAAGAGCCGCTCGAAGACTTGCCGCGGATTGTTGAGCTTTGGCACCGGCTGCGTGGCCGAGCGCCAGGAGATCGTGGAGGAATACGCACAGCTATAGCCGGAGTCGCAGTTGCCCGCCATCGCGCTGGGGTCGGCGCCGATTTCGAGCGATGCTAGGCGAGTCTGGCTGCCGATGCGGGCGGCGGCGGCTTGATCGACCGACAGGCCAACGCGGATATCGCTCCCGGCAGTCTTGCGCGGCTGCGCTCCCGTGAGGAACGCGGCCATGGCGCGGGCGTGATCGCCCGGGCCGTCGCCGTTCGGGCGGGCCTTATCGGCGGTCAGGCCGGTCAGCACGTTGAGATAATCTTTGACCCCTGACAGCGGCTCAAGGATGGACGGCAGCGTGAAGGTCGTTCCTTCCGCCGTCGGCGTCCACTCAGCCATAACCTTGCCGTTGGGGACGTAGAGGAACGCCATACGCATCGGCACGCGATTGGCCGCCGACGCGACCTGGCTTCCCCAGGCGTTCAAAGGTCCCATGGCTTCGAGCCAGGGGAGGGCGATAGACGCGCCAAGACCTTGCAGGACGGTGCGGCGCGAGAGCAATCTACTCATCTTTCTTGTCCTTTCCTCGACGCATGCGGAAGGGGTCGCTTTGAGTAATTTCGACGATCAGGGTGGAGAAACGGAAGTCATTCTTGGCGAGAGCCGTCACAATGTTATCGACGGCCGTCTTATCGTAGTATTCGATGCCTCTGCCTATTGCATAGGTTACCATCTTTTCCGTCAAGGTACGAGCGAAAAGATCCTTTTTGCCCATCAGAATCTGCTTGAGTTCCTTGGGGCCATTAAACTTTTGTCCACCAGGCAGCATTCCCGAGGGATCGATCTCGCGGCCCTCATCCTGCACGCGGAATTTGCCGACGGCGTTGTAATTCTCGAAAGCGAACCCGATCGGATCCATGCGGGCGTGGCAGTTGGCGCAACTGACGTTCTTGCGGTGCTGTTCCATGCGTTCACGAAGCGTTCCCTTCAGCTGGCCCTTCTCCTCAAGTTCCGGCACATTCGGCGGCGGCGGGGGAGGCGGGGCGCCGAGAATCTGTTCCAGCACCCACACGCCTCGCTTGACGGGGGAGGTGCGCGTCGGGTTCGACGTGATCGTCAGGATGCTTGCATGGGTCAGCAGACCGCCGCGTTCATTGTCGGCGAAGGTGACCCGCAAGAATTCATTGTCGGCGGCCAGGCCAAACTTGCGTTGGAAGGACGTGCCCGGCTTCGTTTTCGCCTTTTGATAAAGCCGATTGCCGTTGGTGTCGGCGATGCCGTAGTGGCGGGCGAGCCGTTCATTCAGGAAGGTGAAGTTGCTGTCAATCAGATCGAGGATGCTGTGGTCCTCGCGCAGGATCGCCTCGAAGAATAGCTCCGTCTCCTTGGCCATTGCCACGCGCAACGGTTCATCAAAATCGGGGAACAGCTTCGAATCGGGCGAGTGCAGCTTGAGCAGCCGGATCTGCAGCCACTGGGAAGCGAAGTTCTCGACGAGGGCGTACGCTTTCGGATCCTTCAGCATCCGCTCGACCTGCGGCTTCAGGTTCTGGTGCAACTGCTTCTTGGCGGCAAGCGCGAGCAACTCCTCGTCGGGCATCGTGCTCCAGAGGAAGTACGACAGGCGTGAGGCCAGTTGATAATCGTCGATCGGGTGTGCGTCCTTGCTGTCGGGCCGATGATCCAACTCGACGCGAAAGAGGAACTTCGGCGAGCATAGTACAGCTTGCATCGCCAGCGAGATGCCGGCCTCCCAACTCTCCTTGTTCTTGCTGGCGAGATCGACGAATTTGAGCAGTCGTTCGACTTCATCCGGGGTCGCGGGCCGGCGGTAGGCACGCGACGCAAATCGGCCCAGCACCTCGTGTGCGGCCTCACGCTTGTCGAGGCCTGGCTTGTGGGCGAGCAGCTTGAAGTGCGAACGCGGGCGCGTTTCCAGCGGGCCTTCGAGCTGGATCGATTCGACCATCAACGCGCGTTTCGCTTTCGTTTCGTCCTTGATGTCGGGATCGGTGAATTCGTTGAGGAACATGGCAGTAATGCGATGGCTGCCTGGCTTGAGATGAATCGCCACATCGAAGCTCGGCGTGAACTTGCCGGCGTTGCTTGAGGCCACGTCGAACACTTTCTCTTCCTTGCCGTTTACGAGCAGCGCGAATTTGACGAGTTCCTTGCCGATCTGGTTGCCATAGGCGCGAACGCGTGCTTTGAAGTCGCCTTCCTGCGTTACCTTGAACGAGGTGAACAGCACGCCCTTGCTGGCGGTGATGGCACGGAATCGGCCGACCTTATCGGGGTTGGGGACCGATGGCTCGGTGAAGCGGGCGGAGGTGACATTAACCGTCGGCTTCGGTGCTTCGCCGACGGTGATCGAGTTCTTCATGATCGTTTCGGCCGCGGCGAGGTAGCGTTCCATCAATACCGGTGAGACGGTCAACACGTCGCCAATGTTGTCGAAACCGTGGCCGACGTCGTCGGAGGGGAAGCCGTCCGCGGGCCTAAATTCGGTGATGCCGACGAGATCGCGGATGGTGTTGTTGTACTCGGCCCGGTTGAGCCGGCGCATCGTTACCCGACCGGGATCGCGTTTGCCCCCGGAGTCGGCGGCGATGAAAATGTCGTTGATGGCCTTGAGGAACTTGTCGGTATCGTTGAGATCAGGCCGCGGCTGTTTTTCCGGCGGCATCTCGCCGGTGGTCACGTTCCGCAATACCTCGTGCCATTTCTTCCGATCCTTGAGGATGCCTGCCACGTCCTTGTAGATGTCGAGCCGCAAATCGGCGTTCTTCTTCTTCGGCCCGTGGCACTGCACGCAATGCTTGGTGACGAACGGCATGATCACTTTTTCGACCGCGTCGCTCTTCTTGGCCGTTGGTTGGGCGGCGGCTTCGGGCTTGCTGAAAGGGACGCAAAAGCCCCAGATCAACACGAAGAACGCAATCAGGCTGGCGAGGAATCGAAATTGCATGGCAGGAGTAGGTTCCTGGTGGTGGCAGAGATGCAAGGAATTATACATCAGACAGGGGCCGAAGCCTACTGCATTTCCTCAGCAAGCCGATTCGTACAATGGCAGCATGTCAATCGTGCCTCTCGAATGGATCGACCCCCACGCCCATCTCGACGACGAGCGGTTTCAGACCGACCTGCCGGCCGTGCTCGAACGCGCGGCGGCGGCCGGTTTGCATCGCATCGTCGTGGTTGCCACCACGGCGGAGGACAGCCCATGCTGCGTCGAGCTTGCGCGGCAACATGCCATGCTGCGCGCGACCGTCGGCATCCAGCCCAATCACGTTGGGGAGGCGATTCCGAGCGCCTGGGATGAGGTCGTCGCGCTTGCAAATCTACCCGAAGTCGTCGCGCTGGGCGAGACCGGGCTCGATCGTTACTGGGATCGTACGCCGTTTCCACAGCAGGAGGATTACTTTGCTCGCCATCTGGAGCTGGCTCGCAAACTCGATCGGGCGGTGGTCATTCATTGCCGCGAGGCGGAGGCCGACACGGTGCGAATGCTGCGTGCCGATTACGAGAAGCACGGGCCGGCGCGGGCGGTGATGCATTCATTCACCGGCGATTTGGCGACAGCGCAGGCGTGCTTGGAGATGGGCCTTTACATTTCCTTCGCGGGGATGTTGACGTATAAAAACGCTCAGGCGTTGCGCGACGTGGCCGTCAAGATGCCGCTCGAACGATTGTTGGTCGAGACCGATTGCCCGTATCTCGCTCCGGTACCGCACCGCGGCAAGCGCAACGAGCCTGCGTATGTGGTTCACACGGCGGGCGTGCTGGCCGAAACGCTGAGTGTGCCGATTGGTGTGATCGCGGAACATACGACGCGAAATGCGCGGGCATTATTTGGATTCAGTTGACGCCTGCACGTTGAAGTACAGGCGCTAAGTGTAAACCTGGGAGAGACTCATGACCTTCGCCGATCTGATCGAATCGCTCGACTACAACCGCGGCAAAACGCTCGCGTTCCTTGATGGGCTCGCGAAAGCCGACAACATCTCGGCAGCGCTTGGCTGGCGACCGGGGCCCGGCCGCGCTCATCTGGCCTGGCAGCTCATGCACATCGCGGCAACCGATGATCGCCACGTTCACGTCCGCATGACCGGCGGCCAACCGCAGGAACCGGGGTACGTCCGCCGTTTCGCCGGCGGCAGCACGCCGGACGACCAGGTTCCGACGCTCGACGAGATCAAGCGGTATCTCGATGGGCAGCGAAATGAGCTTCTGTCCCATTTGAAGAAATTGGATGATATCGCCCTGAAGTCGAAGCCGAACGAGCAGGCACCGTGGACTTATGGCGAGTGGCTCAAGGTGTTGGCCTGGCATGAAGCGCATCACCAAGGGCAGGCGCATTTGACGTTCAATTTGTACAAGGCGGCGCACGGCGTGAAATGATCCGGAAGCCCCGGGGTGAGGTACCCCGAACCCCGGGGCTTCATTTCCGCACCTTCGCCACCTCCGCATGCGCCTCGCCGACAATCAACTCCTCAACGCGCGGCCCCCACGCAGACGGATGCCCGTAGTAAATCATGGACGACTCGCCCTCGTAGCCGCCTTCCTTCAGCACCCGCAAGGACGGAATGTACGCCATCACATCGTTGGCGTAACCGGTGACCCAGACCTTGCCGAGTTCCTTCTTGAGCCTGACCGAATAATCGACGACGACTTCGCCGCCCAGCGCGACCCAGGTAAGGTCGTTGCCAAGCCGCCAGGTCTGGATCGGGTAGGGATAGATTTGCTTGAGCGAGCCGGTTTTCTCGATATCGTTCAATAACGCCTTGGCGCGGGCCACGATGTAGGTGTTCTTGTTCATCGTGTCCTGGACAAGTTTTTCGCGCGTCGGCAGCACTCCGAAGGGCAAATCGATACGAGTGTAGCTGGTTCTCACAATCGGTACGACCGTCGTCATCGGCGCCTTGACGACCTGGTCGACCGCGTCGGCAAGCTGCTTGCCGTACGCTGCCGCCAACTCGTTCTTGCGGCGAGGCAGCGGGTTCTGATCGCCGCCGCAACCCGCGTGAAAGAGCGCGGCCGCATCGGGATAGAGTTTTTCCAGTTCGAGTTGAGCGAAACCCGGGTAATCGCCGGACCATTGGTAGAAGTCCATCACCGTGGCGTGGCAGGCGTAGCCAAAGGCTATGGCTTGCACCTTGCCGGCGGAATCGCGCACGCACAGCACCGGTACCTCGTGATCGACGGGGCCTTTGAGCTTGCCGAGATCGCGCATCTTCGGCACCTCGGCTTCCTTGTTGGTGCGGCGATTGGTCGCGAAGGTCGTGTGGCCGTTGTTCCAGGTCACCTGAGCCGGCTTCAGGCTCTTCACTGCGGCGCCGACCAGGTCAACGATCTTGACGTGCAAATCGTCGGCGTAAGCGATCACCTTCTTGTGCTCGACTTCGCTGAAGTTGTACATCGTCAACAGATTACGGCCGACAACTGGACCGCAGTGCGTATGCGACGTGGAGAGCATGATCTGATCGCGATTCAGACCGTAGCTCTTCTTGAGGTTGGCGCAAATCTCCTCGGCCAGGGCGCGATCGATGCCGATGAGGTCCATGGTCACGAGGACGCAGCGCTTGCCTTGAGCATCTTCGAGGACCAGCGCCTTGGCCCAGAGGTCGTGGACTTTACCCTCCGCGGGCTTGCTGCGCGAGGCATAGCCCGACATCCACATGTACTCACGCGGCGTGATGACGCTCTTGGCCACGCCGGCGTGCCAGGGTTTCGGCGCTTGCGCGAACATGGATGACGCAGAAATCGCAAGTACGAACCACGATGCAATGAACGCACGACGAAACATGGGTTGTCCTCCGCCGGTTAGCCGCGACGCGCAGCGTGTGCGCGTGCGCGAAACCGCGCTCCGCTGCGCGTCGCGGCTAACCATTTACCTCACCGACATCAAATACGCAATCAAATCCGCCATCTCTTGATGGTTAATCATCTTCTCCAATCCCTCCGGCATGAACGATAGGCCGGTGCTGCGCAACTCTTCGATGTTGACGCGTAGAATCGTTTCGTTAGTTCCATCGGACCGGCGGATAGTCAGGCTCGTCGCCGTTTCGGCCTGGATCATGCCGGTGAGCGAGCGGCCGCTGTCGGTCTGCACGTAGTAGGTGATGAATTTGGGCAGCACCTCGCGATTGGGGTCGAGGACGTTGAGCAAGATGAAGTCGGCCCCGCGATCCTTGATCGCGCCCAACTCGGCCCCGATCTGCTCGCCGACGCCCTCGATGCGATGACAGGCAGCGCAGTTCTTCTTGAACAGTTCCTTGCCGTTCTTGAGGTCGCCCTTGAGATCGAGCGATTTCTGATACGCTGCAATGACGTCCTTGCGCGCGGAGAGCTGGTTGCCCTTGAACAGTTTCTCGGCTCGCCCGCGGATCGTTGGATCGGCGAACAGTTGCAAGAGCTTGATGCGTGCCGGATCGATCTCGCCGCTCTTGATCTGGCCTTTCTCGACGGCGTCCAGGAAGGAATGCACCCACGTATTCCGGGCGAACAGCGTCTCCGCGGCGGTCGCACGCACCTGCGGGCTCAAGCTCGGCCAAGCCTGAATGATAAGGCCGGCGGCCTCGGCTTGCTCGAAGCGTGCAAGTGTTTCCAGCGCCGCCTTCTGCACAGTTTCCGGCTGGCGGAATCTCAAGAACTCGGTAAAGTTAGGTTTCACCTTGTCGAACTCCGCGAGACCAAGCGTGCGCACCGCCGACACACGCTCCGGCACTGGCTGCTTTTCGTCGCTCGAAGCTTTCAGCGCATCGGCGACGAGCGCCTTGAAAATCTCGCCCGATTTGCCGCTCTTGATGTGATCGCGTGATTTCGCCGGCAGCTTGCTCATCAGGCTGGCCATCAACTCGCGGCCGTCCTGGGCGGGCAGGCGATCGAGCGTGCCCAGCAAGTCGCCCAGCTCGTTGGCCTGATTGGCGGCGCCGATCTGCACGGCCAATGGGTTCAGCATCAATTTGCCATCGGCGCTTTGGCGCAGCTTGTCGTCGGTGGCCAGGGTATGGAAGAGATCGCCGCGCCTGCCGTGCGCCGACGTCAGGATCGCCAGCCGGACCCAGGGATCCTTGCCATCCTTGACGGCGAGCCGATGCAAGGCCTTGGTTGTCGCCTCACTCTCCACCACGCCGAATGAAAACGCCAGTTGGAAGCGAACGCGCAGATCGGGATCGTCCACCATCTTCTGCATTTGCGAACGGATCGCTACTTCACTCTGGAAACGCTCGGCCAGCTTGAGCGTGTGTTCACGAACGCGCGGCTCTTTGTCAGCAAGCGCCGGCAGGACGTGCTTCGTGTCGAGTGCATTCAAGCCGTTAAGCGAGTAGAGCGCGTGCATGCGGCCAAGCGCAGAGCGCGACTCTTTCGCCAGCTTTTCGAGGTGCGGGATGGCGCCGTCATCTTGCCGTTCATAGAGCAAGCGCGACGCCGTGTCGCGATGCCAGCCGTTCGGGTGTTCGAGGAGCTTGACCAACTCCGCCGTCGTCGCCTTGCTCAAGCGGGGCAGGTCACGCCGCTGGAAGTTTTCCGGCACGACGCGATAGATGCGGCCGTGGTTGACGCCGGATTCAATGTGTAGGTGCTTGAGGATCAACGGTGGGATCGATTCGATCGTTTCGATGATTTCGCGATAGTGATCGATGACGTAGAGCGTGCCGTCCGGCGTATTCGCGAACTGGGCGGGCCGGAACCAGTTGTCCGTCGAGGCAAGAAACTCCATGCCCGTTTCAATTCGTTTAGCGCCCGCAGTGAGCCCCATTTCGCTGAGTCCCGCATGATAGACTAGATTGTTCGAAACCTCGCCGATAAACAGCGTGCCGCGCTGTTCCGGCGGAAAGGCATCGCCGCGATAGACGGTGACGCCCGTCGTTCCCGTGAAGTGGCCGGAGACCTGGCCGGTCTCGGTGGGGCCGGGCACGATCCCTTGCAGCCGCAGTCGGGTGCGGACAGTGCGCCACGGCTCGTTCGGGCTGACGCGTTTCAGATAGTTCGCCTGGTTGGCGCCGTGGATGTTGACGAACGGGGCCGGCGCTTGGACGTACGGATTCTTGAGCAGGTAGCGGCCGTCGTACATCAGCATGTGGCAGGGGTTGGAGTTGTCGCAGGTGAATTTACGCCCCCAGTCGTCCATGGACATGCCATGCTGGGCGCTGCCGGCGACCAACTCGAACTTGAGGGTGCGAGGATCGAAGAGAAAGCCCTGGCCACGGACATTGAACACCTGGGCATCCTTGGCCTCGGCGAGTTTGACGTTGCCACCGGCGGCGCTGGTGGAGATGTGGAAGCGATTGTCCAATCCCCAGCGGAAGGAATTGAGCATTGCCTCGCCGGCCTTGTCGCGCCCGAAGCCGGTGTAGATGATCTTCTTGACATCCGCCTTGCCGCGACCGGTGGTGTCCTTGAGGTAGTAGATGTTCGGCACCGCGCCGACGAAGACGCCGCCGTCCCAGCAGGCGAGCGCGACCGGGGAATCGATCTCCGCCAGCGTCGTCACCTTGTCGTAGACGCCCGTGCCCTTGGTGTCTTCGAGCACCTTGATGGCGCCGCGTTCCTTGAACTTCGGATTGCCGTGCTGGTTGTACTCAGGGAACTCCGCGATGTACATGCGGCCGTCTTCATCGAAATCGACGGCGACGGGCGAGCGAATCGCCGGCTCCGACGCGACCAGTTCCAGCTTAAAGCCCGGCGCAAGCTTGAAAGTCTTGAGCGCGTCCTTCGGCGAGGTCGCTGGAATGCGCGGCAACTCGGCGGCGTAGTCTTTGTCCTTGCTATCTTTCGGATCCTTGGCCTGGTTGGCGTGACCGACGACGAACGCGCCAGCCGCTAGCGTGAACAATACCAGTAGACCCAGGGAGCGGAACTGCATATTCACCTCGGTTTGCGTAGGGCCGAATGTCATCACCATACGGAATGGAGTCCGTCGCGCCCAGCAAGAAAGCTGCGGCGATGTCATTTAGCCGCGGGGCATCCCGCCTCCAGATAGGCCTGCAACAAGATCTGTGCCGCCACGCGATCGCGCCGGGCTTTGCGTTTCTTTTTCGTCAAGCCGGCTTCTTGCAGCGCCGCTTCGGCCTCGAAGGTCGTGTAACGCTCGTCGTAGAACACGCACGACAGACCCGTCACCTCTTGCAGCCAGGCGCCGAACACGCGCACTGCCTTGGCTTGCTCGCCTTCATAGCCATCGGCACGGATCGGCAAACCGATGACGATGATGCCGACTTCCTCATCGTCGAGCACGTTCTTGAGGTATTGAGCATCCTGCTTCAAATCGCGGCGTGTGTAGGTCGTAAGGGGTGACGCGATCCGGCGCTCGGCATCACTTATTGCCAGCCCCAGACGCACGGTGCCGGGGTCGATTGCCAGGATTCGTGTGTAAGATTTCATGAATGAATCACGAAAGAACCATGGGCGTCCAAGCCGCCCCCCAAGGGGGGCGGCTTGGACGCCGCCTCGAACTCATGTTACAGGTACTTCTCCATCCCTCCGGCCTTGAGCTGCTCGACAATCTTTTTGATGTTGCCTTCCTCATTGCGATGGGCCACCAGAATCGCATCGCCGTCTTGGATAATGATGAGATCGCTGATGCCGAGTGTGGCGATGAGTTTGTCGGCCTCACCAGCGATGACGCAGTTGTGTGTATCGACCCCCAGGTGGTTGGCGAGGACGGTGTTATCGTGAGCGTCCTGGGGCAGGCGGCGCTCCAGCGCAAGCCAGCTGCCGACGTCGTCCCATTGGAAGGGCGCCTGCACCATCAGGACCTGGCCGGCCTTCTCCATGACGGCGTAATCGATGCTGATCTTGGTCAGGCCCACATATTCCTTGGTCAGCACGTCATCACGCCGCGGAGTATCCCAGGCGGCGGCGATGCGCGTCACTGCTGCGACCAATTCGGGCTGATGAGCGCGCAATTCGGCCAGAATCGTCGCTGCCCGCCAGACGAAGATGCCGCTGTTCCAGAAATGCTTCCCCGAAGCGACATATTGCTCTGCTATCTCAACGTGCGGCTTCTCACGGAACGAGGCGACGCGGTAGATCGGCACGCCCTGAAATCGCTTTAATTCCTCGCCGCATTCAAGGTAGCCGTACCCCGTCGCCGGGAACGTCGGGCGAATGCCAAACGTCACCAGCGAGTTCGGCTCATCCAGCACGATCTGCTTGGCCGCCTGAACGGCACGGCGAAATTCCTGGGCAGGCTCGATGACATGATCGGCCGGCGTTACCAGCATGATCGCTTCGGGATCATCGCACACGATAAGGGCCGCACCGAGGGCGATGCAGGCGGCGGTATCACGTCCGCACGGTTCGCCGACAATGCGCTCGGCGGGCAGCGTCGGTAGTTGCCGCGAGGTCTCGGCGCAGTGGCTGGCACCGGTGATGATCCAGGTACGTGTCGGTGGCGCCAACGCCTCGGTCCGCTCCAACGCTTGCTGCAGGAGCGACGACGAGCCGGCAAGAGTCAAGAACTGCTTGGGCTTCGCTTGCCGGCTGCGCGGCCAAAACCGCGTGCCTCCTCCGCCGGCCATGATGAGCGCGTGCAGCATGTTGCAGCCTTTCCCTACTTGAAATACGTGTCCCTGGTGATCGTCGTCGCTTTCCTGAGCTTGTCCATCACATCCTCGGCATCCAGGGCAAACAGCGGGCTGATCTCCACCTTGACGCCATCGGCAACCTCGACCCCGGCCTGGTGCAGCCAGCGCGTTGCCTGGGCGATCATCATCGCCTGTGCGGTCGCCGGCGAATCGACGCCGTCCTTGTTTTTGACGGGAGCGAATTCATCGTCGCGCGGCGTTGCCAGCACCGTCCAGCGTTCCGCCTGCGTCAGGATGTCGAAGATGAATCGTTCGAACTTGAGTGCGTTCTCCGTTTCCGGTTGCACAAGTTGACCGGCTTCGTCCAGATAGGGGACTTTCTTGCGTGCGAGGTGCCACGGCAATCGATCCGCCTCCGCGGTGATCTTGCGCAAAAACTCGACATCGAACAGATGAATGGCGGGATTGCCGGCCCAGAACTTCAACTGGCCTGCCTCGTCCCTTTCGTTCGCCCAATCATCCGGCAGATCGGAATACTCAATCATCGAGCAGCGGCCATCGACAAGCAAGAAGTTGCCGACTTTCTCCTTCGGCCCCGTCTTGGGCAACACCTTCGAGGAAACCTCGGCGTTGGCCAGGTGGTGGCGGCCGACGAAAAGGGCATCGGCGAGGTTGACCAGTGGGTTGTCCACCTGGAAGTAGTAGATCGTGCGAATACCGCGTTCGTCGAGGCGATTGAGAATGCCGCTATCCCGAAGTCCGATGATGGTGCCGCCGTGCCCGTTCGGACTGAGACAGGGGCGATCCGGCGCTTCGAGGAGCATGCGGCCGCTTTCCAGGTCGACCGCCGGCATGGTTCCCTGGCAGAAGAACCAGACGTCCTGGGGCGGCAGACGATAGAAGTTGCGCCGCTTGAAGAAGAGCCGCGTGGTCGCATCGGTCGCCGGGCTTGTCATGACCAGCAGCGGAAAGCGTGCGATATAGCGACGATTCAAGGCCAGCACTTTTTCAGCGTGAATCTGAAACAGCGGTTTCTTGGAAATCGGTCCGATCGGAAACATCCCCTTGGGGTCATTGCATCCGAGCCGAGTTCCCTGCCCGCCGGCGACGATGAGGAACGCGACCTTGCCCGCGTCGAACGCATCTTCCCCCACGTCGATGAAAGCCTCTCCTGCGTCCTCCTCAATGGTCGGATACGGCAGCGGTTCGATGCGTTCACGGGGCGGCAGCGCGTCCTTTTGGGTCCGGCGAGCGTGGAGCGATTGCAATTCCGCGAGGTCGATGCGCTCAAGCTCGCGCAGCAATTTCGCGTGCTCCGGCTCGGCGAGTTGTTCCAACGCCGTCTGCAAGTGAGCTTGGCCGTGGCGTTGCAAGCGGGCACGCAGGTCATCCGGGATCATCCGCACCTCATTTGGCAGCGATCATCGCGGTCCTCACGCGGAGCGTGAGGACTACACTCGTCAGAACGGAAAACACAACCCGTCGTACGCAATCTCGACATTGGGCGGCAGCGTCTTGCTGGTGGCCTCATGCTCGATGTCGTGCGAGATGTGCGTCAGGTACGCCTTGGCAGGCTGCAAACGGTCGATCACTTCGAGCGCCTCATCGACGCAGAAATGAGCCGGATGCGGGCGGAATCGCAGCGCATCCAGGATCAATATCTCGACGCCTTCGAGCCGTTTCATGCTCTCCTTCGGGATTTTGTTGACATCCGTGCAGTACGCCAGGTTGCCGATGCGGAAGCCGAATACGTTGAAATGAGCGTGTTCGAGCGGAATCGGCGTGATGCATTCCTCCAGCACCGTGAACGGCGCCTCAGTGATGTTACGAAACGTCAGCTTCGGCAGATAGCCCATCGGCTGTATCTCGGCTTCTGGGCTGAAGGCATACGCGAACGAACGCCGCAGCTGCCGTTCGACCTCGTTGGTGCAATACAGCGGCACCGGCCCGCCGAGCAACCGGGGGATCGGCCTGAGGTCGTCCATGCCGTACATATGATCGGCATGCGCGTGCGTGTAAAGGACAGCGTGTACAATCTGCACCTTGGCGCGCAGGAGCTGCAAACGCAACTCCGGGGGCGTGTCGATGAGGATGTTACCAAAATCAGTCCGGATCAGAACCGCACAACGATAGCGATGGTTGCGTGGATCGGTTGAGGCACAGACAGCGCAGTCACAGCCGACCATGGGCACGCCGACGGAGGTTCCGGTGCCGAGAAAGGTGAGGGTTCGCACGAGCTTGGCCGTTCGTCCTTGGTGTTTAGCCGCGGAGCTCGCCCCGTGCGGGCCGTGGGACGCCAGCCTGTGCGGGGCACGCCCCGCGGCTAAATGGTTTTATTCACAGCTATTGTAAACGACGGCGACGCAGATGCGATGCCAACTTTACTCGAAATGCCGGAATGGCGATTGACAGCCAAGCGTTGGTCGCATAGGCTTTCCATTTCAAACCCCAACGGTCCACTCCAGGAGTTTTCCCGCATGACCGCTAGTCCCTCGATCCAGCGCAGCGAAAACCCCGTCCTGTTCTGGGGCTGCTTTCTCGCTCTCGTCACCACAGCGTTCGGATTCATCGCTCGTATGTTCCTGATCGACACGTGGGCGAAAGAGTTCGACCTCGATCCGGCGCGATCCGGCGCGCTGACCGGCATGGGCATCTGGCCGTTCGCCGTCAGCATCATCGGCTTCAGCCTGTTGATCGACCGCATCGGCTACAAGATATCGATGATCATCGCCTTCCTTGGACACATCATCTGGGCGATCATGGGCGTCAGCGCCTACTTCGTATCGAAAGGCGGCGACACACACACAGCTTTTCAACTGCTCTACTGGGGCAGCTTGATCCTCGCCCTCGGCAACGGCACGGTGGAGGCGTTCATCAATCCGGTCATCGCCACGATGTTTAGCAGGGAGAAAACCAAGTGGTTGAACATTCTGCACGCCGGTTGGCCAGGCGGCCTGGTCGTTGCCGGTATGGTGACGATCTTTATTGACGACGTGCCGTGGGGCGTGAAGGTCGGCTTGATTGCGATTCCGGCTGTCATTTATTTCGTGATGCTCATCACCTGCCAATTTCCCGTCCAGGAGCGTGTTTCGTCCGGCGTTTCCTACAAGGACATGCTCTCGGAGTTCGGGGTGCTCGGCGCGATCATCGTCGGCTTTCTGATTACGCTGCAACTGATCGAATTCTTTTCGGGCGGCGGCGCGCTGGGCTGGGAAGTGAAAGGGGTATTCATTGCGATCGGGGTGGCGATCGTCGTAGGCTTTGGCGTCTACACGCAATCGCCTGGCCGCATTCTCATGTTCGTCATGGTACTAATCATGATGCCGCTGGCGACAACCGAGATCGGCACGGATGGCTGGATCACGGACATCATGAAGCCAATTGCCGAGGCCAACAATTTTCATTCCGGCTGGGTGCTGGTTTACACGTCGGTGATCATGATGGTCTTGCGCTTTTTCGCGGGCCCGATCGTCCATCATCTGAAGCCGCTGCCGCTGCTGGCCGTCAGCGCCGCCTTGGCGATCATCGGGCTCTACACTCTTTCGTTCACGACGGGATTGATGATCTTCGCGGCGGCCACCTTGTACGGCTTCGGAAAAACGTTCTTCTGGCCGACCATGCTCGGCGTTGTTTCCGAACAGACGCCCAAGGGAGGCGCGGTGACGCTCAACGCCATCTCCGGCATCGGCATGCTGGCGGTCGGCGTGCTCGGCTTTCCGTACATTGGTACGTTGCAGGCCGACAAGGCGATTCACGCACTCGCCAACGATAAGAAGACGAAGGACTCGCTGCCTGCCCTCGTGAAGGATGGCAAGCTGACGGTGGTGGAAGACCGATCGATCTACGAAATCATTTCGTACACCGTGATTTCCGACAAGAAGCTAAAGGCGGAAATCGACAAACTTCCCGAGGCCCAGCGGGCCGCCATGAAGAAACACATCGATGATACTATCGACCACAGCAAACAAGGGGCGCTTGCGAACATGGCGATCTTCCCGATCATCATGCTGGTCGGCTATCTCATCCTGATTGTGTATTTTCAATCGCGCGGCGGATACGAACAGGTCCACCTCGAAGCTGAGGTGCCACCGCCAGTGCCTGACGAACGCCCCTTCGGCGCCTAGGGCAAACCCGGATCGACGGGCATCGCCGACGGGGCGCCGCCGACCTCGGGATTCAAGGAGTGATCTTCCCGTCTTCGTTTAGCGCCCGCGCAATGCCATGCGGGCGCTAAACGAAGACCGGTTCAAGCCGTCCGTTCCCGCTTGCACAATTCCTTGAATAGATGCCGCGTCTGCGAGGTGTGCCATTCCAGCACCTGCAAGAAAATCTGGCCAGCGCTTTGTTCCGCGGTCGCCTCGCAGCCCAGCCTGCGCGCAAGCTTTTCGAGATCTTCCGCCGCCTCCGGCAACTCATCGAGCGAGCGATTGTGGAAGATACGCAGCCGACTCTCCACGGTACGCATGAAATCGTAGCATGAGCGCAACGTGGCGTGCTCCTCGGAATTGATCAGCCTGACCTGGTGAAGCGCATCGAGCGCAAGCCAGGTGTTCGGCTGCCGGACCGCGGGATGTTGTTTACCGTATTTGAGGCGGTACAACTGCGTGATGAACTCGATGTCGATGATGCCGCCGAAGCCACGCTTGAGATCCCGTTTGCTGCCCGACGCCTCGACGCGGCTGCGCATCGACATGATTTCATCGGCGATACCTGGCCTCCATTCCAGATCGTAGATTTGATGGTTGATGCTCCGGATGGCGTGCTCGGCGAAATCGGCATCGCCGAAGACGATACGGGCGCGCGAGAGCGCCTGCCGTTCCCAGAGTTGGGCGCTACCTTCCTGGTAGTAGCGCTCGAATTCACTCAAGGGCAACACCAGGCTGCCGGAGTTACCGGTCGGCCTTAGTCGCATATCGACCTGGTAAAGCCGGCCACGCGGGCCCATGTAGCTGGCTGCCCGAATGATCTGACGGGCCAATTCCGAGAAGAAGTGAAAGTTGTCGGTCAATTCGAAGCGATCCCAGCGCGACGAACCGGTCGGCGGCATGGTGCGGCCGTCGCCTTCGTAGATCAGGATCAAATCGAGATCGCTGTGGTAGCTCATCTCGCGGCCGCCCAGCTTGCCAAGACCCAGGAGCACATATCGGCTCGGCTGGCCGGCACGCGGGCCCTCGGTCAAGCTCGGCACTCCGAGGCGGCACGCCATGATCGGGTACTGCAGCGTCGCAAGCTCGATGAGAATCGTCTCGGCGAGATCGCTCAGCTCGCGCGTCGTCGAGATGATGTCGTCCTTGCCTAGGATGTCGCGCACGCCGATTCGCAGCAACTCCTTGTCCTGGAAACTGTGCAGGATCGGATCGGGATCATCGGCATTGCGACAAAGCTCGGTCAGTTCCTGGCGCAATTCGTCGAAGGTGCGCGGCAGGTTGAGCACGAGGCTGTCAAGCAACTCGTCGATCATGCCGGGATTGTTGATGAGGATTTCCGAAAGGAACTGACTCCAGGCGCACAATTCGACGTAGAGCTTCAAGCTTGGCGTGTTGAAGCTGAACAGTTCCCACAGCACGGCCTTGCCACCCAGCGACGCGGAAACCTTTTCGAGATTGACGAGAGCCAAATCGGGATCGGGCGTTTCGGCAATCGCCTGCAACAGCTTCGGCGCGATGTTGGCGAGAAACTGCCGGCAACGACGCGATTCGAGAAACGGGATTGTCTCGGTGGCGAGCTGATTGAGGTTCAGATACGCCGCTTGGGCGTCCTTGAACGGGTACTTGCCGAGCACCGCCTGGATCCGTTCGATGTCGGGATGCGGGTCGAGGAGCAGGTCGGCTTCGGGCGCTTCCTGGTCACTCGCAAAGGATTGGTGCAAGAGATGATTGAGAATGTCGCGGTTGGTGTTGGTCTTGGCGCGGTAGTCCTCAAGAAACGCATCGAGCGGGTCGAGGGGCGTGGGACCAGCGGCGAGTAGAGACGGATCGCTTACCTCGTGCCCCTCGGCCCTCACTTCTCGTCCCGCATAACCCATCCGCAGAGCGAGTTTGCGCAGCTCCGCCGGCTTTTCCGGCATGCGATGGGTCTGCTGGTCGAACATGATCTGCAAGCGGTGCTCGATCTTACGCAGGAATCGGTAGGTGCTGTCGAGGGCGCGATACTCGGAGTCGGTCAGGCAGCGGGCTTTCTCCAGAGCGCGGATCGCCTTGAGCGTGTTGCTCTGGCGAATTTCGGGAAGATCGCCGCCATTGGCGAGTTGTAGAAATTGGATGGTGAACTCGACGTCGCGGATGCCACCGTGTCCCGTCTTGACCTCGGTGTCACTTTCGCCGTGCGGCCCCGATTTGTGTTCGATCTTGCGTTTCAGGGCCTTGATTTCGTTGATCTCTGCAACGCTCAGGTAGCGGCGATAGACAAACGGCTCGATTGCCCGCATGAATTCCTCACCCAGCGTAGCATCACCAGCCACGGGCCGCACCTTGATCAAAGCCTGCCGCTCCCAGGTTCGCCCGAGCGTATCGTAGTACGAGAGCGTGCTGGCGAGAGCTCGCGCCAACGGGCCGCGATGGCCTTCCGGACGCAAACGCAGATCGACCCGGTACGCCATGCCTCCCTCGGTGTGCGCGCTGAGCAGCCGCACCACCTCCGAGCAAACTCGGCCAAAATAATCGTCATTCGAGATGATCGTGACGCGCTGGCCGCGCGTTAGGCCTTCCTCGTCGTAAAGGAAAATCAAATCGATGTCGCTGGAGTAATTGAGTTCCTTGCCGCCCAGCTTTCCAAAACCAAGGATGACGCAGCGGGCCGGCTCGTCGCCATTCGTGAAGGGTTCACCGAAACGCTTGCTGATGTTGCGCCGGCCCGTTTCCAGGGCAACTTCCAGCGATGTGTCGGCCACGCGCGAGATGTCCCGCGTGATTTCCTCGAGCGGTCGATCGCGAATGATGTCATTGGCGCCGATTCGCAACATCTGCCTTTGCCGAAAACGGCGAAAGGCGCGCAGGACGCTGGAGTCCTCGTAGGCCGCTTCCACGTCGGCACGCAGTTGCTCCAGCATCTCCGCCCGGCTCGGGCTGGATCGCAATGGAATGCGCAACATCTCCAGGTAATCGGGATTGGTGATCAAAAGGTCGCTGAAGAATTGGCTGGTGCTGAAGAGCTGCAGCATCGTTTCCAGCGTGCGTGCGCGGCCTTCCATCAAGGTCGGCATTGCAGTCGGGCCGGCACTCTCGAAATAGCGATCCAGATTGTTCAACGCCATATCCGGATCGGGGCAGCGCGGCAGAAGCCTACCCACCGGGTGGCATAGCTCGCTCAGCCCGTTGAGCCCGAGCACCTCGGCGATTCCCGCGAGATTGCTTTTGCCACGCTCGATGTCGCTGACGTCCCAATCAACGAGGAGCTTGCGCGCCTGTTCGGGCGATTCCAGACATTGGCGCAGTTCGTCGGTTTGCATAGGCGTATCGTGGATGGATTCCCGAGCCCGCAGCGCAAGCAAAGATTTGGGTTTACCCTTGCTTGCGCTGCGGGCTCGTAAGCAAACTACCCGATCAACGGCAACGCAATTCGCTCGCGATTCGCCCCAGGCACCTCGCAACAATCCCCGAGGCCGCCAACTTGCTCGCCGGACACCACCTTGCCGAACAACGTGAATGACGTCGCCTCGTCGATGTCGATCTGCATCGACTGGCCTACGAGGCGAGGATTGCCGTCGAAGACGACGATGTGATCGCTCATCGTGCGGCCCGTCAACTGCATCGGAGCGCCGGCGTCGTGCTTCCACGCGTTCTTGCTCGGTCCCTCGACCAGCACCTCGACACGCTGCCCGATGAAACGCCGGTGATCCTGCAAGCTGGCGGCATTCTGAATCGTCAGCAGGTCGTTGTTGCGGCGTTTCTTCACGTCTTCGGGCACATCGTCGGCGTAGAGCTCATGGCCGCGGGTGCCGGGGCGTGGGCTGTACTTGAAAATGAAGCTATTCTTGAACCTCGACGCGCCCACCAGTTCACATGTCTTCTCGAAGGACTCCTCCGATTCGCCTGAGAACCCGACGATGAAGTCGCTCGAAATCGCGACACCCGGCACGATTTCGCGGCATCGGCTCAGCATGTCGCGATAGAATTCCACCGTGTACATGCGCTTCATTCGCTTGAGGACTTCGTTGCAACCCGACTGCGCCGGCACGTGCAGGTAAGGGCAGACCTTGGGCAGATCGCGCACCGCATGCAGCAAGTCGTCGGTCATGTCCTTGGGATAGTTCGTGATGAACTTGATGCGCTCGATGCCAGGCGTGTCGTGAATACGCCCCAAAAGATCGCAAAGACGTGACGTGCCGTAGTGGTAGCTGTTGACCGTCTGGCCCAGGAGCGTGATTTCCTTGCAGCCTTCGCCGGCAAGCTGGCGGACCTCGGCGGCGATCTGCTCCGGGTGCCGGCTCTGCTCCGGGCCGCGCACGGCGGGCACGATGCAGTACGTGCAAAACTTGTCGCAGCCGATCATGATGCGGACGAACGCCTGGAAGCGATTGGGCCGCATCGACGGGTCGCGCATCGGATCGTAGCTTTCAAAGCTGCGTTCGACCTCGTGACGCGACTCTGTGCGATCCAGGCTCAGTGCGATTTGCAGCGTGCCGGTCTCTTGCGCAGTCTGAATCAGTGCAGGCAACTGCGCGAGCTGACCGGTGCCGCAAATGATATCCACGTGCGGCGCCCTCTTCTTGATCAGCTCCTGATCCTTCTGTGCCATGCAGCCGAGGACTCCGATGATCGCATCGGGGTGCTCGTTCTTGTGGTGTCGAAGCCTACCCAGGGCGCTGTATATCTTGTCCTCGGCATGCTGGCGGACGCTACAGGTGTTGAAGAAGATGACGTCGGCATCGGCGGTCGATTCGGTCAGCTCGTAGCCCTGCCGGCGCAGACTGCCCACGACCAACTCGCTATCGAGCACATTCATCTGGCAGCCAACGGTTTCAAGGTAGAGTTTTGGCATGGGGCCCTGGTGGATTTCGTTTAGCGCCCGCAGGTGAGCGCCAGAACGGGGATCGCTATACGCGATATTCTACTTGACGAAGGCATCCGGTGGAATGGCATTGCCGCGCAGGAAGTCCTGAGCGGACATGCGCCGTTTGCCGGCGGGTTGCAGTTCGATGATTTCGATCCAGGTACTCTCGCCGCAGTGGATCCATAATTTGGAGCCGTCCGTGAGCACGGAGCCCAGGACCCTCACCCCCAGCCCCTCTCCCGGAGGGAGAGGGGAGGGTTTAGCTCGCTGCACGATAAGCCGCACCGGTTCGGACCCCGCGCGATGCAGATGCGTGTACGCCGTCGGCCACGGTTGCATGGCGCGGATTTGGTTGCAGACGGCGGCGGCGGCGCGCGACCAGTCGATCAGGCCGTGCTCCTTTGTCAGCTTCGGAGCCTTTGTTACCTTGCTTTTGTCCTGCGGAATGCCAGCGACCGGGCCGGCGGCGAGCTTGCTGATGGTTTCAACGGCGAGCCGAGCACCGAGAGGACCGAGGCGTGCTTCGAGGTCGCCTGCGGTTTCGTCCGGCAAGATGTCGACCTTTTCTTGCGCGAGCATGTCGCCGGCGTCGAGTGAAATCGACATGCGGATGATGGTGACACCCGCATGCTGCTCGGCATGGTAGATCGCCCAGTTGATCGGGGCGGCGCCGCGGTACTTCGGCAGCAGTGACGCATGCACGTTGATGCCGCCCAAGGGCGTGACGGCCAGCACGTCCTTGCACAGGATTTGTCCATAGGCGGCGACGACAAGTAGATCGGGATGGAGAGCCGCCAAGGATGCGACGCCTTCCGGGGTGTTGATGCTCTCGGGCTGCAGCACGGGGATGTTGCGTGCGACGGCGATGTCTTTCATCCCCTGGCGGGCCTGGCGGGTGGAGCCTCGTTCCTTGCCGGTGGCGCGGTCCGGCTGCGTCACCAGGCCGACGACGGAGTGTGCGGTGTCCAGAAGTTTCAGAAACGTCGGCTCCGCGAAGGAGCCGGTTCCCATCATGACGAGACGCATTTTCACGGACGCCCTTCGAGGGCCGCCAGCAGTTTTTCGATTTCGAGGTTCGGCGGAATCTCGCCTTTTTCCTGGGCTTCACGGAATGCCTTTTCGAACTTCTTCACCGAGGAACGCGCCGCAAGACGAGCGATCGGGCCCATCATGTCGATGAACAAGACGCCGTTGAGGTGATCGAGTTCGTGTTGCCAGGCGCGGGCTTCCAGATCGCTGGCGACCTTTTCGACCAGCTTGCCCTTGAGATCATAGGCGTGCACCTTGATGGTCTCGGCTCGGCGCACATCCTGATAGAGACCGGGGAAGCTGAGGCAGCCTTCCTCGCCCAGCATCACGCCCTTCTTCTCGACAATCTGCGGATTGAGGAAAACCTCCTCACACTCGGGCTTGTCTGGATCGCCCGTGATGTTCATGACGAGGAGCTGAAACGGTAGCGCAACCTGCGGCGCGGCCAGGCCGAGGCCATTCGCCTGGTACATCAGTTCCATCATCTCGCCGATCTGGAGGTGCAGCTCCTTGTCGATCGACGTGACCGGCTGGGCCTTATGCCGCAGGGCCGGATGCGGGTAATGAACGATCTTGCGGGGCATAGCGCAACCTGGAAAACAGGGCGTGGACGTTTCGTTTATTATTCCGCGATTGGATGGAAATGACAAGTCGAGCCGTTTACGTTTATCGCCCGCATGGCGCCACGCAGACGCTAAACGTAAACTTGGCTACTCCGTCGCCGAGCGTTCCTTGCCGAAGTAGGCCGGGCCGCGCAGGATAGAGTCAACCGTCTGCAGCGGGATAAAGAAGACGGCCTTGGGCCAATACGACGAGTTGGCGAAGTGGCCGTGATGCAGGTGGCTGGTGCCGATTTTGAGCGTGACGACCTTGCCGTCTTCGAAGGTTAGGTCGAGCTTGATGGCCGCCTCCCTGTCGCCGAGCTTGTGGTCGCTGCGCGGGCCATCGGTGTAGCCGACGAAGCGGCTGGTGTCGAGCTTGGCCATGTCCTTGAGGAACTGCGCGACCTTGTCGGAATCGAGCTGAAATTCCGGAATGTTGGACTTGTCGATCCAGGTCCACTGAGGCTCCGGAGCCTTATCCGGCTCCTTGGCCTTTTCTTTATCCTTTTCCTTTTCCTTGCCGATCTCTTTCGCCTTCTCCGGCGGATCATTGGGCTTGTCGGTTTTCTTCGCCGTTCGCTCGAATTGGTAGGAACGCAACTCGAAGCCATTGCGGACCTCCAGGCGGACCTCCTTCACTTTGCCGGCATCGAACTGGTGCACCACGCCCGTGATCTCCGGCGACGCAAAGTTGACGATGCTTAACGGGGCCTGGCCAACCATCGCCAGGTAGGAGCCAAACCGCAGGGCATACGCGTTCATCATGAAGGTGCGGTCACGCAGGTCTCTCTCCTTGACAAACTTGACTCGCGGTGTGTCAACGAGGAACAGCATCTTGCTGCCGGAGTGGCGGGCGTAGGTTGCCTTGTCCTTTTCGGCGTCGTTCTCCTTGCCGAACTCGATGGTGACGATTTCCCCCTCGTCGCGTTCATGGGCGCCAACCACAAAGCTGGCGGCAAGGAGCGGCATCGAGAATTCGCTCACCGACAGACCGACCAGGCCCGCGGCGGGGCTGGCCGTGACCGATTTCTTGTCGACCGTGATCGAGCTGCCTGCGACGACGTTCTTCTTGACGTTGAGCGTGGCGACGACGGACGGATTCTTCAGACCGTACTTCTCGAGATCTTCCTTGTCGTCAAGCTTCTTGACCCATTTGGCGGCCGAAAGCTGGCCGAGCATGCTGACAATCCGGTCCGCGTTGCCGGTATCGGCAAGCTTGGCATCGGCGGACTTCTCCTTGATGTACCAGTACGATTTGCCGTCGAGCTGTCGGCGTTCGAGTTCGATGGTTTCCGGGCCCTTGTCAGTGGTGCGTTGCAACTTGACGGCAGTCGCTTGAAACGCGGCAAACGTCGGCAGTTCCGTGTCGAGATATGCCAGGGCAACGCCTTCGGCCGGCAGCAATTTCTCGACGAACTCCTTCTTCATCGTGAACCAGTTCTTGGTGGTGCCGTCTTCGAGCGTGCGGCGGATGTAAACGTGATCCTTGTCGATCTTCTTGTCGGCGGTCAGCACCGGCTTGGAACTGATCGCGATGGTGACGACGGCTTTCGCGTCTTTCTTCAACGCGGGCAGGGGATCGACCTTCGGCTCGTCTTTCTTGGGGTCCTTTTTGGGATCCAGCTTGTCGTCCTTTTTCTCTTCTTTCTTTTCTTCCTTCTTGTCCTTGTCAATCCCGCCGATGTAGATGAAAATCTCGGCGAGCGGCGCATCGAAACCGAACTCGGTGTCTTTCTTCTTGGCATCGGGTTCTTTGTCGCCGACGAACTCCACAATCGCCTTGCGGCCCAGGACCTGATCAAGCAGCGTATTGAGGGCGGTAGAGCTGGCCTTCGCCGTCTTCTTCTCCGTACTCTGGAGCATTTGCCACTGTGTTTCCACCATCTCCGGCGGCAGGCGGAAGTCGGCCTTCGCGGGCTCCAGGAAGAACTTCGTCTCTTCCTGGCCTTTCTTGATGACAACGACATCGATCTTCTTGGCCTCGAAGGCGGCAACATCGCGGCTGCGAAGCTTGCCGGGATCTGCCAGCGCCTTCTCGATCGGGGCGAGTCGGTTGGCGTTGATCTTGACGACGCCGTCATCGGTGTCAAGGCGGGCGTAGAAAAACTCCGTTCCCTTCTTGCCGCCGATTTTCTTGCCGACCAGGAGGGTTTCCTTGGTGATCCCGTCCTTCTCGCCGCTGGTGATTTCGATGCGCATCGCTTCCTTGCCGCTCTCGACGCCGAATTCAGCGTGGGGGCTGCCAAGCGGAACGAAATCTTCCTCGTCGTCCACCATCATCTTGATCACGTCGCCCAGAAGCCCCTTGACGCCGCCGGGCGTCGAAGGCGGTTCGGGTTTCTTGAACATGTCCTTGTGCGGATCCTTCTTCTTGTCCTCGGGTTCGGCCGATTCAAAGCCGGCGAAGCCGATGGCGGGCTCCAGGATCGACCAGGTGCTGTTCTCGTTGCGGCGGACGCGGAGCGGTTGATCTCCCGCTTTGACCAGAATGCCCGTGACGCTCGTCTCGCCGAAATCGAATAGCCGGCGCGAGCGAAGATGGTTCGGGTTCTTAATGAAGATGCCTTCGAGATCCTTCTTGGCGACGCCGCAGACCTTGTCAGGCCGACCGCCCGAGGCAACGTAGACCAGCGTCTTGTCGGCGTTTTCCTTGCCGACGATGAACGTCCATTTCTTCGCCTCACCCTTGATCTTGCCGAACAAGGTGACTTCCAGCATCGGCGCGCCAAATCCATAAGAGGCCGCATCCTTGGTGATCTCGGCATTCTCATCGTGCCGGGCCTCGCGGAGCTGCTTGATGATTTGGTTCTCGATGCGGAATCCCTCGACGCGAGCTTGCTGCTGGCCCTCTTTGAGGAACCACTTGTCATCGACCGTGATCAGCTCGAATTCGACCGCGTCCTTGCCTTTTTCGCTCTGCTTGATCAGCACCTTGTCGATCTTGGCGTCCTTGGAGCGCACGCTATTTTCCAGCACGAAGGCCGGATCGCTGGCCGACTTCTTGTGCGCGATCATCAGACCGAACACCCAGAGCATGGTGAGCAGCAAGCCGAAGAACAAGGCGGTGATGCGAAAGTTCATATTGCGAAATCCCCTCCAGTGGACGCCCTGCGATGAGGTACTCCGAATCCCAGGGATTCGGAGTACCTCATCGCAGGGCTTGCCACACATTTCTACCTGCGGCGGACGACCCAGATGCACGTGCCCAGGGCGATGGTCGCCATCAGCATCATCCAACCGGGCATCAGGATCATACGGGCGACGTTTACTTCGGGACTGAGCATGAAGCTGCTCGAAACCTTCGGCTGGGCGCCGATCCCTTCTCGCTCGGCCATCCACTCCAGGGAGCTGACTACGAACGCGTAATTCGTGCTCCGCGTCTGCGAATCCTCCAGATCGCGGTTGCTGATGAAGTCGGTGTCGCCGAAGACGACCATGCGCGGCTTATCGCCTTCCGACACGGCGACGGCCAGCGGGAAGGATTTCGGTCGCCACACCGCCTGGAGTTTTCTTTCATCCTCAACCAAACTACGCACGTATTTCTTGACGTCGCCAAGAACGTCGGCGTCTTTGGGCAGGATGGTGAGGCGATCGCGACGCAACTCTTGATGCAGCACGACCTCGCCCTTGAATCGTCCCGGCGCGGCGGCCGGCTGGATCGCCCGCGCGGAACGGCGCATGAAGATTGGCTGGCCAGTAAAACCCCGGCTGAGCGGATTGTCGGATTTGCCGGTGGTCGTGGCCCAGAGCGTGCGCTCATCTCCCGGCCCGCCAAGGCGCAGCGGCACCTCGTCGGTGATGTCGATGCCGAATCGCTTCACCATCGCCTCCAGGTTCGTCTGCCGTAATTTGTAATCGGCTTCGGCCGCCAGATCGAGGAACACCAGCATCTTGCCGCCGCGGCTCGCATAGGCGTCGACCGCGTCCATGGCTTCCTTGGGCAGATCCCTGGTAACGCCGGCGACGATCAGCACCTGGCAATCGAGCGGGACGTTCTTGCGTCTTTCCGCCCCCTCGGCCTGCACGAACACGACATTGGGCGCCTTCTGATCGGGCAGCTCACGGCCGAAGTTCAGGCCTGCAACGTCGTAGTTGTCTTTCTTGAGCTGATCGACGAGGATGCCGATGCCGACCTTCGAGTAATCGCCGCGGACATCGATGCGTTCCTCCGGGCCCATGCCATTCATGTCCACTTCGTCGTTGCCTTGAAGGATGTAGACCTTCTGCTGTTTCTTGCCCTGAGCGAGGAACTTGAGTTCCTTGAGGATCTCCGACTCCCCTTTGAAGATGACCTTGCCCCGGCTGCCACGCCCGCCGCCCCCCTCGAAATCCTGGAGCTTGCGTTCGTTCACAAAAGAATGGGGGATGTTATGCTCGGGCTTGGTCGGCATGACGCCGTAGACGATCAGCACGCCGCGCCTTTCCGATGCCACATTGGTTTCGGGCAAGATCTTCGGAAAGTTGTTGACCAGCTCCTCGTACTTTTGATCGTCGAAGTCAGGCGAAATGTAGTTGACGTGGACCCGAGGGTTCAGGGCGCGGAAGTTATCCAGGAGGACGCGCAGGTCCTTGTAAACGGGCGCACTCTGAGGCATCAAGACGACGATGGTGGTTTCCTGCTTCAGCTTTCCAATCAGGTTCTTGCCGGCCTCGCTCACGTCATAGGCGCCGCGCGTCTTGGTCCAGTCGTAGGTGAAGGGGACCAACGCATAGATGACGACGTTGAGGATGAACAGAATGCCGACCAGCAGCAGTCCCTGGACGATGGTGTCATAGCCGTACATGACGCGGCGCAACACCACGTTGGTACGGATGTCGGCCCGGGCGAGATTGAAGCTGAAGAACATCAAGACGAGCGAAACGAACAGAACATAGGCGCACAGCCAAAAACGATAGGAGTTCGGCCCTTCCCAGGCCGCGGCGCCGCCCAGGAGTATGTCCTCACGCCAAATGACGCTCCGCCACAGGCACCACAAAAAGAGCAGGCTTCCCGCGATGCCGCCGAAGAGAAGGACGAACAGGCGAATGCCGAATTCGTCGAGGTTCGGCGTATTGAGATACAAGAAGCAAGCGAACGCCAGCAAGCTGAGGAGCAACAGCACGGCCATCTCGGGGATATACGTTCGCCAGGCGTTGGCGTCGCGATTGTTGTAGTAGAGGTAGATGATCGTGCCGACCGACAGGGCACAGATCACCAGCTGGCTCAGCTTCAGCACCGGAATCTTGCCGACCAGAAATTCGACGGTGATGCCCGAGCTGGCTTGTGGCTGCTGCAGCAGGTAACCGCTGCAAAGCGAAATGACTCCGAGGAGTAGCGAGCCAAACGACTCGGCGAAGTTCTCACGGATGAACACGAAGCTGCCGGTTGTGTTGCGGCCGAAGCCGAGCAGGAAGCCGATGACGATCAAGCCGAGCCCGCCGCCCAGGAGTGCGTAACTCACGAAGAGATGCTGCTGGATGAGCGAGGCGGCTTTCTGATCTGGCGATTCTTTCTTGAACCAAAGCGTGTAGGCCTGCCAGGCCGCCAACAGGGCGCTCAAGCCGCCGGCCACACGGAAGGCGATCTTCAGGATGGTCGCCACATTCTCGGTACTGCCATCGGTCTTGGAGCGCACCCAGTATCCGAACACGAAGAGCATGATCGCTCCCCATGCCAGGGCGACCACGAGATTCTGGGCCGTGCGGCTCAGCCCGCTCAAGGTCCCTTGCGTGCTATTCGTAACGGCAGCAGTTGCCATGATATTTCCTCATCTATGTCCGAGCCTGAAGCATGAGCGAAGAGTTGTTTCCTCTTCGCTCACGCTTCAGGCTCGGATATCAAACTATTTCCACTTGCGTGATTCGAGCATCTTCACGCTCGCAAACAAAAAGAACACGGCCACTGACACGTGAAAGACCAACAAGCGCGGGGCCACGTTGCCCTGCAGCGATATTTGCCAGAGGTCGAGGAAGTTGACGTACGTCAGCGCCTCGTGCAGCGCCGTGCCTTCCGTGAGGAATCGCTCGTGGTGAAGGAAGTAAAACGCCAAGTGCATCAGCACGCCGACGAATGTCAACACGGCGGCTACAATCTGGTTGCTGGTCATGCTCGAAAAGAAAAGCCCCATCGCCAAGAGTCCCGAGTTGATCACCGCGATGGCCACCGTGAAGCTCAAGACCGGCCGATAATCAAACTCGTCCCCACCGATGTAGCGCAGCGAGACCAGGAAGAGCCAGATCGGCAGCCAGGTCAGCATGTAAAAGATCCAGCAGGCCAAAAACTTTCCGGTCACGATCGAAATCTCGTTCACGGGCGCGGTCAACAGCACTTCCAGCGTCCCTGTCCGCTTCTCCTCGCTCAACAATCGCATCGTCAGGACCGGGATGACGAACATTTGCACGATGACCGGGAAGAGGCCGAAGATGTACACGCGCACGATCGGCTCCATGAGCCTGCCGCTGGGCCCGGCCTCAACGATGATGCCGACGAACTGGGCAAACATGTACCAGCCGATGAGCTGCAAGCCGATCAGCACCAGATATGCGATCGGCGAATAGAAGTACGCGGCAAGCTCGCGGCGCGCCAGCACGATGATCGGCCAATCGGAGCAGACACCCAAACAGACGGTTATGTAGACCATCGACATACCGATGAGAATCAACCCGCTCGGAATGAGAAAAGTACTCTCCGGTAAGAACGATTGAATCAACCCCGCGGCAATGCCGAGAACACCTACGCCGCCCAGACCAAGCGCGGCATAGTAACCGTTCTGGTTGCCCGTTTCTTGCTGGCCGATGTAGGCGCCGACATAGCAAAGGCCTAGAAGCAAAAGGACCGCCCCTTCGCCGGCGAGGTAGCCCGCGTCGCGGAAGCTGTTGACGGTGCAGAAGAGAATCATGACAGCGCCGACACCGCCGAGAAAGTTCAGCACCAACATGCGAAATTGCTGCTCGGTTTCATTGCGGAGCGCGGCGACCGAAAGTACCAGGCCGATGGTCACCCCGGGAACTCCGTAGAGGAAGAACCAGCTCCCATAACCGGACTTGAAGGCCATCATGCGGAGGACTATCCCACCCAGGATGAGCGCGAGCCCGAGGAAACCATAAAGTCGGCGAAACTGCAGGTCGTTCTCGACGAAGGCGTGATAAAGAATCGGGCAGAGGCCCATGATCGCCAAGCCGATTCCCAGGCCAGGCGGGATGATTGTCGTCGTCGCCGACCACAAGGGCATCATAGCCGCGAGGGTACCGAGCACCAGGAAGAACAATCCGCCCATGGCGACGATACGCGAAAAGATCGGCGTCTCTTCGCGCTCGATCGATGGAGCGCGTTCGGGCATCGACTCCCAGTTGGTCAGGAGCGTATCATTCCGCTTCGGCTTGATGGCACGTGACGATGACATGGAATCCTCAATTACGGCGGTGTAGGGTGCGTGAAACGCACCGAACGCTTCCACGGTGCGTTTCACGCACCCTACAAACCACTATTCACTTTTCTTTGTGATGGCTTCACTTTCAGGCGTGGCCGCATGGGTTGGCGCCGGCGCCGGCTCGCTTCGCATCGGCTGCTTCATTGGGTCCTGCGCCCGCAGCACGTCAAAGAACGCGTCCTCCAGCCGGCGGCTCTTGCGTTCCAGACGCCGAATCGGCCAGCCCTTGCCCGCAATGGCTTTGGCCACCTCCTCGCGCACGTCCTGATCATCGGTCGTGCGGACCTCGAAGCTGGCGATCCCGTCTTCGGTCGCCTTGGCGTTGACATTCGCGACCCCGCCGACGTGCTTGAGGGTCTGCACGATCTGCTCGCTCGGCCCGCGTGCCTCGACCAGCACCACGGCCTCCGATTCGATCTCGTCGAGCCGCGCGCTCAAGCCGACGCGGCCGTTGGCGATGATGATCACCCGTTCGCAGACCGTTTCGACTTCCGACAGAATATGCGTGGATAGGAGCACCGTGTGGCTCTGGCCGAGCTCCTTGATGAGGAACAGTGTCTCGCGAATTTGCAACGGATCGAGGCCGGCCGTCGGCTCATCGAGAATCAGGATCGGCGGATTATGGATCATCGCGTCCGCCAGGCCAACTCGCTGTCGATAACCTTTGGACAACGTGCCGAGCAAGCGCCGGCGCACCTTGACCAGCCGGCAGCGGTCCAGGCAGTACTCCACGCGGCGATGGCGTTCAAGGCGGTTCAGCCCCTTGAGCTTGGCACGGAAGGCGACGTATTCTTCGACACGCATTTCCGGATAGAGCGGCACGCTTTCCGGCAAGTAACCGATGTTCTTGCGGACTTCGGTCGATTCGAGCATCACGTCGTAGCCGGCGACCTTGGCAATGCCGCTCGTGGCGGGGAGCCAGCTCGTCAGGATACGCATCGTGGTGGTCTTGCCGGCGCCGTTGGGGCCGAGAAACCCGACGATTTCACCGGCGCCGACCTCGAAGGAGATCCGATCGACGGCCATCACGGGTCCGAAGAATTTGCTCAGGTTGCTGACTGAGATCATATGCCATCCCGTCTTGTGCCTGTCCTCTCCCTCGGGCCGAGGGGTAAGATCAGAGACAGCTAAATCTAGGGAGCGGCTGCGAGAATTCAAGGGCACACGGCGCGACAGCGCGGCGCGTTTTCCGGGTTTTCCGCTTGCTTTTGGCGTCGGCTCCCCGCAGGATAAGACCCGAACGCTCTTCAAAACACCGATTCCTGTAGAAAGGACGACAACGATGCGACGATGGTTTGCACTGGCTGGTTGCGCTCTGGCACTTTCTGTGGCCGCCTCTTGGACCGACGCCGGTGAAAAGGCAGGGCCGAATGACAATCACCCGCCGAGAGGATTTACCGCCCTCTTCAACGGCAAGGATCTCCATAACTGGCAGGGATTGATCCAGATTAATCACAGGAAGAAATATGCCACGAAAGAGGAGTACGAAGCTGCCGTCAAGAAAGTGACCGACAAGGCGATCCAGCACTGGACTGTCAAGGATGGCGTCATCCACTACGACGGCAAGAACAACAATCTGCAAACCAGCAAAGACTACGGCAACTTTGAAATGTATGTCGATTGGAGAATCGAACCCAGCGGCGACAGCGGCATCTACCTGCGTGGCACTCCGCAGGTCCAGATCTGGGACATCAAGGGCAAGAACAATAAGCCCGGCGTCGGTTCCGGCGGGCTGTACAACAATCAGAAGAATCCCAGCAAGCCGCTCGTGGTCGCGGATAACCCCGCCGGCCAGTGGAACACGTTTTACATCAAAATGGTCGCCGAAAAGGTGACAATCAAACTCAACGGCAAATTGGTTGTCGACAACACGCCGCTTGAGAACTACTGGGAGCGAGGCCAACCGCTGCCCGCGCGCGGGCCGATCGAACTGCAACATCACGGCGATAAGCTCTGGTTCAAGAATATCTATGTGAAGGAATTGCCTGAATGATGGGATAACCCCGTTTACGTTTGGCGATCGCAAGGCACCGCGCGAACGCTAAACGTAAACGGGGTATCAGTCTTCGCCGCGCAACTTCTTGCGTGCCCGCGCCAGGATCGCGCCGATGCTGTTAACGGGGATGTTTAATTCAGTGCTGATCTGCTCGTAGCTTCGTCCTTCCAGATAGAAGAGCCGTACGACAGCACGCTCGCGGCTCGGTAACTTCTTGAGCAATTTGCCAACTTCCTCCATCTCCTCCAGGCCCGACTTCGATGCCGATTTGGGCTTGTCCTCGACGACCTGGTCATTCGCTCTGCCGATGCCTTCCTTGTCTTTCGCCTGCATCCGGTTCGTGAGTTCATTGACGCAGGTCCTCCGGGCAATCACAGTAAGGTAGGACGCGAGGCGGCTCTTGCCCTTGAATTGGCGCAGGGGGCCATAATCGTGTTCAACGATCTTGAGCAGCACCTGGGCGGCGACGTCCTCCTTGTCCTCGGGCCGGAGCGGGTAGCTCCGCATGTCGGCGGTGTGCTGCACGACGTGATACACCAGGCCGAGGAAGCGATCGACGAAATCGTTCCACGCTCCAGGTTCATGGTGGAGACAGCGACGTATCAGTTCCCGGTCACGGGCTATCAATGCCACGGCGACTTCCCGTCAATTAGGGAGTTTCTTCGACCACTCTAAATGTGGTAATTATAATCCAATTTCAGTCATTTGAAAGGGCATTGTTTTTTTCAGGCTTACCCTTAACGGCGACGCCAATGCCTCGCAAACTGCCCGTTCTTGACGCGCCGGACGATTGCCGGTCGCAGACATAATCTAATGAGAGCCGCTTGCGGCGTAGCAAATGCTTGGCCGCAAGCGGCGAACAAAGAGGGAACACCGTTATGAACAGCGATCCGTGGTTCCAGGGGCTTTTTGCCGACCGAATCGGTGGCGCAAACTACGGCAAAGGAACCGACATTTACAAGTTTGAGAAAATCAAGCGGGCCAAGCGCGCCGTCTTGGCGGCTCATCCCGAACGCTCCTTGTTCGACTTCGGCATCGGCGAAAACGACGACATGGCCGACCCCTTGGTGCGCGACGTCGCCAAACGCGAGATCGACAGACTCGAAAATCGCGGCTACGCCGACAACGGCATCGCAGCCTTCAAGGAATCAGCCGCCAACTTCATGAAGAAGGTCTTCGGCGTCACTCTCGATGCCGAAACGGAGGTCAACCACGCCATCGGCTCCAAACCGGCGCTGGCGATGATCCCAGCGGCGTTCATCAATCAGGGCGACATTACCCTGATGACCGTCCCCGGCTATCCCGTCGCCGGCACGCATACCAAATACTACGGCGGCAAGGTCCACGACCTGCCGCTTCGCGAGGAGAACGGATTCTATCCCGATCTCGACGGCATCCCCGAAGACGTACGCAAGAAGGCGAAACTGCTCGTCATCAACTACCCCAACAGCCCGACCGGCGCGATTGCCACGCGCGAGTTCTACAAACGCGTCATCGACTTTGCGCTGAAGCATAAGATCGTCGTCGTGCAAGACGCGGCCCATTTGCTATTGAGCTACGGCGAGCCCCCCTTGAGCTTCTTGCAAATGGATGGCGCCAAGGAAGTCGGCGTCGAGATTCACTCGATGTCGAAAGGCTTCAACATGATCGGCTGGCGCATGGCGTTTGTGGCGGGACATGCCAAGATCGTGCAAGCGTTTGCCGACGTCAAGGACAACAGCGACTCGGGCCAATTCATGGCGATCCAGCAGGCGGCCAAGGCGGCGCTCGATCATCCCGAGATCGGCGACCGCATCCGCGCGAAATATCATCGCCGCTTGAAGAAATTGGTGGACGCCCTCAATAAAATTGGCTTCGACGCGAAGATGCCAGGCGGCACCTATTTCCTCTACGTGAAGGCGCCGAAGAGTTGCGGCGACCGCAGCTTTGCCAATGCTGAGGAGGGCTCGCAGTTCCTGATCGGCGAGCAATCGGTCATCTGCGTGCCGTGGGACAATGCGGGAGCGTACCTGCGATTCTCAGTGACGTACCTCGCCAAGGACGAGCGCGAGGAAGATGCCCTGATGGCGGAAACCGAGACTCGATTGGGAAGATTGCAATTGCGTTTTTGAATGCGGCGAGTTAGTGTTTCGCGAAAGCCCAGGGACGGCCGTCCCTGGGCTTGGCAAAATGAGTTTTCCCCCCATGAAACGCCTTCCCCTGCTCATGGATGACAACCCCTCGCCGCTCGTGCGCGCGGCCGCCTATCTTCTGGTGCCGATCTCGCTCACGCTGCTGCTGCCAATTCTGCTGCTGGTGATCCTGGCTCTCTACGTCGTCGCAATCTTTCACGGCGGGCGTTACCTCGTTTTCTATGTCACCGGTAAGAGTGCCCGGAACGAGGTCGACATGCAGAAACTGCACTTCCTTGAACTGCCAGCTCCCGCCGAGTCGGTGGAACACGAATCCAAATCGTCTACTTGAATAATCCTGGTTATCTGGCTAGCGATGACTACGGCGTCCATGCCGTCCTGGTTCATTTAGCCGCGGAGGTTTACCCATGCGCGTCTTCGTCACCGGCGGCACCGGCCTGGTCGGCACTCACCTTCTGAAAAAACTGCGTGAGCGCGGCGATCACGCCGTCGTCCTCTCACGCCGTCCGGAAGCCGTTCAGCAATTGGCGAGCGAGCATTGTACGGTCGTGGTCGGCGACCCGGTTCAGCCGGGCCCTTGGATGGACGTGATTGCCGACTGCGACGCCGTCGTCCACATGGCCGGCGAAGGCGTCTTCAATCGCCGCTGGAGCCAGGAGTTCAAAGACCTGATTTATTCGAGCCGCATCAAGAGTACCGACAACATCGTGGCGGCCCTCGGAAAACCCTCGCCTCTCCCGACCGGGGGAGAGGGGCCGGGGGTGAGGGGGAAGGTTTTCGTGAGCGGCTCCGCAATTGGCTACTATGGCCCACACGGCGACGAGGAATTGACCGAGGAAAGTCTCGCGGGCAACGATTTCCTCGCCAAGGTCTGCATCGACTGGGAGAAAGCCGCCCAGGCCGCAAGCGTTCACGGCGTTCGGGTGGTCTTGCTGCGCACGGGCATCGTGCTCGACAAGACGGGCGGACCCCTCGCGAAAATGCTCACTCCGTTCAAGATGTTCGTCGGCGGCCCGATCGCCGGCGGCAGGCAGTACATGAGCTGGATTCACATCGATGACGAAATCGGGCTGATCCTGCACGCACTCGATCATCCGGAAATCAGCGGCCCCCTCAACTCCACGGCCCCGCAGCCGATGACGAACCGCGACTTCTCCAAGTCGCTTGGTAAAGCACTGGGGCGACCCAGCTTCCTGCCAACGCCCGGCTTTGCCCTGCGAGTCATGCTCGGCGAAGGCGCGCAGCTTGTCACGACGGGGCAACGTGTTGTGCCGAAGAAGGCGCTGGAATCCGCGTATGCGTTCAAGTTCACGGACTTGGAAACGGCTCTCAAGCATTTGCTGGCGTCGTGAGTTAGACCAACCCCTCGCTCTTCAACTTGCGCTTCGCCTGCTTGCCGAGATCGGATTTCGCCGAGCGTTTGACGACCAATTCCAGCACCTGCTTGCCGAAGTCCTTGGCGCGATGCGCTTGCTCAGCGAAGTGGAAGCCGACGTAAAAGAGATCCTCGACGTCCAGCCATTTCGCCTTCGTGACGTGGCCGATTAAATCGAACGCGGCATTTTGCAGAAGCCTGGAGAAGTGGTGCAGCGGGGGATCGCTGGCGCGGTTTTCCGGAGCCAGATCGCGGGCCGATTCCTTCAGACCGGTCGCCGCAAGCTCGAAGCGCGTCTCCTCGCTGCACGCGGGATCCTGGGCGAGCAAGCGGTAGTAGCTGATCGCCGCGGGGTACTTCTTTTTCTTGCGTAGCTCCTGCGCCTTCACTTCGAGCTGATCGCGCAGCCAGGCGTGGTCGATCTCCCGCAACAAGAACAGCAAGGCGGCGGTGCGGCGATCGTCCGTGTCGTGTAACTTGGCCGCGTGAGCAAAAAGCCTGGTGCGCTGGGCGCTCGTGAATTCCTTGGCGGAAGGCGCCAGGGCACGCGCCAGGAACCAGCCTCGCTCGACGTCACCTGCTGCCAGTAGTTCTTCCATGATCGCGGCACGCCCCGCGGCGTACCCCCGCAGCGACTTGAGAGCCTCGTCGCGCAGATTGCGATCCGGATGCCGAAGCTGGGCCAGCATGGCCTGGGCGACCTGGGCATTCTCGATGCCGTGTAGTTTCTCGACGGCGAAGCGGCGCGCTGCCACATCCGGCGCTTCGAGCAGCGTGATCCAGTGCTTGGCGTTCTTGGTGTTGGCCGGCACCTTTTTGAGAATCATGAGGGCGCCGGCGACGATCTGAAAATCGCGATCCCCGGCGCACGTGAGCAGCGATTGCAGGCGTTTCTCCGTGGCAGGCTCCGCAGCCCCGAGCGCATGCAGTGCGGCAGCGCGAACGTCGGCGGCATAGGGCGAAACGATGCGCGACCAGAAGATGTCGTCCCCCTTCGCCTCGTGCAGCGCGGAGAGAACTCGCAACATGGCCGCCTCGGATTTCGGCGGAATCTTCTTGGCGCCGAGCGATTCGATCAAGGACTTCGCCAGTGCATGCCGCTGGGGCGTGTTGTAGGCGGGAATTTCCATGGCCAGGCTGCGTGCCGTGGCATCGATGACGCGTGGATCCTCATCGAGCAGCCCTTGCGCGGTGACGACGAGCGCATTCCCGGTATTCGATTTCGCCAGGACCGCGGCGATGCGCGAACGCACCGACGGGCTGACTTCCTGAACGATTTTGCCCATGCGATTCGCGCCGCGCGCGCCGAGAAGGCTCGCCGCGTGTACCGCGGTTTCAAGCTCCGGCCCGCCGCGCCTCACGAATTCTTCGAGGGCCTTGAGTGCTTGGTCGGCTTCCAGTTGGCCGAGCGCTTCGATCGCAGCGATACGCAGGTCCTCTTCGGGATCGGTGAGGCATGCGAGAAGCGTCTTGATGAGCTTGGTGTCCCTGGATCCGACGGAGCCGACAACCTTGAGCGCGGCCCGGCGGATTTCGGTGGAGTCGCCATCCGAGACGAGATGAAGCAGTTTGTTCAGCGTGGCGTCGGCCATGGCGAGATCCCTCATCGAATTATGCAGATTGATAAGGGATTTATAGCAATTCGTGGTGGTAATACATGAATCCGAGCCCGACCGATAGCGAGGCGGCACACGTTGCCCCTCGTTGACGCTCGGGCTCGGAAAGAACTACCAATCGCACTATTTCGGCGCCGGCAGCGCCTTCAGGATTGCGGCCGCGCTGATGTCGCCTTTGCCCTCTTTCAGGCTCTGCGTGAGAGCTTGATTGGCGTACACCTTGATCGCCGGCTCCTGGGATTTGAGCATCTTGCGAGCCGCGTCCTTCAGGTCGTTGCGCAGGTTGTCGCCAAAATCGCCCTTGATGTACGGGCCGCCGCGGACCTTGAAGTCGACGAAGTTCAATCCGAGTTCCGCCACTTTCGGCTCCAGCTTGAGTTCGGGCGGGAAGACCTTGAGATCGAGCGACACACCGACTTCACAGACGACGGCCGCGGTGACGTTCACGTCCGCGATCCCCTCGGCGCCGATGAGTAGGATGCCCTTCTGCCATTGCTGCCATTCGCCGTGGATGGCTGCGGTCACATCGGCATCGACGACCACGCGATAGGTAGTCGGATTGAGTTGCTTGAAATCCTTGACGACGATCTTGAGGTTCTTGCTCGGCTCTTCGATCTTACCCTTGAATCGCCGCCAGGCGCCATGGGGAGCCTCGTAGCGCTCACCGACCTTGAAGATGGTGCGCAAGCGAGGGAAGGGCAGATTCAGCGGCACCTCGATGCGCTGGCCCCAGCCGGAATTGTCCTCGACCTTCTTCGGCAGCTGCTTCACGAGCATCGAATGGAGAAGTTTCGAGAATTCCGTGTAATCTTGTTTGGGCTTCGCTTCCTGAGCGGGCAGGCTCAAGGGGAGAATGGTCAGAAGGGCGATCAATCCGGTGATGCGGTGCATGGGGAATCTTCTTTTTGTGGCCTCATCAATTTCGACCCTGCCAGTCGGAAGGGTTGCGCGAACAATGAAATACCGCCATGATGACGACTCGATCCGCCTTGGCGCGAAAGTAAATAGCAAAGGGAAATTTCGAGACAATCGCTTCCCGAATGTCCCTCAGTGCGATCGCATATTGCAACGTGTCCTCACCGATTTTGTCAAGAACCCGCTGGACATGCGCGATGAATTCCTCACCCAAACCCTCCCGTTTGCTGCTCATACCACTGGGCGGACTCGGCAAATTCGGCTTGCGCAATGCGGCGAAAGACGATTTTGGTGCTCATGATCGCAACCGGGCCAGGGCGTCGGCTTTCACCTGTTCCCAGGGTACAACATCATTGGGATTGGCGTCATCGTCGGCCCAACGGCGTTCGAGTTCCTTGCGTTGTACTTTGCTGAGGGAAACGACGCTTGACTCGGCCGCGACGGTGTCCCAGATCTCCAGCGCCAGATTGACCCGCACATCGCGAGGCAATTGATCGATGCCCAAGCTTTTGATGGTCGGCGTCATGGATTGCCTCGTTGAATATCGCCGTTTGCCGTTTCGCGCCCTTCAATTGATGTCGATCACTACCGAGGTCATACCGCGAGTGCTAAACGGCAAGCGGCTCCCCCTATTATATGGGTTCGCGGTTTTTCCCATTCCCATTTGCCCGTGACCGTGCTATTATATCCTTAACCTGCATGCAGATTGCAGTCTGCCTACCATACGTGCCGATAAGAGAAGCGGCATCGTCTTTACCAGTGGGGGGATATCCGATGTTTAAGCTCGACCTAGGCGGAGCTGGCCGTTATTGCGATGGTCTTAGCCGACGTTCGTTTCTCAAGCTCGGCGTCTCCGGTATGGCGGCGATGGGGTTGCCGCAGATTGCGAAGGCGCGCGAGCAATCCGGTGCCTCGCGCAGTACATCGGTGATCCTGATCTGGCTCGATGGCGGTCCCGGCCACATGGACATGTACGATATGAAGCCGGACGCCCCTGCTGAATATCGCGGCATCTGGCGGCCGATCCGCACGCGCGTGCCGGGCTTCGACATCACCGAGCTTTATCCCAAGCAGGCGCGCATCACGAATCTATTCTCGATGGTCCGCTCGCTGCACCACGACACCGGCGATCACTTCGCCGGCGGCCATCGCATGTTGACAACCAAGGACATGGGCGTCAGCGGCGTCAACAACATGCAGCGATTCCCCGGCATCGGCGCGTTCGTCTCGCGCGAAGTCGGCGCTCGCCGCCGCGGCATGCCGGCTTATGTCGGCGTTCCCAACTCCTCCAGCATTGGCCTGACGCCCGGTTACTTCGGCGGCAACATTCTCGGCGCCCATCATAACCCGTTCGACACCGGCGGCGATCCCAGCAGCCCGACCTTCAGCGTGCAGAATCTTAACCTCGCTCAGGGCTTGACGGTCGATCGACTCGAAGATCGCCGCGCTTTGAATAATCGGTTCGACAGCATGCTCCGCAGCCTCGAAGGCAACGGCACCGCCCAGGCGATGGACCGCTACTCGCGAGAAGCCTTCGACTTCGTCACCGGTCCTGCAGCTCGCGAGGCCTTCGACATCAATCGCGAAGACCCTCGCTTGCGCGACCGCTACGGCCGGCATTCATGGGGCCAAAGCACGCTCCTGGCGCGTCGGCTCGTCGAGGCCGGCTCGACGTTCGTCACCGTCCACCTCGGCGGCTGGGATCATCACTGGGACCTGCAGCCGAGTTACGAGCGTCTGTTGCCCATCGTGGACAGCCTTGTTTACGGCCTCTTCACCGACTTGCAAGAACGCGGCCTGCTCGATCAAACCCTTGTCCTGTTGTGCGGCGAGTTTAGCCGGACGCCGCGCATGAACGACGGCGGCAACGGCGGCGCGCCGCGCTCGATGGGCACGCCGGGCCGCGATCACTGGGGCAACTCCATGTTCTGCCTCATGGGCGGCGGCGGCGTCCGCGGCGGAACTGTAGTGGGCTCCACCAACCGCCTCGGCGAAAGCCCGCACTCCCGGCCCCTCACGCCCTGCAACATCCACGCCACCATCTACAACGTCCTCGGCATCGACCCGACCCTGCAAGTCATGGACCCCAGCGGCCGGCCGGTGAACGTGCTGGATGATCCGACGGCGATTAGCGAGTTGCTGTAACAACGATGAATCATGCCTGTTCAAGCGCCGACAGCCGCGGAACTCATGGTGAACCCGATTGTTGTCCAAGCGATCGAGCAGGCGTGGATCGACTCGCAGCCGTCGGATCCTTTGCTTCGGCATGAAGAAGGCGGTTGGATTTTCATTGACACGGCCACCGGCCAAATCGCGGTGCGGCGGTAGTCACCCGGCGGGAAGTCTGCAATCGATCTGGGTTCTCCGCCGATCATTGCGGGTTCGGTGGTTGTAGGACTATTTCACACACATCTCAACCCTAGCTCTGAGGGCTGGGAGCCGGGGCCAAGCCCACAAGACGAACTTCTGGATGTATTGCTCGGCGTGCCTGACTTGATCCGCGCTGACGATGGAATCCACATTTCAGGTCTAGACCGCCGGCGGGGTGGCCTTGCAGGTGGGCCAGGCTTTCCGCCATAATAAAAGCAGTATTTCGGAGAAATGCCATGCCACTGATGACTTCAGCCGTAACCAGCGATCAGGCGCTTCGTGTTGCTCGCCTCGACGGGGAGAAAGCGTATCGCGATCTTTCACCTTTCTACATTCACGTCGAACTCAATGACGACGGATGGCACGTCGATTACGAACTCAAGAATAAGCAATTGCATGGAGGAGGTCCTCACTACGTGATCGACGCGGATACCGGAGTCATCCTCACGAAGAGGTATGAGCAGTAGACGCGCCAGAAGGAAAAGATCGCCAAGACCTTGACCATCTCCGAACGCTTGATCACGCCGGGCTCAACGCCTAGAACATTCCCAGCAGTGTGCCTGCTCAAGAGGTAAACTGATCGGGGAGACCAGCCGATGCCCATATTGTTCCGGTGCCCGAAGTGCAGCGTGCTGCTCTCCTCCCCGGATCAAACGAAGAGCACGAGGAGGAGGTGCCCTCAATGCGGCCAAACGCTCCAGGTTCCCTCGGCCGCGATCAACGACACTGGGATGGGGCAGCCGGTAAAGAGCAAAGGCAATGCTACTCGGCTCATGGAGGAATTCTGTGCGGATCCCAACAATGAGCCTCGTGAGATATTCCGTTTGGTGTTTGGAAACACCCCAGTGGCCCCGTTGGCAACTCCTCCCGTACTTGAGTTACTGAAAAGGGACTGGCGCTCGCTGCGCGCGGACGAATTCGAGTATTTTCTCGTCGAGATATTCGCGGTACTTGGCTACCAAGCGGAGAAAACGGGCAAGGCCGGCGACCGGGGCCTTGACGTTTTAGTAACGATTGGAACAAAGCGAATTTGCGTCCAGGCTAAAGGCTATGACGGAAAGGTGGACCACAAGGCAGTGCAGGAGACCCTCACCGATAAGACGTATTGAAAATGCGACTTTTGCCTTGTGGTTACAAACAGCGAATTTACTCCAGCCGCCCGTGAAACGGCCCGCGGCGTTTGCTGTGGACTGGTTGACGGCCGGAACTTGCCGAATTTGATACAGGGCTTGCTAATTCCCACTGCGGATATCGTATTCGGGCGTGCCATTTTCCAGGCCGTAACTCCAGACCGCGTTGCAGGCCTTTCCTCCGTGCCCCCATTAGCCGCTAGGCCGGGCTCGCCAGACCATCCAGCCGCTGAGCGCGCACCACCGCAAACTCCCGCCGCTCAGCCACCTCCTGGGCCAGATCACGGGATCCCTTGCTCAGTAAATGTCTCAGCACGCGTTCTCCGTTGGCCTCCCTGTTGTGCCTGTTGTCTGAGGCCTGCTGACGCCTATCTCGAGGCTTCGCACACGCGTGTGACCGGGGTGCGAGTTATTCGCACGGACGCACGGTCGTGGCGCGTGCCCTATTGCAAGAATTGCCTCCGCCACGTTGATGCAGATGAAAATGCCCGATCGATCACAGACACCGGAGCAACCGTCTGGATTCTTGGAATTTTCCTGGCCATCGTCATTCTAACGGGCGGCGGAATCTTAGCCGTCGGTTTAATCTTGGCCGCGCGGGCCATGCCTGGGGCGGGCAATGTGACACTAACGGCCGGTGTAATAGCCATCGTAATTTCCATTGCATGTTCTGTCACCATGATCGTCGGCGAGTTTCGGTGGAGCCGTTCATTCGCTGATGACACGCGGCGCCGACGGCGACGGGCGGAGCAGAAAGCAGAATCCTTGGTATTCCCCTGTTGCTGCATTCTTGGGCCGGCTGTCGCCTATACTAACCGATACGGTAGCGTTCACACTTTTCGGTTCGCCAACGGGCAATATGCATTACGGTTCGCCCAAGAAAACGCTGGCAAAGTGGTTGGTATTGAAACAGATTAGAAACGGACGATTGCTCTTGTTTCGACCGCAAACGAGGTATTCGGCCAGTAACCAAACGAGGGTGGAAATGAGCCACACCGTCACCATCTCCGACGACCTCTATTCCCGCTTGGAAGCGGCCGCGCGCCGGCGTGGCCTCGGAAACGTGGAACAACTCCTGGAAACCTTGCCCGGGGCCGATGCCGACGTCAGCCGATTTCAGACGCTGGCACAGCAATGGAAAAAAGAAACGGCCCATGTCTCCAACATCGGTAAGAAAGCGTTGCACCCCGCCTACCAAGAAATCATCGGCATGGGCAAAGCGGTGGTGTCGCTCCTGTTGGCGGAACTGCGGCGTGAACCCGACGACTGGTTCTGGGCGCTCCATGCGATTACCGGGGCCAAGCCCGTACCCGCCGCGAATCGGGGAAACCTCAACGAGATGGCAGCGGCTTGGCTGAAATGGGGTTCGGACCAAGGGTATCAGGTATGACCGATCCCCTCAAGCACCTCGAAGAAATCTTTCCCAATCTTGCTGGCGTTGGATACACTCCCAAGAGCGAGAAATCGGCAATCTGTAATTGCATCGCATACGCTGCCGGAGATGAAACTCGGAGGTGGACCGGATATCGCGATTTGGATTACCATTGGCCAGAAGGAGCACAGGAAGGACTCACGCTGGATGCCTTGGTGAGTGCGTTTGCAGCCCTGGGGTACTCCATTTGTGACGGTGGTAATTTCGAAGCGGATTTTGAAAAAGCGGCGCTATACGCGGACAAAGGTGGGTGGTGGACCCATGCAGCGAAACAATGCGACGACGACCAATGGACCAGCAAGCTCGGCAGTTTGGAGGACATTGTTCACCGAACACCTGAAGCCGTTGCCGGCCCTGATCCCGCGTATGGCGAAATTGCCTGCTATATGAAGCGTAAACGCAGTGAGTGACAATTGCATCAACATCGGGTCTGCGATTTTTGGCCGGAGCATCCATCATGATTTCGCGAACGTTGCCATTTTTGATACTCGTTTTCACCGCCTTGGCATCCACGGCAGTCCTTGCCGACGATTGGCCCGCCTGGCGCGGCCCCGAGCGTAGCGGCCACACCAAGGAAACCGGGTTGCCGACTCAATGGAGCGCCAAGTCGGTCGTCTGGAAGACGGCGTTGCCTGGCCAGGGGCAATCGTCGCCGGTCGTCTGGGGCGACCGCATTTTCCTGACGGCGGCCCTCGACAAAGGCAAGAAGCGGATCGTTTTCTGTGTCGATCGCACCAAGGGAAATATTCTCTGGCAGGAAGTCGCCTGGGAGGGCGTTCCGGAGCCGAGCCATCCGATGAATGGTTGGGCCTCCGCCACTTGTGCGACCGACGGCGAGCGGGTCATCGCCTTCTTTGGCAAAGGCGGCTTGCATTGCTTCAGCGTGGATGGCAAGAAGCTATGGTCACGCGATCTTGGCGCCTTCCCCGGGCCGTGGGGGACATCCGCCTGTCCTCTGATCGTCGGGGATAACGTCGTGCAGAATTGCGATTCGACGAAGGGTTCGCATCTCCTCGCCGTCGATAAGAGGACTGGCAAAGACGTTTGGAAAACGCCGCGTCCCGATTACGACAAAGGGGGCTGGAGCTCGCCGATCCTGGTGGATGCCGGTACGCGCAAGGAGATCATCCTCAACGGCGAACGCGAAGTCATCGGCTATGATCCGGAGACCGGCAAACAGCTATGGACTTGCAAGAGCTTCGCCGGCCGCGGCGAGCCCACCGTCACGCCCGGAATCGGCAACGTCTACGTCATCAACGGCATCTCGGGTGATATCTACTCCGTCAAACTTGGCGGGTCGGGGAATGTAACCAAGTCGCACATGATCTGGCACACGCCGCGCAAGGTGAGACGCGACGAGCCGTCGCCGATCCTCGTCGGCAAGTACCTCGTCGTTTCCGACATGGACGGGATCGTAACCTGCTATGACAGCAACACCGGCACGCCGCTGTGGAAGGAACGGCTGCGCGGCAGGGAGTTTACCGCGTCGCCGATTGCGGCGGGGGGCCTGGTCTATTTTCTCGATGACGCGGGCGTAACCACGGTGCTTGAGCCGGGGCCGACGTTCAAATTGATCGCGGAGAACTCCGTTGGCGCCGCCAGCAGCGAAATCTTTCGCGCCTCGTTGACGCCAGCGCACGGCCAGATCCTGGCTCGCTCGCAAACGCATCTTTACTGCATCGGCAAGGGCAAGGGGGAGTAAGCCCCAAATTCCCACTTCGTCGCAACGGAATTTGTATGGCCGGGGCCCACCAACTCACGCTCCGGGCGACGCACCTCGGTTGCACGACAAGAAGATTCCCACTAAAGTAGAGCTTAACGAGTCGGTTCGCGCACTCCGTCGCCGCAACACCGCCGGGGCCTATAGCTCAACGGTAGAGCAGGGGACTCATAATCCCTTGGTTCCTGGTTCGAATCCAGGTGGGCCCACTCCTGTTTTTTCCCTTGCGAGATGCGTTTTTCGTGGGAAAATCCAAGGTCTCCCCCATATCGCCTGTTTCGTCAATGGCTCGCACCGGCTCGGACGGTTTCGCACC
>SHZY01000164.1 GCA_009692065.1 Gemmataceae bacterium
CGACGACTTCTTTGCCAACAGATGCACCTGAAAGGCGCGGATGTCCTCGCCGCTCAACTGATCCGGCGACCGGTTGAAATGCCGGGCCAGCTTGGCGACTGCCGCCACATACGCTTCCTCGGTCCGTGGCGAGTAGTTGCGCAGCCGCAAATCTTCCAACAAACGCTGACGTAACGCTGTCATGAGCTTCTCCACGCGAAAGAAATCGCGCTGGGTGGAAGCCTTCAGCGTAAACGCGCGCGAGCGAAAAGAAAAACCCTGGCGTTGCTTTACAACACCAGGGTCGCGATTTGTTCCGTTCGAAGTGACCACCGCTTAGCGGTTTAGTTCAACTTGTTTTTAGCTCAACAGGCGCCGGTTGGATAGCGCCGCGTCGATAGGCTAATTCGCTGCGCCGGTTTGATAAATCCGCTCGCCGGTTGGATAGCGCCGCGCCGGTTGGCTATTTCGGATTATTCGACACCAACCGAATCCTGTTGTCAAGGAATTTTTCCCTTGCTATTCAAACGCCAATATGTATACATTTGCATCGTAACCAAATTGGAGGCTCTATTTAGGAGCGAATCCATGACGCACGCGACACAACCTGTTCGGCACTTGGCGGCACAACCCAAGGAAACGCAAAAGGCCTCTGCGATACAGCCCGCGGCCGCGCCGAGGCTGCTAGATCAGATGACAGAGGCGGCGCGGCAACATGGGCACACGGAAGAGGCGGCCAAGGTGATGGCCGAGTGGTGCCGGCAGGTCATCTTGTTCCACGGCAAGAAGCATCCGCAGGAAATGGGGCGCATGGAAGTGAACGCCTATCTCGGACACGTTGCGAAAATGGAGAAGGATCCGTTGCGTGGGGTCGCGGCTGGCGATCCTGGCCTTCCTCCTGGGCGGGGTTACGTACCATAGAGTTGTACAAGACGCTCGGCATGTTCATCGGCTGGGACTTTCTCGTCGGCTTTCCCTGTGCGTTTCCGCTGACGTTTCTCGCCCTGCGCGCGGACTTGAAACGACAGCGCATCGGCATCGTCGCCGGCGGGACGCTGCTGGAGTTTGCTGCATTCTTCTGGAGTTGGCAGGGCTTTTTCTTGTGGCAGAACATGAACCACGGGGGATGATTCAGGGGTTGCGTTCAGCGCTTGCAAGGTGGCATGCGAACGCTAAACGTAAACCTGCCGGTGAATCAGCGCACTAGGGCCGGCGCAATCACGCGAATCGCGCGCTGGGCGGACTCGCGGATGAGGCGGTTTTCATCCTTCGCCTTGCGCGTAAGAGCAGGGATGGCGGCCTGGGCAGGCGGGCCGATCCGGCACAGGGCTTCGATGACCGATTGCAGGAAGGTGCGCCGTGCGTCGTCGCCGTTAACCGCTTCGGCTGTCTCGGGGAGGCGTTTGCCCGTCAGCAGGTCCGACAGCACGGGGACAACCGCGTCGGCGTTCTTGCTCACATTCCAGAGTCCCTTCGCTGCGGACAGACGCACCTCGAGATGTTTGTCCTCCAGCACCGCCTTCAAGGCCGGCACCGCTTCGACCGCGACCTCGCCGATGGCGCCGAGCGTACGGGCCGCCTTCTCGCGCGCGAGCGGATCCTTGGCCGACAGGGCTTCCATCAACGCCGGGACGGCCAGCACGCCGCTCTTGCGCAGCGCGGCTTCCGCATGCACGGAGTCCTTTAACTGCATGGCACAGCGATAGACGGCTTTCTCGCGCGACAGGCGCATCTGGGTCAAGCCGGCCTCGGCGAGTCGGGCCACCTCTTCGTCGTCGTCATACAGTGCAGCGGTCAACGCGGGGACGACATCGATATCCTCCCGGCTGCACCAGGCGAGGGCTTCGGCGGCGGACTTGCGTAGCGAGGTGTCGCGATTCGACACCAGCGTGGCGGCCAAGCTTTTCAAAAGGCCGCGCGCGTCAATGCGCAGCTTGCACAGAGCGATGGCCACCTGCACCTGGTTGCTGCTGGAATGAACGGGGAAGAGCCAAAAGTTGACGAGGGCCGTCTTGACGCGCTCGTCGGCGCAACCGATATCGCCCAGCGCGCGAGCCACGCGGTTGGCCAGCGAGATTCGGCAATTGGAGTGCAGCACGTGAATGAGCTGATCGACCGCGGGGCGAGCGGCCTTGCCGAGCTTGCCCAGGGCGGCGGCGGCAGCTTCGCGAATGCTCTCCGGCACCCCTTCTTCCAATAGTTCGATGAACTGCGGCAGCACGGGCTCGGAGCGCGGGCCGAGGTTGCCCAGGATCGTCACCGATTCTTGCCTCAGGCGCGGCGGCTTCTGCTTGCCTTCCTGGCCCTTGGGAAGCTGGCGGCGCAGCGCGTCGACGAGGCGCCGAATGATGTCGATCGGCACACTCTCCCACTCGGCCTCGGGGATCTCTTTCAAGGCCGTCATGGCCAGGGTTTGTGACGCTTCCCGTCCCGAGTTCAAACCCTCGATGTGCTTGCGAAGTTGAGCTTGGTCGAGCATATTCTCTCTCGATCTCGGAAAGAAACGACTTCGCCGGGGCAGGTATTGGGCCCCGGAAAGCCTCTCCAGCGCGAGACGTGCCAAAGGACCCGTTCAGGGAACCCTATTCTATTGTATAGGATGAAGTGAGTTTCTACTACGTCTGGACGGCGGTTTTTGCGTAATAATCCGCTATAGCCCGCCATCTACGGCGGGTTCACTGCGACCTGCCGTAGACGGCGGGCTGCTCTGAAAATGTGGGACAGGATTGGACTCTGTCCCACGTCCACCAATTTTTTTGCCCGAGTCTGTTCAGATGTTCATGGCGACTAAATAGCCTTGTGCCAATCAGGGCCGGGTGAAGCCTATCAACCCGCGGCCGTGATCATCTTGCCCTTCTTGGCCAGGATCTGCGCGAGACCATCCACCGACAGCCGCGGCGCATCGAGCAAGAGGGAGATCATTTCGGTGCGGACCAGCTCGGAAAGGTCGTCGCCCGACCAGCCGGCCTGCGTCAGCTCCCTGGAGAGGCGCTCCAGGCATTCCTCGCGCAGTTGATCGGTGCGGCGCGAGATCGTGCCTTCATGCACCTTCAAGAGCTGGGCGACCTCGCGCTGGCTCAAACGGTAGCGAATGCGCAAGCCCAACAGCAACACTTCTTCGTCGTCGATTCCGTTCAGCCAATCGCGCGCGGCATCGGCAAAAACTTCACGCCAGCGCGTGTCGATCTCCTGCCCCGTCGGCATCGGCATCGCCAGGTCGTCGTCCGGCAGCGCTTGTGCCTGCGGATGCTTGCGCAGTTGCGAGATGTGCCAATTCTGAAAGACGCGGATCAGCCACGGGACCAGCGGCCGCTGTCCATCGAAACGCGCCATCACCGGCAGTGAGCCTGGGGTCTCCGAGATGCACAGATGGCCCCAGAAATCGGCGACCGCGGTGTCCTGCCGTTCGTCATCGCGCGGATAAAGCCGGGCGGCCCGCGCCCGCAGCGCATCCATCAACAGGCAGTCGCTGCGGCCCGCGCGCGACGCAAACAGATGCTCCCAGGCGGGGCGATTGCCCTCCAGACACGCCGAGGCGAGAAACCAATCGAGCGGGTAGAGATGGTCGAGATAACCTTCATACGTGATCGGCGTCTCGACTTTATGCTGATACAGACCGAACGTTCGCTCAAGGTGAAACTGACACCGCTCCCGCGGCAGATTGACGGCAGGCAGTTGCAGCCGGCAGAAGTAGTACAGTAGCTCGGCGCGGGGACCGTTCATCATAGGGGTCAGGGGGCAGGAGTCAGGAGTCAGGGCATCTTCGGCGGGTTCCTGATTCCTGACTCCTATTTTTGCGGGACGAACACAAGCAACTCAATGCGGGCCGCGGCGAGCTTTTCGGTTTCGGGAACAGGCGATTCCGCGTTGCCGCAGCCGATTGAGCGGACCGGCCGCGTGGACCACCACCACCAGCCGGTGCGATGTACGGAATGCTGGCTGCGCAAGTATTCCATGACGACCTCGCTCTGCTTCTTCGTGACCGTGGCAGCGAAATCGCCGTTCTGGGTCGGCTCGGCAAAGGACGCGATGACGACCTCGGCACCGGGGAACTTCTGCTGGTTCAGCCAGGCGCCGCCTTCATCGAGCGTGCGTTTGCCATTGGCCGTCAAGACCGCCTTGCCCGGCTCGAAGAGATCCTTCTCCGCGTACCACATGCGGATCCGCTTGCAATCGGGGCGAACGAGCTCCTTGGCAGGATCGACAACGTAGCTGCGCACGACCGGCAGGGCCTTGATCGCATCCGAATTCTGCTTCACCGAGTTCGCCATCCGGCGAACGTCTTGCAGCGACGCAATCGCCTCGCCATAGGCCTCGTTGGACTTGACGAGCTTGCCAAGCGTGCCTTCACCGGAGCGGACGTCGCTCATCGCCCCCTTGACTTGCGCCAGCGCCTCGGTGAGTTCTTTGTAGAGGGCGTCGTCCTTGACGAGCTTGCCGAGCGTGCCTTCGCCCTTGTCGATGCTGTCCAGCGTGGCATCGGCCTTGGTCAAGACGGTGTTGAGCCGCTTGGTCGCGCTGGCCAATTCCTCGGTCACGGATTGCCCGTTGCTGCGGAAGGCTTGCATGGTGCCATCGACTTCGGTCAGGAGCTTGTTCAGCTTGAGCGCGGCCTGGGCGACCTGGTCGAGTATGTCGGGCTGAACGTCGGCTTGCAGCTCGCCTTGATCTTCGAGCAGCCGGCCGTTAGGCGAGCCAGGCAGGATGCGGACGATCTTGCCGGCGAACAGGTTGTCGCTGGCGATCTGGACCCTGGCGTCATCGCGCACGAGGTGGCGGTACTTCGCGCCGATGCGGAGTTGCAGCTTGACCTTGTCACCGGGATTCTCGGGCGGATGGATGGCCTCGATCTCGCCGGCGTCCATGCCCTGGATGCGCACACGGGCGCCAACCTCGACGCCTTGCACGTCGTCAAAGCCGACTAGCGCGTGGATGCTGCCGCCGCCAAAGCCGGATCGCTCGTTGAGGAGCATGAGCCCGGACCAGCCGAGCGCGAGCGTGGCGAGAACCAGGCAGCCGAGCAGCGCAGCTTGAGTCCGGGTTAGATTTCGGGACATGGCAAACCTCCGCCAAAGGGGCCGAGAGTGCAGGATTATACCATTATACTCCGCTCCAGCACCAATGAGACATCCGGCGAGCCGAGCTCCGTAAGGAGCCGGTTTGCGCCGAGCAACTGCGCGGCGCAAACCGGCTCCTTACGGAACTCGGCTCGCCAATTCATGGATAATGCAAGGATACGGAATGTGGGCAGCTTCCACTGGATATTTCGCTGGCGGAGCCATGTAATTTTTACTTGGCAAATTGTAAAAACTGGCAAGATCGCAGGACTGGGGGAACTGATCTTTTTTTTGGTGAATGCAGTCACTATAAGGTAGGCAGCGGAATTTGAAGTCTGCATTTAGCCCGCCGTTTGCGGCGGAATCATTACGAAAGGTCTCACCGGATGCGCAAGGATGTGCTGTTGGGATGTTTCGTGTTGGCCAGCACGCTGGTTTGGCTCGGCGTGATCCCAGGGCGCTCCGGCGCGGGCTGAACGCCGGCGGGTTGCACTCCACCGGTCGGTGGATTCCCGAAGCTCGCGATGCCCCGCTGGCCGATCGCGAATCAGCCGGTGCGCAATTTGCCGCAGGCAACGCCCTGGCAGGTCCCCGCCAATCACCAGCTCATGCCGTTGCCGGCCTATCTGGCAACGGGCGTCAATCCGCAGCCGACGAAAGCGCGCGGCGTGTCGGCCGAGCCGGTCAGCGCGAAGTTCGTGCTGCCCAGCCCGGAATCGCTCGGCGTCACCGCTCATCTGCAACCCGCTGCTCCCGTGGTCGATTGGAATGCAATCCAGGCCCGCATGGATCGGCTCGGCGTATTGCGCTATCAGAAGGATCACCTCCCCGCCGGCGGCGTGCGCGTCATGCTGCTTCTTCCCACCATCGACCGGACGAAAGCCCAGCCCGTCGAAGCCCAGGCCGAGACGGAAGCCGCCGCCATCGCGCTGGCCCTGGGCGCGGGCGAAGCGTGGATGCAGAAGAAATGAACCAAGGGGGGCACGGAGATAAGACAGAATTTGGGACTGAATTGATTCTCGCCTGATTCTTTTAGAGCGTGCCAGACCGAAGTAGTTATAGTCCTCACCGAGACCGTTCGAGACTCGGACCCTCCACTTTCCCCCCGTGCTCCCCGTTTCCCCCATGGTTCAAAATCTTTTTTTTTTGCAAGCCGGCCCTTTTCCTCCCCTGGCAGGATATGGTAAAAGGAGAGGACGAAACTCGCCTTCCGTGGGGTCAGGCCTCCGATGGGAATCCAGGACCGCGATTACTACCGCAACGAAGGACCCAGCGTCCTCGACTCGCTCATGCCGCGCGGCCTGGTGTGTCGTTGGCTGATCGGCATCAACGTCGCCGTCTGGGTCGTGCAGCTCGTCGCCGCGCATGCTGCCCGCGTGCCTGGCCAGGAGACGCAAAGCTACGGCTGGATCACCGACTGGTTCATTCTCGATGTGAACAAGGTGATGGCCGGCGAGGTTTGGCGGCTGTTCACGTTCGCGTTCTTGCACTCCACGGATATTGGTTCGTTCCACATCGTCTTCAACATGCTCTTCTTGTGGTGGTTCGGCAGCGACATCGAACAGCTCTACGGCCACAAGGAGTTTCTGGCGATTTACCTGGTGTCGGTGGTCTTCGGCGGTGTTGCCTACGAAGCGTGGGGCCTGACGCAGGTGGTCCGACCTTGCCTCGGCGCATCCGGCGCGGTGACCACGATGCTGATCTTGTGTGCGCTCCACTATCCGCGCCGGATCATCCACGTCTTCGGAATTCTGCCGATGCCGATCTGGTTGTTCGCAATCCTGAACGTGGCCCAGGATACCGTGGTCTTCGTGGGCGGGCAGAAAACCGTCGTGGCCGTGGTGGTACACCTTGCCGGCGCGGTCTTCGCAGTCGCCTATTACAAGTGGCAGCGCAGCATCACGGATGTCTTTGGCGGCTGGATGTGGTGGAAGGCGCCGCGCGCCCGCGCTCGGCTCAAGGTTTTCCGCCCGGATCCAGAAGACGAGGAGCCGGTCGCCGTGTCGGCCATCTCGACGTCGAGCGCTTCCGTCGATGAGCACCTCGAAGCGAAACTCGATGCCGTCCTGGAAAAGATCGCCAAGACCGGCAAGGAGAGCCTGACCCAGCAAGAAGAAGCAATCCTGAAGCAAGCCGCCGAGATGTACAAACGCCGCCGCACTTGAAGATCCATCCCCCCAAGCCCCAGGATGAGCGCAGCGATTCCTGGGGGTCGAGGCCAAAAGAATGCCGCTCTACCAGTACAAATGCACCGCGTGCGACACCGCCTTCGAGACGCTGGTCAATCGCGGTGAAAAGCCGTCCTGCCCGAAATGCCAGAGCAAAAAGCTCGACAAGCAGCCGTCGATGATCGGCATTCCGCAAGTGAAGGGGGCTGTAGCATCCAGCTGCGGGGACCTGAGCCTGCCCCCCTGCGGTGCGCAAGGCTGCCGGCGCACGGGGAAATGAAGCGTCACGCCGATTGCCGCAGCATTGCCTCGGCAGCGCCATGCTCTCGCACATATTTGACGAGCCGATCCCACGCCTCGGCATTGGGCGGGATCGCGTCCGCAGCCTTCTGCAAGTCTTCCACCAGTTCCTTGACGTCCCGATAGCCAGGCTCGCCGTCGGCAGCGAGTCGATAGAGAACCGACACCAGCGCATCCGGCAGCGGCTTCGTCTTGGCGCCTTTGCGGACGCTGGGGGCCGAACACCAGCCCGAGACGATCTTGCCGAGGGCGCGCAGGTCGTCGCGCGTCGTCGGCTCCTCGTCGTGCTGGATGCCGCTGAGCCAGGGAGGTTCGCCCAGGCCGCGGATTTTCAGGACGCCGTCGCCGGTCAACAGGAACATCGTGTCCGCGAGATGGCCATGCACGACGCCCGCCTGATGCGCCGTCGCCAACCCTTGCGCGGCTTGCGTCAGCAGTCGATAGCATACTCCCGGAGCGGCGGCGAGCGGGGGCCAATCGGTCGCCGGGAGGCCAGCCAGCCATTCCTGCACCGCCGCGGGTCGGCCGGATAGCTCCAGCACTTCCAGCGTGTTCGCCAGGTGCGGATCGTTCAGCATCGCGTGCTTGAAACACTGCCGAAATTCGTCCGGTTTCACCGCGTCGCTCATGTCGGCTTCCGCGAGATGGCGCAACACCGCTTCCGTGCCTCGCCGCGGATCGAACACGCGATAGACCGCTTCATGAAGTGTGTGCCGCAAGCGATCGAGAATGCGCACCGGCCCGAGCATCAAGCCCTGGACGTTGCCCGCCTCGATGAGCGCGAGTTGATAGAGCGTGATGACGCCGCTGGCGAGCAGCACTTGCCGCAGCGACCGCCGCTGCCGGCGTGATTCCGCCAGGAGTGCCGTCAGCGTGTCGGCATCAATGAGCTGCGACTCGCGCAACAACTGGCCAAGCTTGCGATCTCCCGCATCCGCCGCCGCCGTGATCGACAGAATATCGCGGCTGATGGGAACGATGCCGTCCTCGTCCGTCGGCAAGCCCAGCGACGGCTGTCCCTGGACTTCAACCGCAGACGCCCCAGGCAACAACGGAATGCCCGCGAGCTCGCGCAGCTTGTGGCGATACCACTGCCGCATATCGACGAGATGCCGATCCAGATCCTCGCGCCGGTCGGCAACGTCGCGTTCCTGTTCATCCAGCTGTTCGGCTTGCTGGGCGAGCCGTTGCGATTCCGCTTCCACCTGCTTGGTTTGCTCTTCGACCTGAGCCTCCCGCCGTTCGATGCGGGTGGAATCGCGTGCCAGCAGCCGCTTGAGCTCGGTGATCTGCCCTTGCCAATCGATGAGCTGCTGCCGAAAGCCCGCCATGGCGAGCCGATGCTCGTCCTGGCTCTTGCGGAGCGATTGCTCTTCACCGACCAGCTTGTCGAGATCGCCTTGCAGTCGGCCACGCAGTTGTTCCAGCTCGGCCTGGCACTGGCGCACGTATTCGTGAACTTCGCCAAGGTGATTGCGCAACTGAGCGCGGGCATCGCCCAGGCGCTCGACGGCAGCGCCGGCGCGCAGCTCGGCATCGGGGAGTTCTTCAATAAACGTCCGCGCATCTTGCCGCAGCGTCTCCAGCTCCACCCGGGCTTGCACGAGTTTTTCGACGGCGGCTTGCTGGTCGAGCTGGAACTGCGCCCGCTCGTCGGCATGCGTCTTCCGCTGGATCGCGAGGATGGTCAACTGATCCTGATGATGATCGTCGAAGCCGGTGACCTCGGCATGTTTCTGCCTCAGCAACTCCGCCTTGCTTTCAAGATCGGCACGCCAGGTTTCGACTTGCTGTTTCAACTCCTGATCGCGCTGTTCGACCTGCTGCCGGCGTTCTTCCAGCTCGGCGAACTTGGCCTGATATTCTTGCAAGCGCTCGGTGATTTCCTTGTGCCGGGCGGCAATCTCCTCGGAACGGCGATGGAGCTGCTCCTGGAGTGCGTTGCACGTTTCCTCGCGCTGGATCAGGTGGACGCCGCGCTCGCGCAGCGTGTGCCGTTCGAGATCGAGCCGGGCCTGCGCCTCGCCAACTTGCGCAAGCTTGCCTTGCATGACGCCGTCGGAATCAGCAAGCTGCCGCCCACGCTCTTCAAGCTCTTGCCTCTCCCGGCGCAAGCGCTCCTCGTCGGCAACGAGCTTCTCTTGGGCCTGCTTGAGCTGGCGCACGGCCGCATCCATGACGGCGCCGCGTTCGAGCCATTGCTGGCGATCGCTGGCGTATTGCTGCTCTTCGGTTTCCAGTTCGCCGCGGACCTTGTCGATTTCCTGCTCGCGTGCCGTCAGCTCGATCTGCCGGGCATCCTGACGCACGCGCTGCTCGTCAAGCCGTTGCTCGCGGGCCTGGATGTCCTCGCGCATGCGTTCGAGCCGGCCGCGCAGGACCGTGAACGTCGCCTGCTGTCCTTCCAGCGATGCGCCGCGCTCGGCCAACTGCCGATCGAGATCGGCTTGCTGCTGTTTCTGGAGCGCCAGCCGATCGGCTTCGTCGCGGAGCTTGACGCGCCATTCGTCGAGTTGCAGAAGCTGGGATTCCAATTCGCCCGTGTCGTGCTGCAACTGATCGCGCTGCTTCGTTTGCTCGGCGGTTTGCGTTTGTAGCTCGGCTTCGCGCTGATCGAGAGTGCCTTCGAGGCGATGCAGCCGCAAGACGTCGGCGTCGTAGGTCTTCTGCTTGACGTCGAGATCGCGTGCCTTCTCGGCGACCGTTTTTTCTCGATCTTGCAGGTCGGCGTTCTTGCAGCTCCAGTCGTCGAGCACGGTTTTGTGGCGTTGCTCGATCTGGCCGCGTGCCTCCTCGAAACGCAGCGAGCGCTGGGTGAGTTCGACGGTTTGCCGTTCGATTTCCTCTTGCCGTTTGCGATCGCGCTGACGGCGATCGTTGGCGTCCTCTTCGTCGAGCCGCAATTTTTTCTCGCGCTCGTCCAGTGCGAGCCGGGCCTTTTCGAGATCATCCTGCAGCGCGGCTAGCTTGTCGCGGCGGTCCTGGTAGTGGTCGTAGAGCTGCTTGCGCAGGTCGGTCATTTCCTGGCGCAGCTTGACCAGCTCTTCTTGCTGGCGCGTGACTTCCATCGCTCGTTCTTCGAGCTGCGGTTGGCTCCTCGTCCCTTGGGCAACGAGTTGCTCGCGGAACTGATGAACCTGGGTCGCGAATTCTTTTTTCGCCTCGTCGAGCTTGGCCGTGACGCGCGCGGGACTGATGCGGACGTGGATTTCGACGATGCCGATCTGCACGCGATCACCGTCCGCGAGTTCACGCTGCGACACGCCCTGGCCATTGACGAAGATCGATTGCGTCGGCGCGAGCTTGCGCAGAGTGACGCCAGCGGGATGGCGGGCCAGCAGGCACAAGACAGTCGGGGTCTCGGCGCCGACGCGCAGATCGCAGCCGGGGACGCCGCCGATGAGGAAATCGACGTCGCCGAGCGCATAGGTGGCCGGGCGGGTGCCGCTGGTGCGCACTTCGAGCTGGACCTCGGGCAGGAGATCGGCCCAGTCGGCGGGCGAGTTAGTTTGGGTCGGGGACGCCATTTCGACAACCTGCGCAACGCGGGTGGTTCCTTCCACCGGCCCCGTGCGGCGCACGGAGGCTTGTGGGGATAAGAACCGATCGGCGCGAAATTTGGAAGAGCGGTTTGGGGGCGTTCAAGGTAGGCACCTGATCATCGGCCGGTGAATAGGCCGAATAACCTAGAAATCGTCAAAAACGCTGGCTTTTTTAGCCTGTTTGACCCCGCCTGCTCACTTCCGCGGGGGGTAAGGGAGAGCCGGCCGCCAGGGCTCTCGTTGCATGCATTCTCAAAACCCCTGAGTCAACGAAATGAATGCAACGAACGCAACGAAACGCGGCCGATTTGGCTGCCACTTCCAGCAGCGCCGCTCGCCCAAAAGGCAAGCGCGGCGCGGCCCGGGGAATGGGGGACAACGGAGATTGACAAGGGCGTGGCGGCGGCGCTCACCGGTACCGACGGCGCCCGCCATTTAAATTGTCGCGTGGGCAAGGTTATCCAGACATAGGCTCATTCAAAAGGAACTACTTCTTGTCCGTTCCGCGTAGCCAGCATCGGGAGAATCGAACTCGCCGAGTAATTCAACATTCGCACGGACCCGTCGGCGAATAGGAAGTGCGCCCCGGACGGATGAAGGCTCCAAAAATGAAACATCGAGCATGGATTCCAAAGATCGCCGGACGTGTAGCCGTAGCCCGTATTGGGACACGGCATAATTGTAGGATTCAGAATATTGACTTCTACTGCACCCAGCAGCGTGTCGCAAGAACCCGTGGAAAACTGGCCCCGTCCCGCGTACCACCAACCGAATTGCATGTCCGTGCTCGGTGGGCGCTCGCCGACCAGTAACGTTTGGCTAGTCCCGTCAGTCACATCCGCAATGCGAACGTGCGAATTCAGGTAGAAAATGCCGTCCTCGGTATAAAGATTCCTGCCCGACACACCCAGATAGCTGGTCAGCGCTACGTTGATTTTATCGCGTGGCGCGAACTGCACTTGGAAAGTGCGATCGTCCGTCGGGCATGCAAACGTCGGGATGGTCGCCTATCTCAAAGGCGCTTGTCATTGCTCCTACTCCACGATCCGCAAGTTCATCCACGCGGTGTTTAACATCGAACTCAGCGATGGCCTGCTGGCAAAACTCATCTGCAAAGTCAGCGACAGCCTGGACAAAGCCTACCATGAGTTGGCCTTCTTGCTGCCCAACGAACCGCGGCTCAACGTCGATGAAACCGGCCACAAGAACAACGGCGAGCCGATGTGGACCTGGTGTTTTCGTGCCTCGCTGTACACCTTTTTCAAGATCGATAAGTCGCGTGGCTCGGACGTCCTCATCCACATGCTCGGCACCGAGTTCGACGGCATTCTGGGCTGCGACTATTTTTCCGCCTACCGCAAGTACATGAAGGATGTCGGCGTCT
>SHZY01000165.1 GCA_009692065.1 Gemmataceae bacterium
GGCGGCGGCAAACTCTAACCAGGCGATTGGTTAGCCGCGATCCGAGGGGGAGTGCAGACTGATCAACTTGCAACCGTAACTGGGCGGCCCGCGCTCGCCTTCGGGTCGCGGCTAACCAAGGAAGTACATGGCCGTAGTTTTCATCAACGACAAGCCGGTGGACATCGGCGCCGATCGGCTCAACCTCGTGCAGGCGGCACAGAAGGCCGGCGTTTTCATCCCGCACTACTGCTGGCATCCAGCCCTCAGCGTCGTCGCCAGTTGCCGCATGTGCCTGGTGGAGGTCGGCGAGAAAAAACCAGACGGCTCCGTCGCCATGCAGCCACGCGTCGTCCCCGCCTGTCAGACCCCCGCCAAGGACGGCACCGTCTGCATCACCAACAGCGACAAGGCCAAGTCCGCGCAAGGCCGCACGCTCGAAGGCTTGCTGCTCAACCATCCGCTCGATTGCCCGGTCTGCGACAAGGCCGGCGAGTGTTCCCTGCAAGACTACAGCTACCTCTATGGGCACGCGACGAGCCGGATGGTCGATCCGAAGAACACGCCCGCCAACAAGCCCGACATCGGCGAGCATATCTCGCTTTTCACCGACCGCTGCATCATGTGCTCGCGCTGCGTGCGCTTCACGCGCGAAATATCAGGCACGTCGGAACTCATGGTGACCAATCGCGGGCACCACTCCGAGATCGACATCTTCCCCGGCGATCCGGTTAACAACAAGCTGGCGGGCAACGTCGTCGATCTCTGCCCGGTCGGGGCGCTCGCGAACAAGGACTTTCTCTACAAGCAGCGCGTCTGGTTTCTCAAGACGCAAGCAAGTGTCTGCGCCGGCTGTTCGACCGGTTGCAGCATTCACGTCGATCACAACAAGGACGCCGTCTATCGTCTCCGCCCGCGCGAAAACCCGCAAGCGCAAGGCTGGTTCATCTGCGACGAGGGGCGTTTCGATTTCGCCTACGTCAACGCCAAGGAACGCTTCGACCAACCGCTCGCTCGCACCACCGACAAGGCACATGCGCCGACGGCCTGGGAGAGCGTGATCCCGGCGCTGCGCAGCGAATTCTCGAGGGCCGGCAGCGCGGTCGCGGGGGTGATCTCGCCGATGCTCACCGTCGAGGAGGCGTTTCTCCTCGCCAAGTTCATCAAGGGGCTGTCCCCCGACGCCAAGCTGTATATGGGCTGGGTCCCGACCGTCGGCGCCGACGAGCAGTTCCCGCAGGATCGCAAGGGCAATCCCGTGGGCGCCGTCAAGTTCACGATCCGCGCGGAGAAATGCCCGAATCGCCGCGGGGTCGAGGAGATCCTCAAACACTTCCAGGGCAAGATGCTCGGCTTCGATCGGCTGCTGGCCGACGCGCAAGATCTCAAGGCGCTTTACATGACGGCCGCCTATCCGCCGCGCCTTGGTGCATGGCTGACCGAGGAGCAGACGCGAAAGCTGGCCAAGGTTCCGCTGCTGGTGGTGCAGGATCTGGCGCCGTCGCCGATTGCTGAAGCGGCGCGTTTCGTCCTGCCGGCCGCGACCTTTGCCGAGAAGGACGGCTGCTACGTCAATCACGCCAACCTCGCCCAGCAACTCCACTGGGCCGTGCGCCCTGGATCGATGGGCCGCACCGATGGACAGATTTTCTTGTATCTTCTGGAACGCCGCGGCTTGATCCAGGCGTCGGCAATTCGGCAGGAACTGGCGCGCGAGGCGCCATTCTTCGGACCGCTGGCTAGCGACCTCGGCGAACACGGCGTGAAACTGGGATGATTCATATAGCCCGCCATTTATGGCGGGTACGCGATACGAAGACCCGCCATAAATGGCGGGCTATATGCTGGGCAACCATGGATTTCGCGACCACCATTACCATTCTGATCGTCTTCGGCGGCTTGCAGGGGCTCGCCGGGTTCCTCGTCTACGTCGAGCGCAAGATCTGCGCCTTCATGCAGAATCGCGTCGGGCCCAATCGCGTCGGGCCGATCGGCCTGTTGCAAGTCCTCGCCGACGGGCTCAAGTTCATCATGAAGGAGGAGTTCGTCCCCAAGTATGCCGACAAGGTGCTCTTCATCGTCGCCCCCGCCATCGGCATGGTCGCCGCCATGCTGTCGTTCGCCGTCGTCCCGTTTGGCCCGACCGACGATAACATGCAAAACTACCAGTTCGTCGTCGCCAAGAACATCGACATCGGCATCCTGTTCATCTTCGCGGTATCGAGCCTCACGGTGTACGCCATCATCCTGGGCGGCTGGGCTTCGAACAACAAATACAGCCTGCTCGGCGGCCTACGCTCCAGCGCCCAGATCATCAGCTACGAAATCCCGCTCGGCCTTTCGGTCGTCGGCGTGGTGCTGATCTGCGGGTCGCTTAACCTCGAAAAAATCATCTGGCATCAGGCGACCAACTCCTGGAACATCCTCTGGCAGCCGCTGGCGTTTCTCCTGTTCATGGTCAGCGCCTTTGCCGAGTGCAATCGGCTGCCGTTCGATTTGCCTGAGACGGAGCAGGAACTCGTGGGCGGCTATCACACCGAGTACAACGCGATGAAGCTGGCGTTCTTCTTCGTCGGCGAATACACGCACATGATCACGACCAGCTTCTTGATGGTGATCCTGTTCTTCGGCGGCTGGCATCTGCCATGGCTCGCGGACACGACATCGCCGGCGGTTCTGAAGCTGGTCGCCTTCATGGTGAAGATGTCGCTGTTCATCCTGTTCTACATGCTGGTGCGCTGGACCATTCCGCGCTTTCGTTTTGATCAGTTGATGGCGCTGGCATGGAAGGTGTTCATTCCGATGGCGCTCGCAAACCTGGTGGCCGTGATGGTGGTGAAGGAATTCGGTCTGCCGCTGTGGATTTTGACGGGTGTCTCGCTTGCGATCGTGTTCGCGGCGGGGCTGATCGTGACCAAACCGCGCGTGCCGGTGGGCAAGGCGCTCGCGGCAAAATACCCGGTTCACGTTTAGCGTTCGCTGGGCGCCGGCGGTCGCAACGCGTTGCGGGCGCTAAACGAGAATCGACAAGGGGATTATTCATGCCAATCGCCGCCAACGAAGTGCGCTGGGTCAAGCCGCCGACCCTGGGTCTGCTGGATCGGCTCTACCTGCCGGCCATTGCCCAGGGCCTCGGCACCACGATCAAGCACATGTTTCAGCCCAAGGTGACGCAGCAGTTTCCCGAGGAACGGCCCAACCTGCCGGCGAACTACCGCGGCCTGCATCGGCTCAACCGCGACACGGATGGGCGTGTCAAGTGCGTGGCTTGCTTCATGTGCTCGACGGCCTGCCCGGCACGCTGCATCGACATCGTAGCGGCGCCGTCCCCCTGGCCCGATCGCGAGAAGTACCCGGAGATGTTCGTCATCGACGAATTGCGCTGCATCTACTGCGGCATGTGCGAGCAGGCGTGCCCCTGCGACGCCATCGAATTGACGTCGATGTTCGACCTGACAGGCTTGAGCCGCGAGGAGATGATGTTCGACAAGGAAAAACTGCTGAGCGTGTTCGATCAGACGGCGCACGCGGGCAAGGACCCGATCCGCACCAAGGGCGGAGCGCTGAGTTGTGCGTCGGAGCCGAATGTGTAACCGATTTCGCCGCTTGCGGCTTAGCGCTCGCCAGGCGACACGCGAGCGCTAAGCCGCAAGCGGCGAAACAAGATGGGTGTCATGGAATCACGAAATCTGATCTGGTTGATCGCGCCGCCGGTGCTCGGCTTCGTGGCGATCTACCTGCTGTTGCCTCAGGCGCGGCGGCTCACGCCGATCTGGGGCGGCGCGCTGGCAGCCCTCGCGCTCGTCCTGGGTGCGGCGCTCCTCGTGCGCACGGCCACGGTATTCGTTGAATCACTGCTCTTTTACGCCTTCGCCGGCATCACCATGGCCGCGGGGGTGATGATGATCGCACAGAAAAATCCCGTACATGCCGCGCTATCGTTCGCGCTGGTGGTGTTGAGTACCTGCGGGCTGTTCCTGTTGCAAGCGGCCCCGTTCTTGATGGCGGCGACCATCATCGTTTACGCCGGCGCCATCGTGGTGACGTTTCTCTTCGTTATCATGCTCGCCCAGCAGGAAGGCGCATCGAGCGCCGACGAGCGCTCACGTGAGCCGTTCCTGGCTTCACTCGCTGGCTGCATCCTGTTGGCGTCGCTGGTGTGCATTTTACACCAGGCCTTCGATACGCGCCATCTCGACGACATCGCCCGTGAGTTGACGCAAATCACCGAGGCAAAAGACGACGTCGAGATCAAACGCCTTTCTTGCCTGGGCGATCCAACCAAAACGGACATCAGTAAGCTTACCCGGCCCCTGGTTGAAAAATTGAAGGAGCATTATCCCGAGGGCACCCGCGGTCGCGCCGAAGCCGACCAATTGCAAATCCAGTGGGTCCGCATGGAGGTCGAGCCGCTCAAGAAGACGGCGCAATCGCTCCTGCAAGCCATCCAGAGCACGGGCTCGCTGGCGCTTTACGACGTGCCAGGCAAGGCCAAGACGCCGGGCCATCGCGAACCGGGCAAGCTTCCCGCCGGCAATGTCGCTGCCCTGGGCAAGACGCTCTTCACCGATTACCTGATCGCCGTCGAACTTGCCGCGACACTGCTCCTGGTCGCGACTATCGGGGCCATCGTCATTGCCGGGCGCCGGTCGGAGGTGCTTCGATGAGCCCGGCCACGCTGGAAAGCTATCTGCTCGTCGGCGCCGTCCTGTTCACCCTGGGGATGGTCGGCTTTCTGACGCGGCGCAACCTGATCCTGATGTTCCTCTCCGCGGAAATGATGCTGCAAGGCGTCGCGATCAACCTCGTCGCGTTCGCCAAGTTCCGCGGCGACCTCGGCGGCCAGGTGTTCGTCTTGTTCATCCTCACGGTGGTTGCGTGCGAGGCGGCGATCGCGCTCGCCATGATCCTCATGCTCTACAAGCGGAAGAAATCGCTCGACGTGAGCCTATGGCAAGAGCTGCGCGAGCCGGATCAGGAGCCGATCCTCGACGAGGACGTCATGCCGCCCGGCGACAAGCCGGCTGAGTTCGAGCATCTGACCCCTGCCGGCGCGGAGCCGCCGCCGTCGAAGGAAGCGGAGGAGGTCAGCCATGTTTGATGCGACCTTCCTGATGTGGTTGATCCCGCTCTTGCCGCTCCTTGCCAGCGTGACGATCGCCGCCGTGGGCCGGCGCTGGTTTCCCGACAAGTGCCATATCCCTTGCATCGCCGGCGCGGTCGGTGCGTGCATGGCCGCGATCTTGGTTTTCGTGGCCGTCGCGGCAGGAGACGAGGCCCCCATCGTCACGGGGCAGAACACGCCGTGGATCAGCGCGGGCCATGTCACCGCCAACTTCTCGCTGCGTGCCGACGGACTGAGTGCCGTCATGCTCGTCATGGTCACGTTCATCGGCTCCTTGATCGCGATCTACTCGGCTGGCTACATGCACGGCGATCCGGGCTACCCGCGCTTTTTCGCGGCCGTCAGCTTGTTCCTGTTCTTCATGGTCGGTCTGGTGCTGGCGAACAACTTCGTCCTGCTCTATGCATGCTGGGAAGGGGTCGGCCTGTGCAGCTACTTGCTGATCGGCTTCTGGTTCGCCAAGCCCAGCGCCGCCGCCGCGGCGCGCAAGGCGTTTCTGGTGACGCGCCTGGGCGACATCGGCCTGTTCATCGGCATCTTGATCTTGTGGGCGCATAGCCCGGGGCATTCGCTCGAATATGACGACGTCTTCAGGGATCCTCGCCACTTCCACTTTGGCGGCATGCTCTTTTGGGCATGCCTGTGCTTGTTCATCGGGGCGGCTGGCAAGTCGGCGCAGTTCCCCTTGCACGTGTGGTTGCCGGACGCGATGGAAGGCCCGTCGCCCGTCAGCGCCTTGATTCATGCGGCGACCATGGTGACCGCCGGCGTCTATCTCGTCGCTCGCTGCATGCCGCTCTTCGGCGCCGAACCTGCCGCGCAGCTCATCGTCGCCTGTGTCGGCGGATTCACCGCACTCTTGGCGGCGCTGATCGCCGTCACGCAGACCGATCTCAAGCGTGTGCTCGCCTACTCGACGTTGAGCCAACTAGGCTACATGTTCCTCGCACTCGGCAGCGGCATCGGCGAACACAAACTGGCCGGGCTGGCTGTCACCGCGGCGATCTTCCACCTGTTCACCCATGCGTTTTTCAAGGCACTTCTCTTCCTCGGCGCCGGCAGCGTCATGCATTCGATGGGCAACGTAATCGACATGCGCGAGTTCGGCGGCCTGCGCAAGGTGTTGCCCATTACGCACTGGACATTCTTGTGCGGCGCTCTGGCGCTGGCGGGCTTCCCGCTCCTGTCGGGCTTCTGGAGCAAGGACGAGATTCTCACGACCACATTCGAGGCCTGGCAACAAAGCGCCGGCCCGGTTGGCGGGCTCTACGGCCTGCTGTTCTTCAGTGCACTTTTTACCGCGGGCCTGACGGCGTTCTACACGGGGCGCGCCTACTTCAAGACATTCTGGGGCCCGGAGAAGCTCCCGCCGGAAGCCGGCCATCATCCGCACGATGCGCCGCCGCTCATGGCCTGGCCGCTACGGATCCTGGCGGTCGGCGCCCTGGGCGTCGGCATCGTGCTCGGGCCGTTTCATCTGTTCGCTCATTTTCTCGACGCCACGTGGATCAAGCGGGCTTTTGGGCTGCTCGCCGAAGAGCATCATGCGAACATGCCCTTGATGGCCGCCAGCAGCGTCATCGCCGTTGTCGGCATCGGCCTGGCCTACTGGATGTACGTCAAGCAACCGGAGGTCGCCGAGCAGATGTCGCGGCGTCTGGCGACGCTGTTCGAGTTGTCGCACGCCAAGTTCTATTTCGATGAACTGTACGAACTGGCGATCGTCAAGCCGATGACGATCCTGGCGCATGTGTGCCGAATTATCGATGCGTATTTACTGGATGGGCTGGTCGATCTGCTCGGGCAGGCGCCGGCACTCATGGGCTTCCTGGTGCGGCCGGTGCAGAATGGGCTGGTGCAGTATTATGCGCTCTTGATGACGCTGGGGCTGGCGGGGTTTGTGCTGTCGATCTTGTTGCGGTAGGGTATTACGACGATGGGCTTTTGCGAATCACTCCTGATCCTCCTCCTGGCGCTCCCTGCCGTCGGCGCGATCGTTGTCGCGTGCCTCGGACAGGGGCGTGCCTTGCTCGTCAGGCAAATCAGCCTTGGTGTCACGATGGGCGGCGCACTGATCGCCCTGATCCTGGCGATCGGCGTCGCGGAGCACCCATCTCCGGCAGCGCAAACCACGTTCCACCCGCGCTTCGTGCCGGGGGCGACGGCGGCGTCTCCCGACAAGACGACCTGGAACCTGATCGACTTCAACCTGGGCCGGGCAGTCAAGACCGACAAGCACGCGCCGAAGCTCGGCGCCATCCAATTCTACGTCGGCCTCGACGGCCTCAACGTTTGGCTGATCGCCCTCACCGCGCTCTTGATGGTGTCGTCCGTGTTGATCTCATGGAAAGCCATCACGGAGCGCGTGCACGAATTCCATGCGTGGCTGCTCCTTCTGGGCTGCGCGATGATCGGCGTCTTCCTGGCGTTCGACATCATTCTCTTTTATGTGTTCTTCGAGCTGACGCTGATTCCGCTGTTCTTTCTGATCGGCATCTGGGGCGGCCCGGAACGCCGCTACGCCGCCCGCAAGTTCTTCATCTACACGCTGGCGGGCAGCGTCATCACCTTCCTCGGGCTGCTGGCGATCGTGGTGGTCTGCTATCAGCGCGGCGGCCACGTGCTCACCTTCTCGATTCCCGAATTGATCACAACGTTCAACCTCCTGATCGAGCAAGCCGACGGCATTCCCCGCGAGCGCGATTTCTACCAGTCGTTCCAGTTCTGGGTCTTCCTGGCAATGATGGCCGGCTTTGCGATCAAGGTGCCGCTCTTCCCCGTGCATACCTGGCTGCCGCTCGCGCACGTCGAGGCACCCACCGCCGGTAGCGTGCTCCTGGCGGGTGTGCTGCTCAAAATGGGAACCTACGGCTTCCTGCGCTTGTGCTTGCCGCTCGCGCCCGATGCATCGATCTCGCTCGGCGCCCCGATCATCGGCACGCTGTCGGTCATCGGCATCATTTACGGAGCGCTCTGCGCCAAGGCGCAGGACGACATCAAGAAGCTGGTCGCCTACTCCTCGGTAAGCCATCTCGGCTTTTGCACGCTCGGCATGTTTGCGCTCAACAGCACTGGCCTGACGGGAAGCCTGATGCAAATGATCAACCACGGGCTTTCAACCGGCGCCCTGTTCCTTCTTGTTGGCATGATCTACGAACGCTACCACACGCGCAAGATCGCGGACTACGGGGGCCTCGGCGCCAAGCTGAAGTCGATCACCTTCTGCATGGTCTTCATCAGCCTGTCAAGTGTCGGCTTGCCGGGGCTGAATGGCTTCGTCGGCGAAGCGCTCGTCTTCTTCGGCATGTTCGAGACGCGCAAGCTCTTCGCCATCCTCGGCACCGCCGGCATCATCCTGGGCGCGTGGTATCTAATCACCATGCTCAAGCAAGTTTTCTTCGGCGCCCTCAAAGAACCGCACCATGATGGGCCCGCGGTTGAAGACATCAGCGTGCGCGAGATTGCCGCGCTGGCGCCGATCATGGCGCTGTGCTTGCTCCTGGGCGTTTATCCCCAGCCGGTGCTGAACTCGGTGAAGTCGGACGTGGACGTGGTGGCGAATATTCTCGATCGCCGGCAGAACCTGGCAACGGCCCAGGCCGAAGCACTGCGCTTGAGTCGCCAGGCGCCGCGAGAAAAATAACGCTCGGTTCCGGCAAACTCTAGAGTGACAATCAATGTCCCATCCGTATGCGCAACCCCTGGCGGACCTGTTTCCGCATCTCGTACCGGAGATCGTGCTGGTCCTCTGCGCATGCATGATCTTCGTCAGCGGGTTGTTTCAAACCGATCGGCGCCTTCATCATGCCGCGGCGCTGGCCAGCCTGTTCTTCGCCTTGATCCGCGCCTTGCCGCCCGTCGAGCCGCCGACTTCGGACGCCGCCTTCGCGATCCCCCTGCTCTTCGATTCGCTGGCGAACCTGACGCGCGTGCTCGCCATCGCCACCGGCATCGTCTTCATCCTCTTGAGCTGGAACGACATGGCCGACCGGCATGCCGCGGACCATGATGCATGCTTCCTCATCATCGTCGCTGGGCTGTGCCTGGCCGGGGCGTCCAACGATCTCGTCACGCTTTTTCTGGCGCTCGAGATGATCAGCATCCCGACCTACGTCCTCCTTTATCTTCCCCGGCATGATGATGCCTCGCAGGAAGCGTCGATCAAGTATTTTCTGTTGAGCATCTTCTCGTCGGGATTGTTGCTCTTCGGTTTCAGCTACCTCTTCGGCTTGACCGGCACGACCAACATCGCGGGTATCTTGCAAGTCTTCTACAATGCCGAGGATGCCAAGCCCGTCGCCGGCCTGGCGCAGGTCGCCATGTTGACGGTGGCAGCAGGACTCGGCTTTCGCATCACCGCGGTGCCGTTCCACTTCTACGCGCCCGACGTGTTCCAGGGCACCTCGACCAGCGGAGCCGCGTTTCTGTCGTATGTGCCGAAGATCGCGGGCTTCGTCGCCCTCTTGCGCGTCTTCGGCTTCGTCGTGCCTGCCGCGGTAAATATGCCGAGCGACCATGCTCTGGTCGGCATGGCCGTGAGCGATCAGGTGCCGACGCTATTCTGGTTCCTCGCCGCATTGACCATGGTGATCGGCAACATCCTCGCGCTGTTACAAGACAATCTCAAGCGGCTGCTGGCCTACTCCAGCATCGCGCATGCTGGCTACATGCTGGTCGCGTTGACCAGCGCTCCGTATCTATCGGGGGCCGACGCGTCGACGAGCGGGGTGGCGAGCCTACTCTTCTACCTGATCGCCTATGGAACGATGACGTTCGGCATCTTCGCCGTCATTGCCTTGCTCGACAGACCGGAACGCCCGGTCGAAACGGTCGATGATCTTGCCGGGCTCGCCAAGAGCCATCCCGGCATCGCGCTGATGGCGACGGCGCTGTTGCTGAGCCTGATCGGCTTCCCGCTCACCGTGGGATTCACCGGCAAGTTCTTCGTCTTCTTCGGCGCGATCTCCGTGCAGGGCCCGCTCGGCTGGCTGTACCCCACGCTCGCGGTTGTCGGCGTCCTGAGTGCCGCGGCCGGCGCGTGGTACTACCTGCGCATCATCACGGTGATGTACTTGCGCACCGCCGTCAAGCCGATCGAAACGCGCGGCGCCGCGCCTGCCCTGCTGGCGTTGATCGTGTGCGTGATTTTGACATTCGCATTGAGCGTGCCGCCGGGCGCGAACTGGATCATGAGCGCGGCCCGGGAGACGAGCGAGCGCCAGCCACCGCTGAAGGCACCCGCACCTGAGCGGGGCTTGGTACAATGACTACGGATTCGTAGCAAGCCCAGGGATGAGGTACGCCGAATCCCAGGGGTTCGGAGTACCTCACCCCTGGGCGTCCACAGAATTAAGGGCCCAACATCATGCCCGAAACACCTTCGCAACCTCCTGCGACCGAGCAAGTGCAGGCGCATCTGCACGCGATCGCGCGGCTGTTGCGCGAGACACGCCACGTCGGCCCGGAGGCGCAGGCGCTGCTTGCCGATCTAGTTGACGAGTTGGGCAACGCGCTGGCCTCAGCGGATGTGCCGAACGAAGAGGTGGCGAGGTTGACGGAATGCACCACGCATCTGGCCCAAGCCGTTCAAGAGGAAGGCCAGCCCGGCATGCTGGAAGCCGCCGAGGAACGTCTGGAACACGCTGTCCTCGCCGTCGAAACCAAGGCGCCGGTGCTTGCCGGGCTGACGCGCCGGCTGGCGGAGATGCTGTCCAACCTTGGCATTTAGGCTGTCCGATCCCGAGCGCCAAGCGAGGGGCGCCGCTGGAGAAACTCGGTCATTTCTTGATCGTCGGCTCCCCGTCAAGCCATCCCAGGGAAAGCAGGAAACGGTCAACCCGTTCCAAAGTGTCGTAAAAGTCGCGGTTCGCCTTCCCTGGGCGCCAGTTGTGAAAATCGTGAGGCTTGCCAGGATAAATGAAGGTGTCGCAACGGTTGCCTGCTTTCTTCATGGCCTCGGCAAAGTCCGTCACGGATTTTGGACGACAGATGCCATCCTTCTCGCCCACGATGATCATGCACGGGGGCAACTTCGCGGCAACGTGGTAGAAGGGTGAAAAATCCTTGTACCGGTCCTTGACCCGCTCGTGGCCCCACTTTCCCGGACCGTTGTTGAAGGCTGGATCGTACAAGACCATCGCATTGGATCGAGGCGAAACCTTGAGGTCGTCGCCTGGGGCATCAAATCCGTCCATCATGCCCACGAACGCCGCGAGATGTCCCCCGGCCGAACCGCCTGCTGACGCAATCCGATCAGGGTCGATGCCCAGCTTCCCGGCGTTGGCCCGGACCCACCGCAGCGATGAGCGGGCGTCCTCAATGCACACGATCGGCGGATCTTTGCTGTTGCGGTCAAGTAGCCGATATTCGACCTGGAATGCGACCATACCCCTGCTCGCCAGATACTTCGCATGTTCGTTGAACTGCGTTGGAGTGCCAACGATCCAACTGCCGTGGTGAAAGAAAACAATGGCCGGCCTACGATCGCCGGTCTTCCAATCTTTGGGAAACACCGCGTAAAGGCGAAGGGGGCGCTCGCCCGCCTTTCGGTAGACGAATTCTTTGCCGACAGGCTGGGCCTGTCCACCAGCGGTAAAGAGGAATGACAGCCCTAGTCCGAGAATAAATCGCATCGCTTTTAGCCTGTGATTCGAAAGCCGGTGCCCCGCCCGTAACCTCAACCAATGTCGCCGAACGACCAAGCTCAGCCGCCGCGGCCTTCGCTGTGCCAAATGATTCGAAAACGCAAGATGGGCCGCGGTCGGCTGCATCGCCAGGTTCGACTGCTTACTCGTCCCGCCAGCGGTCTCGCCAGTAGTTCGTAATCATCAAAATCGTCCCGCTAACGAGCAAGCCCAAAATCGCCCCAGCCATGGCCCCCAACAGTGAATCGATCCAAACAGAATGGGCGAAATTGACACGAAACCAAAATCCGACGCCAGCACCGACCATTGCGAAGGCGAGGACCACGGTCGCTTGGAACACGTTGTGATGACGAATCATATGTAAGCCGCCTCGGAAAAAGGTGTTAGGACCCTTTTAATTAGGCAATAGCATCTACTTAAAAGGGTCCTGAGACCTTTTCTCGGCCTGCTTTGTCTCAAATCAATTCCCGACTCCCGACCCCGTTTCTCTTTCGCGATTCAAACTGTGAATGACTCTGTGCACTGCGCCCCTAGCGCTGGACCAGTAACATGTACCTTACTGGACCACGCTAGGTAGTTCTTCTATGTCTCGTCCCCGACGTTCTTTTCCCGCTGACTTCAAAGCCCAGATCGTTGTTCAGCTCCTCACCGGCGCCGCCAACCCAGC